>JBDSSS010000218.1:0-4641 GCA_039928615.1 Terracoccus sp. | reverse complement strand
GCACCGCGCCACGTGTCTCGTCGAGCGCTCGCATCGTGCCCTTGACCTTCATCTGCGTTCCTTCTTCCCTCGTGCGATCTCGGTGTGTAGCGCGTCCAGCCGGTTCTGCCAGAGCGCGCGGTAGTCCGCCAGCCACTCGTCCACCTCGACGAGCGCCTCCGGGCGGAGGCTGTAGATCCGGTGTTGGCCGTCCGGTCGGACCTCGACGAGGCCGGCCTCCCGGAGGACCCGCAGGTGGCGGGACACCCCCGGCCGGGCGATGGGCAGGGCGTCGGCCAGCTCGCCGGCGCTCGCCGGATGGTCCCGGAGGATCTGCAGAACCGTCCGACGGCTCGGGTCGGCGAGGGCCTGCAGCACGGCGTCCATGGCAGAAATCTACCCGATAAGTTACATACCCGCAAGGGTACGGATCGGTCACGAGGTCACCGCCGTCGTCCCCACCACGGGGCCACGCCGGCGCCTAGCCTTGTCCGTCATGGACGTCGTGGACTGGCTGCTCGAGGGTGATCCAAGTGTGCGGTGGCAGGTGCTGGCCGACCTGACCGGAGCGTCCCCCGCCGAGGTGGCGGCGGAGCGGGCGCGCGTCGAGACCGAGGGATGGGGCGCTCGCCTGCTGGCGGCCCGCGACCCCGACGGGCAGTGGGACGGCGGCGCCTGCTTCCCGCGCCGGGTCGCCGACGACTGGCGCGCCGGGATCCAGCCGGACTTCTCCGACGGTCAGCCGTGGACCTCCACGCTGCCGACCCTCCAGCTGCTCCGCGACCTGGGCCTCGACCCGGACTCACCCTCGGCGCGGGAGACGACGGCGCTCGTGACCGAGAGCTGTCGCTGGGAGCACGACGGTCAGGCCTTCTTCGACGGCGAGGTGGAGGCCTGCATCAACGGCCGCACGCTCGCGATCGGTGCCTACTTCGGCGCCGACGTCGACGCCCTCGCCGCGGGCCTGTTGTCGGATCAGCAGGGTGACGGCGGCTGGAACTGCGAGGCCGAGAACGGATCGACCGTCTCGTCCTTCGACTCGACGACCTGTGTCGTCGAGGGACTGCTCGAGTACGAACGGCGCGGGGGAGAGGTCGAGGTCGCCACCGCCCGCCGACAGGGGGAGGAGTACCTGCTTGAGCGGGGGCTCTTCCGCCGCAGGTCGACCGGTGAGATCGCCGCCGACCGCTTCCTCGAGCTCGCCTCGCCGCAACGCTGGCACCATGACGTGCTGCGCGGCCTCGACCACTTCCGCCGGGTCGGGGGCGACCCGGACCCCCGGCTCGACGAGGCGGTCGAGGTCGTTCGCGGCAAGCGGCAGCCCGACGGCCGATGGCTGCTCGACCGCGTCCACTCCGGCCAGGCGTGGTTCGACCTCGAGGACGGTCCCGGTCAACCGAGCCGGTGGGTCACCCTTCAGGCGCTGCGGGTGCTGGCCTGGCACGACCGCTGAGCATCGTGCGCGTATGCCGCTCACGTCCTATGCTCCCCGGATGACCGACGCCCTCGGGTCCCTCACGATCGACCAGCGACGTCTGCTGGCTCTGTGGCTGCCGGGTGCAGAGGTCGTGCGGGACCACGGCTGGGGCCTCGTGGCGACGACGGTCCTCGAGATTGTCTCGGGGGGAGCCCGGTTCATCGTCAAGGCCGGTGGACCCGACGACACCCACATCGCCCGGGAGGTCCACGCCCACCGCCACTGGCTGCGGCCGTGGACGGACGTCGGCCGCGCGCCCCTGCTCGAGCTCGCCGACGCGGAGGCGAAGGTCCTCGTGACGCGGTTCCTCCCCGGTGAGCTCGTGCTCGGGACCGGGGCGGCCGACGACCCCGACACCTACCGGCAGGCGGGGGAGCTGCTGTCGGCCCTGCACGGCCAGACGAGGGAGCTCGACGATGCGCACGAGCAGCGGGAGAACGACAAGGCGCTGGCGTGGCTGTCCGGGCCGCACCGGATCGCACCCGACGTCGCCGGGCGGCTGAGGGACGAGATCTCCGGATGGGAGACGCCGCCGACGGTGACCGTGCCGACCCACGGCGACTGGCAGCCTCGCAACTGGCTCGCGCACGACGGCGAGGTGCGGGTCATCGACCTGGGCCGGGCCGCCCTGCGCCCCGCGATGACCGACCTCACCCGGCTGGCCGCTCAGGACTTCCGCCGCGACCCGACCCTCGAGGCGGCGTTCCTCGACGGCTACGGGTCCGACCCGCGTGAGCCCGAGGCGTGGCACCGGACCCGGGTGCGCGAGGCCATCGGGACGGCTGCGTGGGCCCATCGGGTCGGCGACGAGGCCTTCGAGGCGCAGGGCCACCGGATGATCGCCGACGCCCTCCGGTAGCGGAGCCGACGGGGGACTTTGCCCCCTCTCTGTCGGTGCGCCGGTCTAGCGTGGTGTCCGATCCTGAACGTCACGCGTGGTGGAGGTTGGCATGGAGATCGTCCTGGTTCCCGGGCTCTGGCTCGACGGCGCGTCGTGGGACCCGGTGGCCGAGCGGCTGCGCGCGGCCGGTCACGAGGTGACCGCGCTGACCCTGCCCGGTCTCGAGTCACCGCAGTCAGACCGGTCGGCCATCACGCTGGAGGACCACGTGGCCGCGGTCGTGGCCGCGGTCGACGCGGCCCATGCCTCGGGTGGCCCGGTGCTGCTCGTCGGCCACTCCGCAGCGAGCGCGCTCGTCGCCTGCGCCGTCGACGCCCGGCCCGAGGAGGTCGCTCGCGTCGTCTACATCGGGGGGTTCCCCTCCGCCGACGGGGAGCAGTTCATGCGCGGGCTCGAGGCCGACGGCGACGGGGTGCCCTTCCCGGGGTGGGACGCCTTCGAGGGCCCGGACAGCCGCGACATCGACGACGCGACGAAGCAGCGCCTGCTCGAGGGTTTCGTCCCGACCCCGCTCGGGGTGATGACCGGCACGGTCCACCTGTCCGACGACCGCCGCCAGGACGTGCCGGCGACGGCGATCTGCCCGGAGTTCTCACCGGACGAGCTCCGGGCCTGGATCGACGAGGGAGAGCTGCCAGAGCTGGCCCGGGCCCGACACCTCGAGCTCGTCGACATCGACTCCGGCCACTGGCCCCAGGTCACCGTTCCCGAGGTGCTCGCAGACCTGCTCATCGCAGAGACCCGCCGCTGACGGCCAGGGTCGTCCGTTATGCGTCGAGCCCCAGTCCGCGGCGACCGGTCTGGTTGAGGTCGTCCGGGCCGAAGCGTCCGGTCCAGTCCCGCTCGTAGTCCTCCTGCGGGAAGTCGCCCGGGCTGGAACCGGTGGCGAACGCCGCACGGACGTCAGCGGCATACGCCTCGTTGCGAGGGCACCACGGCGCTGCCGGGATGTACATGACGTTGCCCCAGCCCTGCTGGTCGGTCACCGGGGCGACGCTGTGGATCATGTCGCAGTGCCACCAGACGGAGTCGCCGGCACGCACGTCGGGGATGCCGGACAGCGCCTCCATGAGCAGGGGGTGCCACGTCTGGTTGGCGGGGAAGACCTGACCCACGGTCACGCCGCACATGTCGTCGTCGGCCACGTCGTCGAGCAGCGGCCGGAGCAGCAGGTAGGCCATTGCCTCGGGGATCGGCACGGTGTGCAGCACGCCCTGGTCGTGGTCCATGTCCGAGAGCGCCACCCATCCCTGGAAGGTGCGGAAGGCGGAGCACATCGTCGAGCCCGGGTACTGCGGCCCGGCGGTGCGGTGCGCGGCGTCCCACGGGTCATAGCTCTCGATCGAGCCGTCGAAGAGGTGCCGGAAGGCCTGCTGGTAGGCCTGCGTCATCCACAGGTCGAGGGTGCCGGGGTCGAGGTGCGTGCCCAGTCCGGCCGAGTCCGCGCCGGGCGGGCGGCGGCGGATCCGGTCGGGGTAGAGGGAGTCGCGGTCGGGGTCGAACCACTGGACGCCGTCGGACTCGCTGCGCCAGCGGCTGTTGAGGAAGGACTGGACCGTCGCCATCCGCTCGCTCTGGCGCGCCTGCATCTGCGGCGCTGACCAGTAGACGGGGTAGATCTCCGGCGTGGACCCGACGCTGCCGAAGAAGTCGTCGCCGGGACCGCGGTAGGTCTCGAAAAAGCGGTTGGTCTCGACGTAGTCGACGATCTCGGCGTCCCACCCGGTGGCCTGCTCGTGGGGGAAGTGGCCCCGCACGACGAGGCACCCGCGACGGGAGAGCCGCTCGACCTCCTCGGCGCTGACCGTGCCGTCGGCGATGTCCTCGTAGTCGAGGACCGGCCAGACCGGCTCCCCGGCCGTCCGGGCCGCGGCGATCTGCTCCACCTGCTCGCGGACGCGCGCCTCGATCACGGCGAAGACCTCCGCGACGGTCCGGCCGGAGGCCTCGATTCGCGCTCGCAACGCGTCCTTGACCTCGCGGATGGCCGCCGGCAGGTCCTCCGGCGTCTGCTCCCAGTGGGGCAGGTCGGGCCGGTCGAGCGGCGCGTCCTCGATGGTGGTCTGCGCGGCCTGCGCCGTCGTGGGGGTCATCCCTGCTCCTTTGATGAGGACTCCTTACTGGATGGAGAGACGATAGCGCCGTCTCTGCGACCACGGCAAGAGTCCTTACTAGACTGCGGCCCGTGTCCGCCGCCAAGCCCTCCCTCGACCTGCTCCGGAGCCTGAGCGACGAGCACGTCCTGCGGGCCTTCGCCGAGCGCGGACGGCTCACCCGCGCCGAG
>JBDSSS010000217.1:0-13306 GCA_039928615.1 Terracoccus sp. | reverse complement strand
GACGACCTGCATCCACGCGGGGATCGGGCGCTCGCCGAACGTCTGGCGGGCCAGCTCGATCGGGAAGCTCTCGACCGACTGCTTGCGCACGGTGATGATGTCGTACTGCTCGACCCGGTAGCTCGGGACGTCGACGCGACGGCCGTTGACCTCGAAGTGGCCGTGGCTGACGAGCTGACGGGAGTGACGACGCGTGCGGGCCAGGCCCGCGCGGTAGATCACGTTGTCGAGACGCGACTCGAGGATGGTGAGGAGGTTCTCACCGGTCTTGCCGGGACGCTTGGCCGCTTCCTTGTAGTAGCGGACGAACTGCTTCTCCATGACGCCGTAGGCGAAGCGGGCACGCTGCTTCTCCTGGAGCTGGGTCAGGTACTCCTTCTCCTGGATCCGGCGACGGCCGTGCTGGCCGGGCGGGAAGGGACGGAGCTCGAAGTTCTTGTCGCCGCCGACGAGGTCCATCTTGAGACGGCGGGACTTCTTGGTGATCGGGCCGGTGTACCGAGCCATGTGTTATCTCTTCTTCCTGGTCTCGGGGCGGTCAGACGCGACGGCGCTTGGGCGGGCGGACGCCGTTGTGCGGCGTGGGCGTGACGTCGCTGATCGCGCCGACCTCGAGGCCGGTGGCGGTCAGGGAACGGATCGCGGTCTCGCGACCGGAGCCCGGGCCCTTGACGAAGACGTCGACCTTCTTCATGCCGTGCTCCATGGCGCGGCGGGCGGCGGCCTCGGCAGCCATCTGGGCGGCGAACGGGGTGGACTTGCGCGAGCCCTTGAAGCCGACCTGGCCGGCGGAGGCCCACGCGATCACAGCGCCCTGGGGGTCCGTGATCGAGATGATGGTGTTGTTGAACGTGCTCTTGATGTGAGCGTGCCCGTGGGCGATGTTCTTCTTCTCTTTGCGACGAACCTTCGTCGCGCGAGCCTTGGGAGGCATTTTTCTCCTACGTCAGAAACGAGTTCGGTGGGACCGTACGGATGCCGCGAGCGGATCCGTCAGGGTCACTTGGCCTTCTTCTTGCCGGCCACGGTGCGCTTCGGGCCCTTGCGGGTGCGCGCGTTGGTCTTGGTGCGCTGTCCGTGCACCGGAAGACCACGACGGTGACGAAGACCCTGGTAGGAGCCGATCTCGACCTTGCGGCGGATATCGGCCTGCACCTCACGGCGCAGGTCACCCTCGAGGCGGTAGTTGCCCTCGAGGAAGTCACGAAGCGCAACGAGCTCGGCTTCACCGAGGTCCTTGACGCGGGTGTTGGGGTTGACGCCGGTCGCGACCAGCGCCTCTGTGGAACGGGTGCGACCGACACCGAAGATGTAGGTCAGTGCGACCTCGACGCGCTTCTCGCGCGGAAGGTCGACTCCAACAAGACGTGCCATGTTGGTGGTTCTCCTGATTCGTTTTCACGGAGGTCTGGAGCAGTCACCGATCCGGTTTCACGGTCCGAACGGACCACCGGTCCCCGGCCTCCGTGCCGGGGGTGACGTCCTGCGCGACTCGATGAGTCGTCATCAGGGGCCGGGTGCTGCGTGATGCATGTGGCGTGCTGTCGAAGTCCTGTCGACGGCGAGGTGTGGTGCTCTGCTCAGCCCTGGCGCTGCTTGTGGCGCAGGTTCTCGCAGATCACCATGACGCGCCCGTTGCGGCGAATCACCTTGCACTTGTCGCAGATCCTCTTGACGCTCGGCTGAACCTTCATCTGCCTGCTGTCTTCAGATCGCGCCCCTGCCATCGCGGACCCGGATCGGGCCCCCGACCGGCAGGTGCTGGTTGGTCATCATGTGCTGGAGCTTCGTGCTCGTGCCCCGGGTCGCCCCGCGGCTCGTGCCGTCAGCGGTAACGGAAAACGATCCGACCGCGGGTCAGGTCATAGGGCGAGAGCTCGACGACAACCCGGTCCTCGGGGAGGATCCGGATGTAGTGCTGTCGCATCTTGCCCGAGATGTGCGCGAGAACCTTGTGACCGTTGCTCAGCTCGACCCGGAACATTGCGTTCGGGAGAGCCTCGACGATCGTGCCCTCGATCTCGATGACACCGTCCTTCTTGGCCATATCCTCCGTCAATCCATGCTGCGGCCGACCCGGGATTGGGGCGGCCTCGGTGTGTCTCTGTGGAGCGTGGTGGAGCAAGGCATCGGGACACTCGACACCCAACGGACAAGACTACGCGAGTGCACGGCATACGAGAAATCGACCGAGGGGCGCTGGGCCGCTCGGCCCGCCCCTCGGCATACTGGCTGGATGGACGAGCCGGAGAGCATCGAGGCCTACTACGCGCGGATCGTCGACGCCGCTGACGACGAGCACCGCCTACCCGTCGCCGTGACGGAGATGCCCGGGTGGGACATCTACCCCTACGAGATCGACAGCCTCCGGCTCAAGCCCCTGCGGCCGCTCGCCGACGAGGAGCCGGCCCGCCGCGGGGAGACCCCGTCGGACTGCTGGTGCGCCGCGTCGGCGGCCGGCGAGCTCGACGAGGTGCCCGAGGACGACGGCAACCTCGTCTGGAGCAACGAGCGGTGGACGCTCCGGCTCGGGTCGGACACCGGTCTGCCCGTCATGCTCGTGCTCGGGCCGCGCGACCACCACGACCTGCCGACCCTGCCGAGCGCCCTGGCCGCGGAGATGGGACAGCTCGTCGTGGCGGTGTCGGACGCCGTCGAGCACGTGCCGTCCGTCGGCCGGGTGCAGCTGGCCAAGTACGGCGACGGGGGTGCGCACCTGCACCTGTTCTTCTTCGGTCGCCCGACGCGCGTGCTCCAACTGCGCGGGTCGCCCCTGCTCGACTGGGAGGAGAACCTCCCCCGGGTGCCCCTGGAGGTCCTGCGGGCCAACGCCCGTGTCGTCGCCGAGCGGCTCGTCGTCCACGTGGGTGGCCGCGCCGGGACGCTCTCCGGCGACGTCCTCGACTGAGGCGCTCGGTCCGGGAGGGTCAGGCCCGCCGGGCCGCGAGGCCGAACGGGTCCCGGCCCATCAGCGGGACCATCCGCCACACGAGGTCGACCTCGCCGTCACCGACCCGGGCCTCGAGCGTGAAGGAGTGCGGGGTCTCGATGACCCGCACCTCGGCCCGGAAGGTGCCCTCGTCGACCCAGCCCCCGCTCGCGACGACGGGCAGCGACCACCCCTCGGCGACGAGGACGGACGGCAGCCACTCCCCCGCCCCGACGGCGACCGGCAGCCGGTCCTCGCCCCGGTGCAGGGAGACGACGTGGCCGGCGCCCTCGCGGGTCACGGAGACCGCCGTGTAGGCCGAGGACAGCGTGCTCGCCTCGGAGCGGCTCAGCTCGGCGGCGTCCGGGCCGATGGCGGCCCCGGCGAGCGGCTCGAGGGCCAGCCCAGCCAGCGCCCGTGCGAGGGCCTCGTCGTCCGCCGGTGAACCCGGGCGGTCCAGGGCCGGCACGACGTGCTCCCAGAGCAGGTCGAGCATCGTCTGCATCCGCTCGTGCTCGGAGGTGATCGCGATGGCGACGTCGTGCTCGGGCAGCACGACGAGGAACTGGCCGTAGGCGCCGTCGCCGCGGAAACCGACCTGCTGCATCCAGAAGGAGTAGCCGTAGCCACGCCGCCAGTCGGCCCCGGCACCGGGGTCCTCGTTGAGCGGGCCGAAGGCGACGGTCGCCTCATCCACCCACGCCGTCTCGAGGAGGCGCTCGCCCTGCCAGACCCCGCCGTCGAGGTAGAGCTGCGCGAGGGCGAGCACGTCTCCCGTGCGCAGGTGCGCCCCGCTGAAGCCGAGCTCGCGGCCCTGCGGGTCGGTGTGCCAGAGCACCTCGCCGATCCCCAGCGGGTCGAGCACGCGCGGGCGCAGCACCTCGCGGACGCCCCCACCGAGCCGCCCCACGATGACCGACAGCAGGTAGGTGGCGACCTGGTTGTAGGCGAACACCGTCCCGGGCTCGGCCGTGGGCCGGGTCGCGAGGGCGCGGGCCAGCCAGTCATCAGAGCCACGGACGGCCGAGAAGTCGGACCGGTCGACGACCTGCGCCCACGCGTCGGTCTCGTGTCCGACCGTCATCGACAGGCAGTGCCGGACCCGCACCCGCGACCAGTGCTCGTCGAGCCCCTCGCGGTCCACCTCCGGCAGGTGGTCGAGGACGAGGTCGTCGAGACCGAGCCGCCCCTCCTGGACGAGCAGGCCGACCGCCGTGGCGGTGAGCGTCTTGGAGAGGGAGTAGACCAGCTGGGCGCGGTCAGCGGCATACGGCCGCACCCACCCCTGCGCGATGACGTGCCCGTGGCGGGCGACCTCGAGGCCGTGGAGGTCGAGGTCGTGCTCGCGCACGGCAGAGATGAAGGCGAGCAGGCCGGAGGCGTCGACGCCCTGGGTGCTGGGGGCGGAGTGCGGAAGGTTCACCCGCCCGACGGTACGCCGTGCGCGGCCACAGGGGCTCGCCGCCCCCGCGGCTCCGGTCACGTCAGGTCGGGTCGGGTCGGGTCGGGTCAGGTCAGCGGGGCCCAGGCGGCGCCGCGGGCGGTGAGCGCGGCCTCGCCCCCGTCGACGGCGGTGAGGATCCACAGGCCGTCGGCACGGACCGCCACCGAGTGCTCCCAGTGGGCAGCCCTCGTGCCGTCGGCGGTGACGACGGTCCAGTCGTCGTCCAGCACCCGCGTGTCGATGCCGCCGAGCGTCACCATCGGCTCGATCGCGCCGGTGAAGCCGTCGACGAGCTTGGGTCCGGTCTCACCGACGAGGTAGTTCGGGATCTGGGGGTCCATGTGCATCTCGGTGCCGATGCCGTGCCCGACATACTCGTCGATGATCCCGTAGGTCAGGCCGTCACGCGCGGCAGCCGCCTCGATGCTCTCCTCGACGGCGTCGCCCACCGCGTAGAGCCGGCCGCCGACCGTCATCGCGGCGATGCCCGCGTAGAGGCTCTCCTGCGTCGCGGCGATCAGCGCGAGGTCCTCGGGCCGTCCCGCCTCGTCGCCACCGACGATGACGGAGAAGGCGGCATCGCCGTTCCACCCCGCCACCTCGGCGCCACAGTCGATCGAGAGCAGGTCCCCCTCGCGAAGCACCCGGCCGGCCGGTATGCCGTGCACGACCTCGTCGTTGACACTCGTGCAGAGCGTGTGGGCATAGCCCGGGACGAGCTGGAAGTTCGGCACGCCGCCGTGGTCACGGATGAACGCCTCGGCGAGCCCGTCGAGCTCGAGCGTCGTGCGGCCGGGCCGCACCTCGCCCCGGAGCATCTCGAGGGTGCGCCCCACGAGCAGTCCCGCCTCACGCATGAGGAGGAGCTGCTCGTCGGTGCGTCCCGGGAGCTTCTTGCGTCCGAACATCGGGGTGAGCGCTCAGCCGTGCTCGGGCAGCGCGGCGATGATCCGGTCGGTGACTTCGTCGACCTCGCCCATGCCATCCACCTGGACGAGCAGCCCGGCGGAGTCGTAGTGCTGGGCCAGCGGCGCCGTCTCGCGGCGGTAGATGGCCTGACGCTCGCGGATGACGTCCTCGGTGTCGTCGGAGCGGCCCTCGGTCTCCGCGCGCTTGAGCAGCCGCTCAACGACGGCGTCCTCGTCGACGGTCAGCTCCAGCACGGCGTCGAGCGCGTGGTCACCCTTGGCGAGCATCGCCTCGAGCGCCTCGACCTGGCCCGCGGTGCGCGGGTAGCCGTCGAGCAGGAAGCCGTCGGTGGCGTCGTCCCACGTGAGGCGGTCCTCGACGATCTCGTTGGTCACCTCGTCGGGAACGTAGCCGCCGGCGGACAGGATCGCCTCGACCTTCTGGCCGAGCTCGGTCTTGTTCTTGATGTTGGACCGGAAGATGTCGCCGGTCGAGATCGCGGGGATGGACAGTCGCTCGGCGATGTGCGCCGCCTGCGTGCCCTTCCCCGCGCCGGGCGGGCCGAGAATGATGAGTCGCATCAGCGGAGGAACCCTTCGTAGTGGCGCTGCTGGAGCTGCGCCTCGATCTGCTTCACCGTCTCGAGTCCGACACCGACGACGATGAGGATCGAGGTGCCACCGAACGGGAAGTTCTGGTTCGCGCCGACGAGGACGAGGGCGATGAGCGGGATCAGCGAGACGAGCGCCAGGTAGATCGCGCCCGGGACCGTGATCCGGGTGAGGACGTAGTTGAGGTACTCCGCCGTCGGTCGTCCGGCCCGGATGCCCGGAATGAAGCCGCCGTACTTCTTCATGTTGTCCGCGACCTCGGTCGGGTTGAACGTGATGGAGACGTAGAAGAAGGTGAAGAAGAGGATGAGCGCGACGTAGAGGAGCATGTAGACGGGGTGGTCGCCGCGGACGAGGTTGTCACGCACCCACTGGCTCCACGCCGGGCCGGTGCCGTCGGCCTTGGTGTTGAACTGGGCGATGAGGCCGGGCAGCGCGAGCAGGGACGAGGCGAAGATGACGGGGATGACACCGGCCATGTTGACCTTGAGCGGGATGTAGGTCGAGGTGCCGCCGTACATCTTCCGGCCGACCATCCGCTTGGCGTACTGGACCGGGATCCGGCGCTGGGACTGCTCGACGAAGACGACGGCCGCGATGACGAAGATCCCCATGATGAGGATGCCGAGGAAGGTGCCCCAGCCCTTGTTCTCCTTGATCGACCACAGCGAGGCGGGGAAGCCGGCGGCGATGGAGGTGAAGATCATCAGCGACATGCCGTTGCCGATACCGCGATCGGTGATCAGCTCGCCGAACCACATGATCAGGCCCGTGCCCGCGGTCATGGTCAGCACCATGATGAGGATGGTGACCGTCGAGGTGTCCGTCATGATCGAGTCGCACCCGGCGCCGAAGAGGCTCGAGGGGTTGCGGGCGAAGGTGACGAGCGTCGCCGACTGGAGGATCGCGAGGCCGATCGTGAGGTAGCGGGTGTACTGGGTCAGCTTGGTCTGACCCGACTGCCCCTCCTCCTTGAGCGCCTCGAAGCGGGGGATGACGACCGTGAGCAGCTGGATGATGATGCTCGCCGTGATGTACGGCATGATCCCGAGCGCGAAGACCGACAGCTGGAGCAAGGCCCCACCGCTGAAGAGGTTCGCGAGGTTGAGGAACCCGCTCTGGTCGCTGCCGCCCGTCGTCTTCTGCGCGTCGAGACAGTTCTGCACGAGGGCGTAGCTGACGCCCGGGGTGGGCACGTGGGAGCCCAGCCGGAACAACGCGATGATGCCGAGCGTGAAGAGCAGCTTCTTGCGCAGGTCCGGGGTCCGGAACGCGCGAACGAAAGCGGCAAGCACTGGTCCTCCTGGTGGCCGCGCTCGGGGCGCGGCGTCTGGTCATGCAATCCGTGGAAGGTTAACGCACAGACAGAGCGCCCCGAGCATCCTCCTGCGATGACCGACGTGATGTCGGTCGCCGCGCAAGGCGCTCGGGGCGCTGTCTCACACGTCGTGTGGGTGGCTCACTCGCCTGCGGTGAGGTCCTTGACGGAACCGCCGGCGGCCTCGATCTTCTCCTTGGCGGAGGCCGAGAACTTGTGCGCCTCGATCTGCACCGCGACGGAGATCTCGCCGGTGCCGAGCACCTTGACGAGGTGACCGTCACGGACGGCCCCCTTCGCGACGAGGTCGTCCACGGAGACCTGCCCACCCTCCGGGAAGAGCAGCTGCAGGCGGTCGAGGTTCACGACCTGGTACTCGGTGCGGAACGGGTTCTTGAACCCGCGCAGCTTCGGGAGGCGCATGTGCATCGGCATCGAGCCGCCCTCGAAGCGCTCCGGCACCTGGTAGCGGGCCTTGGTGCCCTTGGTGCCACGACCGGCGGTCTTGCCCTTGGAGCCCTCACCGCGACCCACGCGGGTCTTGGCGGTCTTGGCTCCCGGGGCGGGACGCAGGTGGTGGACCTTGAGGGCCGACTCGCCGCTGGTGGCGGCCTTGTCTGCCTTGGTGGTCTTGGCGTTGTCAGCCATGGTCAGTCAACCTCCTCGACGGCCACGAGGTGCGTGACCGTCTTGACCATCCCGCGGATCTCGGGACGGTCCTCCTTGACGACGACGTCGCCAATGCGCTTCAGACCGAGGCTGCGCAGCGTGTCACGCTGGTTCTGCTTGCCGCCGATCTCCGAACGGGTCTGGGTCACCTTGAGACGGGCCATCAGGCACCTGCCTTCGCAGCAGCCTCGGCCATGCCGGCCGCACGGGCCCGGAGCATGGCGGCCGGGGCCACCTCCTCGAGCGTCTTGCCACGACGGGCAGCGACGGACTCGGGGCGCTCGAGGTCACGCAGGGCCTGGGCCGTGGCGTGCACGATGTTGATGGGGTTGTCCGAGCCGAGCGACTTGGACAGGACGTCGTGGATGCCGGCGCACTCGAGCACCGCACGCACCGGGCCACCGGCGATGACGCCGGTACCGGGAGCGGCGGGACGGAGCATGACGACACCGGCCGCGGCCTCACCCTGGACGGGGTGCGGGATGGTGCCCTGGATGCGGGGAACCTTGAAGAAGTTCTTCTTGGCCTCCTCGACACCCTTGGCGATGGCCGCGGGGACCTCCTTGGCCTTGCCGTAGCCGACACCCACCGTGCCGTCACCGTCGCCGACGACGACGAGGGCGGTGAAGCTGAAGCGACGACCACCCTTGACGACCTTGGCCACACGGTTGATGGTCACGACGCGCTCGACGTACTGGTTCTTGTCCTCACGGCTGTCACGACTGTCGCGGCCACCGCGGTTGTCACGGCGGTCCCCGCGCTCGGTGCGCTCGCCGCCGGTGGCGGGGCCACCCACGCCACCGCCTCGACGCTGCTGTCCGGGCATCAGATGTTCCTCATCTCAACAATTGCGTTCACGTAGGTGCTCACAGGGCCAGACCGCCTTCGCGGGCGCCCTCGGCGATGGCCGCGACGCGACCGTGGTACTTGTTGCCCCCACGGTCGAACACGACGGACTCGATGCCGGCGTCCTTGGCACGGGCGGCCACGAGCTCGCCGACCTTCTTGGCCTTGGCGGTCTTGTCGCCGTCGAAGCTGCGCAGGTCGGCCTCCATCGTCGACGCCGACGCGACGGTCTTGCCGACGGTGTCGTCGACGACCTGGACGAAGAGGTGCCGGCTCGAGCGCGAGACGACCAGACGGGGCCGGGTCGTGGTGCCCGCGATCTTCTTGCGACCACGGACCTGGCGACGGATACGGGCGGCTGCCTTGCTCTTGCCGCGCTTGATGATCATTGCCATGGCTTACTTACCGGCCTTTCCAACCTTGCGACGGATCTGCTCGCCCGCATAGCGAACGCCCTTGCCCTTGTACGGGTCGGGCTTGCGCAGCTTGCGGATGTTCGCAGCGACCTCACCGACGAGCTGCTTGTCGATGCCCTGCACCGAGAAGCGGGTCGGGTTCTCGACGGCGAAGTTGATGCCGTCGGGAGCCTCGATGAGGATCGAGTGGGAGTACCCGAGCTGGAACTCGAGGTTCGAGCCCTTGGCCGCGACGCGGTAACCCGTGCCGTGGATCTCCATCTTCTTCTCGTAACCCTCGGTGACACCGAGGACCATGTTGCTGATGAGCGAGCGGGTCAGTCCGTGGAGCGACCGTGACTCGCGGTCGTCGTTGGGGCGCTTGACCTCGAGGGCCTCATCACCCTTCTCGACCGTGATGGGGGCCGGGACCGTGAGGCCGAGCTGGCCCTTGGGACCCTTGACCGAGATGGCCTGGCCGTTGACGTCGATGTCCACCCCGGTGGGGATGGAGACCGGGAGGCGTCCGATGCGCGACATGTCAGTGTCCCCTTACCAGACGTAGGCGAGGACTTCCCCACCCACGCCCTTCTCGTGTGCCTGACGGTCCGTGAGCAGACCGGTCGACGTCGACAGGATCGCGACGCCGAGTCCACCGAGGACCTTGGGCAGGTTCGTCGACTTCGCGTAGACGCGCAGACCGGGCTTGCTGACGCGGCGCACTCCGGCGATGGAGCGCTCCCGGTTGGGGCCGTACTTGAGGTCGATGGTCAGCGTCTGGCCGACCGGGGCCTCCTCGGTCTTCCAGGAGGCGATGTAGCCCTCCGCCTGGAGGATCTCGGCGATGTTCTTCTTGAGCTTGGAGTACGGCATGGAGACGACGTCGTGGTGCGCCGAGTTGGCGTTCCGGACGCGGGTCAGCATGTCCGCAATCGGGTCAGTCATGGTCATGTGGGCTCTCCGCCCTTCCTCACCGGGGTTTCGACCAACGGGGTGTATGCCGCTGGGCCGACCTTCGGTGTCTGTTGCTGATTGGGAGTCACGCGAGTACTGCGGTGGGTGCTCGGGGGGCCGACCCGTGCGGGCCGGTTCCCTCGGGCGAGGGCTACCAGGAGCTCTTGGTCACGCCCGGCAGCTCGCCGGCGTGTGCCATCTCGCGAAGGCAGATGCGGCAGAGGCCGAACTTGCGGTACACCGAGTGCGGGCGACCGCACTTCTGGCACCGCGTGTACGCGCGGACCTTGAACTTCGGCTTCCGGTTCGCCTTGTTGACGAGCGCAGTCTTGGCCATGTCAGTTCTCCTTGAAGGGGAAGCCGAGCTGCTTGAGCAGCGCCCGACCCTCGTCATCGTTGGTCGCCGTGGTGACCACGGTGATGTCCATGCCCCGGACGCGGTCGATCCTGTCCTGGTCGATCTCGTGGAACATCGACTGCTCGGTCAGACCGAACGTGTAGTTGCCGTTGCCGTCGAACTGCTTCGGCGACAGGCCGCGGAAGTCACGGATGCGCGGGAGGGCGATCGTCACGAGACGGTCGAGGAACTCCCACATCCGGTCGCCGCGCAGCGTTGTGTGGGCGCCGATCGGCATGCCCTCACGCAGCTTGAACTGGGCGATCGACTTGCGTGCCTTGGTGACGACCGGCTTCTGGCCGGTGATCGCGGTGAGGTCCTTGACAGCGCCCTCGATGAGCTTGCTGTCCTTGGCCGCATCGCCGACACCCATGTTGACGACGACCTTGACGACGCCGGGCACCTGCATGACGTTCGCGTAGCCGAACTGCTCGAGCAGGCCGGACTTGATCTCGTCCTGGTAGCGCTGCTGGAGGCGGGGCTTGGCCCCGCTGGTGGTGGTGGTCTCAGTCATGCTCAGAGGTCCTTGTCCGACGTGACCGCGACGCGCACGCGGGACGCCTTCTGGCGGCCCCCGCGCTCGACGGTCTCGACGCGCGTCTTGATGCGCGTCGGCTTCTTCGTCTCCGGGTCGACGACGGCCACGTTGCTCACGTGCATCGCCGCCTCGGTGTGGGTCAGGCCACCGGTACGCGTGCCGCGCGCCGTGGCGCCCGCCTTCACGTGCTTGGTGACGCGGTTGACACCCTCGACCAGCACACGCTGGGTCTCGGGGTAGACCGCGATGACCTTGCCCTGCTTACCCCGGTCGCCGCCGTTCTTCTGCGTGCGACCGGAGATGACCTGGACGAGGTCACCCTTCTTGATCTTCATCTTGGGCGTGGTGGTCTTCGCCATGTTCACAGCACCTCCGGGGCGAGCGAGATGATCTTCATGAACTTCTTCTCGCGCAGCTCACGGCCCACCGGGCCGAAGATGCGGGTCCCACGAGGGTCGCCGTCGGCCTTGAGGATGACGGCGGCGTTCTCGTCGAACTTGATGTACGAGCCGTCGGAACGCCGACGCTCCTTGACCGTGCGGACGATGACCGCCTTGACGACGTCGCCCTTCTTGACGTTTCCGCCGGGGATGGCGTCCTTCACCGTGGCGACGATGGTGTCACCGATGCCGGCGTATCGACGGCCCGAACCACCGAGAACACGGATGCAGAGGATCTCCTTGGCACCGGTGTTGTCGGCGACGCGCAGTCGCGACTCCTGCTGAATCACTGTCTAACTCCTGTCGTCGTGCTGGTTCTCACGAAAGATCCGCGCACAGCGCGCATCCTTCGTGAGCCTTGCCGAACTGAATGGAACTGTGTCTGTGGTGCGAACCAGACAGCGCGTCAGCGCTGAGTGGCCGCGTTCCCAACCACGCGGGTGGTTGGGGGCAGCTCGGGGGGCAGGCCCGCCAGGGCCAGACCCCCCGAGGGACTACTTGGCCTTCTCGAGGACCTCGACGACGCGCCAGTGCTTGGTCGCGGAGAGCGGACGCGTCTCCATGATCAGCACGCGGTCACCCACGCCGACCTCGTTGGCCTCGTCGTGCGCCTTGACCTTCGTCGTACGGCGGATGACCTTGCTGTAGAGCGGGTGCTTGACGCGGTCCTCGACCTCGACGACGACGGTCTTGTCCATCTTGTCGCTGACGACGTAGCCCTGACGGGTCTTGCGCTGGTGGCGCTCCGACTCCTCGGTGGTCACGGTGTCCTTCTGCTCGCTCATGCCTGGGCCTCCTCGGCGTCAGCCTTCTCGGCCTTCTTGGCCTTCTTCTCGGCCTTCTCGGCCTTGTCGGCCTTCTCGGCCTTGTCGGCCTTCTCGGCCTTGTCGGCCTTCTTCGCCTTGGCCGGCTTGTCCTCGGCCGGGGCCGGGGCAGCGGGGGCGGAGCCGATGCCGAGCTCGCGCTCGCGCATCTCGGTGTAGATCCGCGCGATGTCGCGCTTCACCGCACGCAGGCGGCCGTGGTTGTCCAGCTGACCGGTGGCCGACTGGAAACGCAGGTTGAACAGCTCTTCCTTGGCCTTCTTCAGCTCGTCGGCGAGCTTCGTGTCGTCGAGACCACGCAGCTGCTCCGAAGCCAGGTCCTTGGTTCCGACTGCCATCAGATGTCACCACCCTCACGCTGGACGAAGCGGCACTTCATCGGGAGCTTGTGCATCGCGAGGCGCAGGGCCTCACGGGCGACCGGCTCGGTCACGCCCGAGAGCTCGAACATGACACGGCCCGGCTTGACGTTGGCGATCCACCACTCCGGCGAACCCTTACCGGAACCCATGCGGGTCTCGGCGGGCTTCTTGGTGAGCGGACGGTCGGGGTAGATGTTGATCCACACCTTTCCGCCACGCTTCATGTAACGGGTCATCGCGATACGAGCCGACTCGATCTGCCGGTTGGTGACGTAGGCGGGCTCGAGAGCCTGGATGCCGTAGTCGCCGAAGGCGATCGTGGTCCCACCCTTGGCCGCGCCGTGGCGGTTGGGGTGGTGCTGCTTGCGGTGCTTGACTCGACGGGGAATCAACATGGTCAGGCCTGCTCATTCTCAGCTGCAGGGGCCTTGGCCTCGGCAGCAGCGTTCTCGGCCGGTGCCGAAGCGCCGGCGCTCTCGTTGCGGTCATTACGACGCGCACGGTTGGGACGGTCACCGCCGTCACGACGCGGGCCACGCGACTGGCGCGGGGCGGCGGCCTGCTGGGCCGCGAGCTCCTTCGCCGTCATGTCGCCCTTGTAGATCCAGACCTTGACGCCGATGCGGCCGAACGTCGTCCGGGCCTCGTAGAAGCCGTAGTCGATCTGCGC
>JBDSSS010000216.1:0-4308 GCA_039928615.1 Terracoccus sp. | reverse complement strand
CGGTCGAGCAGCTCCCGGTCGTGGCTGATGAACAGCACCGTCTTGGGGGAGGCGACGAGGGCCTGCTCGAGCCACCGCTTGGTCGGCACGTCGAGGTAGTTGTCGGGCTCGTCGAGCAGGAGCACCTCCTCGGGGCCGCGGAGCAGCGCCTCGAGGACGAGCCGCTTCTGCTCCCCGCCGGACAGGGTCGTCACGGCCCGCCACTGGCACCGCTCGTAGGGGATGCCGAGGGCAGCCATCGTGCACTGGTCCCAGAGGGTCTCCTGGTCGTAGCCGCCCGCCTCCCCCCACTCGACGAGGGCGTGGGCGTAGGCCATCTGGTCGGCCTCCTCGTCGCGCTCCATCATCGCGGCCTCGGTGCGGTCGATCCCCTCCGCGGCGAGCCGGATCCGCTCCGGCGCCACCGACACGAGCAGGTCGCGCACCGTCGTCTCGTCGCGGACCTGGCCGATGAACTGGCGCATCACCCCGAGGCCGCCCGACCGCGTGACGGCCCCCTCGTGGGCGGCGAGGTCACCGGCGACGATCCGGGTCAGGGTCGTCTTGCCGGTGCCGTTGGGCCCGATCAGCGCGACCTTGGCGCCCTCCCCGACGCGCAGCGACACGCTGCCGAGCAGCGGCCTGCCGTCGGGCAGGGTGAAGGAGATGGCATTGATGTCGAGGTGGCCCACGCACGCAAGAGTGACGTATGCCGCCCACTCCCGTCACGTCGATACCGCGGGACCGCCTCGGGCCGGGCTGATCGGGGCCCGGTCGGTGCGCACGAGGGTCTCCCGGGCGCGCAGCCACGGCAGCACCGCCACGACGCTGACGACGCCGGTGAGGGCGAAGGCCCAGCCGAAGCCCCACGCGTCCGCGGCCACGCCGACGAGGATCGGGCCGAGGATGGCGCCGGTGTCCTGCGACATCTGGAAGGCGGCGAGGACGCTGCCGCCCCCGCGGTCGGAGCCGACGACGTCAGCCACGGTGGCCTGCTGGCCGGGGTTGACCATGCCGGCACCGACGCCGCTGACGACCGACAGGACGAGCAGCACGAGGAGGCTGTGGCTCAGGCCCATCGCGCCGAGCGAGACGGCCGTGACGAGCAGACCACCGATGACCAGCGGGCGCCGGCCGATCCGGTCGGCGAGCCGGCCGGAGACCTGCAGCGTCAGGGCCGTGCCGACCGCTGCGACGGCGAGCGCCACCCCGGCCACCCAGGTGGCGGCGTACACGGCGAACGCGAACTGGGGCAGCACGGCGACCCGGACACCGAAGTTGGACCACCCGTTGGCGAAACCGGACGCGAGCGCCGCCCGGTAGGCCGGGTCGGCGAGCGCCTCCCGCAGCAGCATCGGGGTCGCGACGGGCTGGTCGGGGCTCGGGCGGAGGGAGGCACCGGAGAGCCGCAGCGCGACGGAGGCCGCGGCGATGACGAGCGCGACCGCATACGCGATGAACGGTAGGCGCATCCCCAGGGAGGCGAGCAGCCCACCGACGACGGGTCCCACCGTTCCACCGATGAGGAAGGCGCTGGCGTAGGCGGAGGACACCCGTCCGCGCATCCCCGGCGGGGCGAGCCGCACGAGCAGGGCCATCGCCGACACGGTGAACATCGTCGAGCCGATGCCGCCGAGGCCGCGGAAGACGAGCAGCTGCACATACGACTGCGCGAACGCCGTCGCGAGCGAGGAGGCGGCGACGATGAGCAGGCCGGTGAGGTAGACCGGCCGTTCCCCGAGGCGCGAGACGAGGGCGCCCCCGACCGGCGCGAAGACGAGACGGAAGAAGGCGAAGGCCGACACGACGACGGAGGCCGCCGCCACGCCGACGTCGAAGCTTCGCGCGTAGGCCGGCAGGACCGGCGCGACGAGCCCGAAGCCGATCGCGATGACGAAGGCCGCGGCCACGAGGACCGCGATCTCGCCGGGGATCGGGGGTCTCGCGGATCGCGACCGGCGGCGGGTCAGGTCCACAGCCAGCCCGCCAGCATCGCCGTCAGCTCCGCCATCGCGTGGTCGGCCTCGCCGGGCGAGGAGCTGAGCGTCAGCAGGTAGATCCGGCCCCCGTGGCTGACGCCGTAGGACCGTGCGACGACGGGGATGCCCGCTTCCTCGAAGGCCGAGGAGAAGCCGGTGGCGGTCTCCCCCGCGACCTGGAGGTCGGGGGCGTCGGAGATCGTCCGGCCCTGGCCCTCGAGCTGGGTGCGGCCACGCGAGATCTCGGCGTCGAGGTCGGTCGCGCCGCCCTTGGCGCTCGTGATGACGAGGTTGTCGTTGAACTTCGCGACCTGCACGCTCGACAGGACGACGAGGTCGAGACCGGCGACCTCACCGGCCCGGTCTGTCGCGTCGACCCAGCCTTCGGCGGGGACGAGCGTGAAACCGCCGGACCGCGCGGCGACGGCCTCGGCCGGGGCGCTCGTGGCGGAGGTGCCGGTTCCGGTCACTGACCCACCGGAGGGCACGTCGCCAGAGGAGCACCCGGCGAGCAGGAGGGCGCCGACGAGGATCGCTCCGGCGGCCGCGCGACGTCCTCCCCGCCGAGCCGTCTCCACGACCTCGATCGGGGTCGTGGAGCGGCCGGGTCGGGTCATGGGGACGATGGAATCACACCGTCGGAGGCGTCCTCGCGGCTGCCCCCGGCATCGCCGTCGACACGGCGCTCGCCCCGCCGTGCTCGCGCTTCGAGCGCGCGCGCAGCGAGCTGGTCGTCGGCCGGGTAGCGCACCCTCTCGAGGCTCAGGCCGTGCGCCGGCATGACGAGGACCTCGGCGCCGCGCACCCCGGCTGCCAGGGTCGCCGCGGGCCATCCGGCCTCCCGACGGCCCTCCCCCACGGCGACGACCGCCCCGACGAGGGAGCGGACCATCGAGTGGCAGAAGGCGTCGGCACGCAGGGTCGAGACGAGCACGCCCTGCTCGTCGCGCTGCCAGCCGAACTCGAGCAGCGTCCGGGTCGTGGTGGCCCCCTCCCGACGACGGCAGAACGCGGCGAAGTCCCTCAGGCCGAGCAGGGCCGAGGACGCCGCGTTGAGGGCATCGACGTCGAGCGGTCGTCGCCACCACACGGTGTCATGACGGCGCAGCGGGTCCCGCGTCGCGGACGGGTCGGCGATCCGGTAGCGGTAGCGCCGCTCGAGGGCGGCGAAGCGTGCGTCGAACCCGTCAGCCGCCCGGACGACACCGTGCACGACGATGTCGTGCGGGAGGATGCCACGCAGGCGCTTGAGCAGGTCGGCCTCCGGCCGGCGGGTCGCCCGGCCGGGCAGGGTGTCGAACGCCTCTCGCGACACGTCGAGGTGGATCACCTGACCCCGGGCGTGGACGCCGGCGTCGGTGCGGCCCGCCACGGTCAGCCGGACCGGCCGCGGCGATCGCAGCAGCGTGGTCAGGGCCGCGACGAGCTCTCCCTCGACGGTCCGCAGCCCCGGCTGCGCGGCCCAGCCCGAGAAGTCCGTGCCGTCGTAGGCGAGGTCGAGACGCAGGCGGAGCGGGGCGGGCACCGGCCCATTGTGCCCGAGGCCGCGCCCCCTCTCGACCGCGCGGTCAACCCCGGGCGGCTCGCAACCGTCTTCACAGTGGGCGCCGACATCGACGTCGGGCCCGTGGGAAAGGGGAGTCACCATGAAGATCTCGTCCACCATCGCCCGGCGCCGACTCGTCGCCGCGGCCGCAGCAGCGGCCCTGCTTGCGCCCGTCACCGCCACGCTCGGCAGCGCCCCCGCGTCGGCGACACCGTTCTGCGGCATCGCCTGGGGTTCGCTGCCCAAGGCCGCCACCCCGATGACGACCGGGTCGGTGCTCGGCGTCCGGTCCGGGCCTCACGCCTGTTTCGACCGGCTCGTCGTCGACATCGGGCCCGGCACCGGCACGGTCGGCTACTCCGTCGGCTACGTCGACACGGTGACCAACCCGGCCAGCGGACTGCCGGTGCCGGTCAGCGGCGGGGCTCGTCTGCAGGTCTCGGTCCACGCGCCCGCCACGACGCGGGTCCCGGCCTCGGGCACGGCCGGCTACCCCGGCTGGCAGACCTTCCGCCAGCTGCGGTGGGTGAGCAGCGTCGAGGGCTACACCGACCTCGGTCTCGGAGTGCGGGCGCGGCTCCCGATGCGTGCCTTCACCCTCGTCGGGCCGGGTGGCGGCCAGCGTCTGGTCGTCGACGTCGCTCACCACTGGTGACCCACCCGTCGAGTGCCCATTTTCCTGCACACACCCGCGTCGGGAAGTGGGCACTCGACGCACGAGATCCGTCGAGTGCCCGTTTTCCGGCACACACCCGCGTCGGAAAGTGGGCACTCGACGGGGGAAGGGTGGGGACGCAGGCGTGG
>JBDSSS010000215.1:0-10815 GCA_039928615.1 Terracoccus sp. | reverse complement strand
CGCGGGGCTGCGCCTGCTCCGCGTCGCCGCCCGGGCCCGGGCCGAGCACGGCTCCGAGTCGGTCGGTCCGCTCTACGAGGCGATGGGCCGACACGTCTTCGAGGACGCGGAGGCCGGGGACGACGCGGCAGCCCGGGAGCGGCGCGGCACGGCGGAGTTCGTGCGGCCGGTCCTGCGCGAGGCCGGCCTGCCCGAGTCGCTCGCCGACGCGCTCGACGACGACGGGCTCGACGCGCAGATCCAGGCCGAGACCGACGAGGCCCTGGGCCTGACCGGCAAGGACGTCGGCACCCCGATCATTCACGTCGACCCGCCCACGGGCGTCGCCTTCTTCGGGCCGGTCATCAGCCGCCTCCCCGACGAGGCCGGCGCCGCCGAGCTCTGGGACCACGTCATCGGGCTCGCCCGCTTCCCCGGTTTCGCCGAGCTGAAGCGCAGCCTCCGCGAGACCCCCCAGCTGCCCAGCCTCGGCGTCACGACCGACGAGGTCGGGGTGCAGGAGGACTGGCACGGCGGCAGCCGCCGACAGAAGAAGTGACGACGGCGTCTGGCAGGCTGGACCCATGAGCGACCTGACCTTCTCGGACTCGATCGACGTCGCGGCCCCGCCCGCCGACGTCTACGCCCTCGTCTCCGACGTGACCCGCACCGGCGAGTGGAGCCCGATCTGTCGGGAGTGCACGTGGGACGACGGTGACGGCCCGCGGGTCGGCGCCTGGTTCACCGGCCGCAACGAGACCGCGGCGCGCACCTGGGAGACCCGGTCGCAGGTCACCGTGGCCGAGCCCGAGAGGGAGTTTGCGTTCGAGGTCGGCCAGGGCTTCGTCCGCTGGAGCTACCGGTGCGAGCCCGTCGACGGTGGCACGCGCCTCACCGAGTCCTGGCACTTCCTCCCCGCGGGGATCGCGATGTTCCACGAGAAGTACGCCGACCAGGCCCAGACCGAGATCGACGAGCGCACGGCGGCAGCCCACTCCTCCATCCCCGCCACCCTGGCGGCGATCAAGCATGTTGCCGAGCGTGGCGACGCCTGATCCCACCCGACCGGGTGGGGAAGCCCGCTCCGAGGAAGGCTCCCCCACCCGGTCCACCTATCACCACGGGGACCTGAGGCGCGCGCTGCTCGAGGCGGGGACGGCCCTGGCCCGCCAGGGCGGGCCCGACGCCGTCGCGCTCCGGGGCGCCACCCGCGTGGTCGGCGTGTCGGCAAATGCGGCATACCGCCACTTCGCCGACCGCGACGCCCTCCTCGACGAGGTCGTCTCCCTGGCCCAGGCCGCGGCGGCCGACGTCATCTCCACCTCGGTCGAGACGACGACGGCCGGGTTGCCGGCCGACGCGACGGACGCAGACCGGGCGCGGGCCCGGTTCCGGGCGGTGGGGGTCGGCTACCTCCGCTTCGCGATGGACGAGCCCGGGCTCTTCCGCACCGCCTTCGCCGTGCCGACCGACCTGCGCCGCTCCGGCGCCGCAGAGGCCGCCGGGGCGTCGGGGCGCACTCCCTACCAGCTGCTCTCCGACATGCTCGACGAGATGCTCTCGGCCGGGGCGCTCCCCCCGACGCAGCGGCCGGGCGCCGAGTTCCTCGCCTGGTCGGCCGTGCACGGGCTCGCGATGCTGACGCTCGAGGGGCCCCTGCGCGACCTGCCTGCGGAGGTCGTCGAGGGGCTCGTCCCCCGGCTCGTCGGGATGGTCGACCTCGGTCTCGGGCTGGTCCGGTCCGAGACCCCTGACTCCCCGTCCTAGAGTGGCGCGGGTGACCGACGCGACCGACCCGCAACCGCTCGACACGGACACCGAGGCCTTCTACCGGCGCCTCGGGCCGCACACCTTCCTGCCCACGGTGCACAGCCAGGGCGCGTGGCGCACCGATGAGCAGCACATGGGGCCGGTGAGCGGCCTCGTGGCACACGCCATCGACCTGCACGAGCCCCGACCCGGCATGCAGCTGTCGCGGATCTCCTACGACATTTTCGGGATGATCCCCGCCCGCCCGAGCGAGGTCACCGTGCGGACCGTGCGTCCCGGCCGCACCATCGAGCTGGTCGAGGCCACCCTGGCCGTCGACGGTCGCGCCGTCGTCCGTGCGCAGGCCTGGCGGCTCAGCACGCACGACACCGCCCCCGTCGCCGGCGACGAGCTCGACCCGATGCCGTCGCCGGAGACCTTTCCCGCGTGGCACGGCGGGTCGACCTGGGACGGCGGATACATCGAGGGGCTCGAGTTCCGGGCCGACCCCGAGCGACGTCCCGGCCGCACCCGCACCTGGCTGCGCAGCCCCAACGCGCTCGTCGCCGACGAGGAGTGCTCACCGACCGCCGACTTCGTCCGGCTCGTCGACACCGCCAACGGCATCGCGGTGCGGGCCTCCCCGCGGGAGTGGATGTTTCCCAACGTCGACCTGACCGTCCACCTCTTCCGGGAGCCGGCCCGCGGCTGGGTCGGCTTCGACACCCGGGTGACCTTCGGCCGGTCCGGGGTCGGGCTCACCTCCACCACCCTGCACGACGAGCAGGGCCCGGTCGGCCGGGCCGAGCAGATCCTCACCGTCCGCCCGATGCCCGGACGGTGAACCGCCGTCAGGTCAGTCGACGGTCGTCGTCACCTTCTGGCCGAGCTCGACCGTGCGGCTCACCGTGCACCACTCGTCGTGCGAGCGCTGCACGAGACGGGGCAGCATCTCGCGGGCCTTGTCACCGGCCTCCCCCTCGGGGAAGCGCACCCGGAAGCTGACCGCGATGTCCTGCAAGTGGTTGCCGTGCTCGTCCTTGACCTTGTCGGCCGTGACGACGATCTCGAAGCTCTCGGGCTCTGTCCGCCGGCTCGACACCGTGTCGACATCGACGGCGGTGCACGCCGCGATCCCGGCGAGGAGCAGCTCGACCGGCGACAGCTCGTCGGTGCCGGAGCTCGTCGTGATCGAGCCGCCCCGGTCGTTGCTCGCCGTGTAGCGGCCGAGGCCGTCACGGGTCAGGGTCACGCGGCGCAGGTCCATCTCGTCACTCATGGCACCAGCCTCCCAGACCCGGGCCCGGTGGTCACGAGTCGGTGGCGGAAGGGCCGTCACCTCCATCGATACGCTGAGCGCGTGACCGAGCCCGATCGTCCCGAGGACCGCGGCGACGAGGACGGCTCCGCCTCGCGACCGCGCCTCGGCGCCAGGGCGCCGCTCGCGCGCGGCGCTGTCGTCGCCTCCCTGCTCGGGGTCGTGGCGGGCTTCACCTTCGTCCCCCAGCTGCTCGGCCTCGCCCTCGCCGGCCTCAGCCTCGCCCGGCGCGAGCGCGAGGGACGGGCGGCGGCGTGGCTGGCCATCGCGATCAGCCTCGTGCTCACCGCCCTGTGGGCCGTGGTGCTCGGCCTGCTGCTGAGGTGGTGGGCCGCTTCCCGCGCCTGAGGGAGGTCGCAGCACCCGGCATACCGGAGCCGTGCGGGACTGCTACTGCGAGTAGGTGGTGAGGAACTTCTCGAGCCGGTCCACGGCGTCCTCGAGCTCCTCGACGCGGGGCAGGAAGACGATCCGGAAGTGGTCGGGCGTGGGCCAGTTGAAGCCGGTGCCGTGCACGACGAGCAGCTTCTGCTCGCGCAACAGGTCGAGGGCGAAGCGCTCGTCGTCACGGATGTCGTAGACCTTCGGGTCGAGCTTCGGGAAGAGGTAGAGGGCGCCGTCGGGCTTCGTGCACGAGACGCCCGGGATCGCGTTGAGGCCCTCCCACGCTGCGTCGCGCTGCTCGACGAGCCGGCCGCCGGGCAGGATCAGCTCGTTGATCGACTGGTAGCCACCGAGCGCCACCTGGATCGCGTGCTGGGCGGGGACGTTGGCGCACAGACGCATGTTGGCGAGCACGTCGAGGCCCTCGATGTAGTTGCGCGCGTGCTCCTTCGGACCGGAGAGGGCGAGCCAGCCGGAGCGGAACCCGGCGACGCGATAGGCCTTCGACAGGCCGTTGAAGGTGAGGCAGAACAGGTCGGGGGCGAGCGCCGCGATCGACGTGTGGGTCGCGTCGCCGTAGAGGATCTTGTCGTAGATCTCGTCGGACATGACGATGAGCTGGTGGCGCCGCGCGAGCTCGGCGATGCCGAGCAGGACGTCCTCGGGATAGACGGCGCCCGTCGGGTTGTTGGGGTTGATCACGACGATCGCCTTGGTGCGGTCGGTGATCTTGCTCGCCATGTCGTCGAGGTCGGGGGCCCAGCCGGCCTGCTCGTCGCAGACGTAGTGGACCGGGGTGCCGCCGGCGAGGCTCGCGGCCGCGGTCCACAGCGGGTAGTCGGGCGCGGGGATGAGCACCTCGTCCCCGTCGTCGAGCAGCCCCTGCATCGCCATCACGATGAGCTCGCTGACGCCGTTGCCGAGGTAGATGTCCTCCACGTCGACCCGCGGGAAGTTGCGCACCTCGTAGTGCTGGGAGATGGCCCGACGCGCCGAGAGGATGCCCTTGCTGTCGCTGTAACCCTGTGCCGTCGGGAGCTCCCGGATGACGTCGACGAGGATGTCCTCGGGCGCCTCGAAGCCGAACGGTGCCGGGTTGCCGATGTTGAGCTTGAGGATCCGGTGCCCCTCGTCCTCGAGCCGCTTGGCCTCGGCGAGCACGGGCCCGCGGATCTCGTAACAGACGGACGTGAGCTTGGAGGACTGGAGGACCGTGCGCATGGCCCCACCGTCTCACCCGGGTATGCCGCACGCCGCGCGATTCTCGCCATGTGGCCTCCCGGGCGGGTCGGGGCGATGCGGTACCTTCGCGCCATGCTCTCGTTCGGCGGCCTGGCCGGGGCCGGCCCGCGGGTGGCGCAGGCGCTCTCCCACCCGGTGCGGCTCGTCGTCGCCGGCTTCCTCGCCGCCGTCGTCGTCGGCACCGCCTTGCTGATGACGCCCCTCGCGACCGAGGCGTCCCTGCAGACGGGCTTCGTCACGGCCCTGTTCACCGCGACGTCGGCCGTCTGCGTCACCGGGCTCGTCGTCGTCGACACCGCCAGTCACTGGTCGGCCTTCGGGGAGGCGGTGATCCTGCTCCTCATCCAGGTCGGCGGCCTCGGGGTGATGACCCTCGCCTCGCTGCTCGCCCTGCTCATCGGCAACCGGCTCGGGGTCCGGGCCAGCATGCTCACCGAGGCGGAGTCCCGGCGCGGCGGCGGCGACGTCGCCGGGGCGGCGCGTGTCGTGCGCGGCATCGTGCGCACGAGCCTGTTCTTCGAGGCGGCCGTGGCCGTCCTGCTCACCCTCCGCTTCGCGGTCGGCTACGGCGAGAGCTGGGGGACGGCGGCATACCAGGGGCTCTTCCACGCCGTGTCGGCGTTCAACAACGCCGGATTCGCCCTGTGGCCCGACAGCCTCGAGCGCTTCGAGACCGACCCGTGGGTCTGCCTGCCCATCGCCTTCGCCGTCGTCACCGGGGGGCTCGGCTTCCCCGTGCTGATGGAGCTGCGGCGGCGCTGGCGCGGACCCCGGTCGTGGTCGCTCCACACGAAGATGACGGTCTGGTTCAGCCTCGCCCTGCTCGTCCTCGGCACGGTCGCCATCACCGCCGGCGAGTGGGACAACGAGGACACCCTCGCTCCCCTGTCGACCCCCGGCAAGCTGCTCTCCGGCTTCTTCCACTCGGTCAACACCCGCACCGCGGGCTTCAACAGCCTGCCCGTCGGTGGCCTCCACCCGGAGACCCTGCTGTCGAGCGACGTGCTGATGTTCATCGGCGGCGGCAGCGGTGGCACCGCCGGCGGCATCAAGGTCACCACCTTCCTCGTCCTCGGTTACGTGCTCTGGGCCGAGCTGCGAGGCGAGCGCCGGGTCAGTGCTGGGCGGCGCAGGCTGCCGTCCGACGTGCAGCGGCAGGCGCTCACCGTGGCACTCTTGAGCGTCGCCACCGTCATCGGCGCCACGTGGCTGCTCCTGCTGCTCACCGGCCTGCCCCTCGGCGCCGTGATGTTCGAGGTCATATCCGCCTTCGCCACGGTCGGTCTCTCCACGGGGATCACCGGGCAGCTCCCCATAGGAGGTCAGCTCGTGCTGACGGCCCTGATGTTCGTCGGTCGCCTCGGCCCGCTCACGCTCGGAGCCGCGCTCGCGCTCCGGTCGCGGCCGCAGCGGTTCGAGTACCCGCCCGAGCGGCCGATCGTTGGCTAGGCCCCGCAACGAGAAGGTCGTCGTCATCGGCCTCGGTCGAATGGGGGCGGCCCTGGCGACGCAGCTGACCCGGCGCGGGCTCCGGGTGCTCGCCGTCGACAGCGACGCCGCGGTCGTCCAGTCGCTGTCCGCGGCGCTGCCCCACGTCGTCCAGGCCGACGCCACCGACCGGGAGTCCCTCGTGCAGCTCGACGTCCACGAGATGCACCGCGCGGTCATCGCCATCGGCGAGGGCCTCGAGGCGAGCATCCTCGCGACCTCCCTCGTCGCCGAGCTCGGGGTCAAGGAGATCTGGGCCAAGGCCACCGGCGTCCAGCACGCCCGGATCCTGCGCCGGATGGGTGCCGACCACGTCGTGCTGCCCGAGCAGGAGGCCGGGGAGCGGCTCTCCCACGTCGTCGCCGGGAGCATGCAGGACTTCCTCACGATCGACGACGACTACGCCTTCGTCACGCTGCGGGCGCCGGCCTCGCTGGTCGGGCAGACGCTCGGCGGGTCGGGGCTGCGGCGCGACCACGGGGTCACGGTCGTCGCCGTGCGCCGGTCCGGAGGGTCGTTCACGTATGCCGAGGCCGACACCCGCATCGAGGCCGACGACACCCTCGTGGTCTCCGGCGCCAACGACGCGGTCGAGAAGTTCTCCGAGCACCGGTAGGCCCCCCGTGGGACCATCGCTGGGGTGAGCACCGACGCGACCGCCCCGCCCGAGCCACCCGAGAAGCCGCACGTCGCCGACCGGCACAACCTGATCCGGGTCCACGGTGCGCGCGTCAACAACCTCAAGGACGTGAGCGTCGAGATCCCCAAGCGACGGCTCACCGTGTTCACCGGGGTCTCCGGCTCGGGCAAGAGCTCGCTCGTCTTCGGCACGATCGCCGCAGAGTCGCAGCGGATGATCAACGAGACCTACAGCGCCTTCGTCCAGGGCTTCATGCCCACGCTCTCCCGACCCGAGGTGGACGTGCTCGAAGGCCTGACGACCGCGATCCTCGTGGACCAGCAGCGGATGGGTGGCGACGTCCGCTCCACCGTCGGCACCGCGACGGACGCCAACGCCCTGCTCCGGATCCTCTTCAGCCGGCTCGGTCAGCCCCACCTCGGCTCCCCCAAGGCGTTCTCCTTCAACATCGCCTCGATGACCGGCGCCGGCGCGGTGACGATCGAGCGTGGCGGAAAGGGTGTCCACGAGCGCCGCAGCTTCACGGTCACCGGGGGGATGTGCGCGCGCTGCGAGGGCCTCGGCTCGGTGACCGACGTCGACCTCACCGCGGTCTACGACGCGGACCTGTCGCTCAACGAGGGAGCGCTGAAGATCCCCGGTTACAGCGTCGACGGGTGGTACGGCCGGATCTACCGGGGGTCCGGCTTCTTCGACCCTGACGCCCCGATCCGCACCTTCACGAAGCGGCAGCTGCGGGACCTGCTCCACAAGGAGCCGACGAAGATCAGGGTCGACAACATCAACCTCACCTACGAGGGCCTCGTCCCGAGGATCCAGAAGTCCTTCCTGTCCAAGGACCGCGAGTCGCTCCAGCCGCACATCCGGGCCTTCGTGGACCGTGCGGTCACCTTCGCCGAGTGTCCCGAGTGCGGTGGGACCCGGCTCAACGCGGCGGCCCGGTCCTCCACCATCGACGGCACCTCCATCGCCGATGCCTGCACGATGCAGATCAGCGACCTCGCCGCCTGGGTCCACCGGCTCGAGGAGCCGACGGTGGCTCCGCTGCTCACCGCGCTGCGCGAGACGCTCGACTCCTTCGTCGAGATCGGGCTCGGCTACCTCAGTCTCGACCGTCGCTCGAGCACGCTCTCGGGCGGGGAAGCCCAGCGCACCAAGATGATCCGCCACCTCGGGTCCGCGCTCACCGACGTCACCTACGTCTTCGACGAGCCCACGATCGGGCTGCACCCCCACGACATCCAGCGGATGAACGGCCTGCTGCTGCGCCTGCGGGACAAGGGCAACACCGTCCTCGTCGTCGAGCACAAGCCCGAGACCATCGCCATCGCCGACCACGTCGTCGACCTCGGTCCGCTCGCCGGCTCAGAGGGTGGCGAGGTGGTCTATGAGGGAGGGCTCGCGGGGCTCCGGGCGAGCGGGACCGTCACCGGTCGGCACCTCGACGACCGGGTGCGGCTCAAGGCGGCGGTGCGTGCACCGTCGGGGACCATCGAGGTGCGCGGGGCGAGCGTCAACAACCTCGTCGACGTCGACGTCGACATCCCGCTGGGGGTGCTCGTCGTCGTCACCGGTGTCGCGGGGTCGGGGAAGAGCTCGCTCATCCACGGCTCACTCGTCGGACGTGACGGGGTCGTGTCGGTCGACCAGTCCGAGATCCACGGCTCGAGACGGAGCAACCCGGCCACCTACACCGGGCTGCTCGACCCGGTCCGAAAGGCATTCGCCAAGGCCAACAGGGTCAAGCCGGGGCTCTTCAGCGCGAACTCCGACGGTGCGTGCCCGACCTGCAACGGCGCCGGCGTCATCGTCACCGACCTCGCAATGATGGCCGGGGTGGCGACGACCTGCGAGGACTGCGACGGCAAGCGGTTCCAGCCCTCGGTGCTCGACCACCACTTCGCCGGTCGTGACATCAGCGAGGTGCTCGCGATGTCGGTCGTCGAGGCCGAGGCCTTCTTCGGCTCCGGCGAGGCGCACCTGCCCGCCGCGCACCGCATCCTCCAGCGGCTCGTCGCCGTGGGTCTCGGCTACCTGCGGATCGGTCAGCCGATGCCCACCCTCTCCGGCGGCGAGGGGCAGCGGCTCAAGCTCGCGACGCACCTCGCCGACCGGGTCGGCACCTACGTCCTCGACGAGCCGACCACCGGACTGCACCTCGCGGACGTCGAGCAGCTGCTCGGGCTGCTCGACCGCCTCGTCGAGTCGGGCTCGTCCGTCATCGTCATCGAGCACCACCAGGCGGTGATGGCGCACGCCGACTGGATCATCGACCTCGGACCGGGCGCCGGCCACGCCGGCGGTCGGGTCGTCTTCGAGGGCACGCCCGCGGCCCTCGTGGCCGAGCGCGCCGGCCTCACCGGGGAGCACCTCGCCGACTACGTGGGCGCCTGACGCCGGCGGGGCCTGACCCTCAGCGCCCGAGGCAGGCGAACGCGGAGCCGGGGCTGTGGGCGACGAGACCCTCGACGAGCTGCTCGCGGGACGCACCGGAGACGTCCACCGTGAGCTCGCGGTCACCGGCCGGCAGCACGAGTCGGGCCACCACGGGGGGCGTCGGGGTGCGCTCGACCCAGCCGCGGCCGACGAGCACCTCGACGAGGTCGGTGACGAGCGCACCCGTCGAGGGGTAGTCGCGGGTCACCGTGCCGGCGGGGCCGCTGCGGCACGGCGGGATGTCACCGTGGCCGAGGGGCGGCACCGACCGGTCGACGAGGACGAACTCGTGGTGCAGCGTGTCCCAGGCCTCGACGTCGTCGGCGTGCAGCCGTCCGCTCCACGCCCAGGCCGCGAAGGCAAGCAGTCCGAGGACGAGACCCGCGAAGACGCCCGAGACCAGGGCGCGCCGGGCCGTTCGCATCCGGGCCGGTGGACGGCCGGGCGGCTCGGCCCCCGGGGCGCCGGCCGGGCCGTCGCGCGGGGCCTCGTCGACGAAGCCGGACTCGCTCACCGGGTCAGTGTGGCACCGGGTCGGTCAGCGCGGGTCGGTCAGCGCGGGCCGGGACAGGTCGAGCAGGTGCCGCCCGTCGAGGCGACGCAGCCACCCGGCTCCCCGCCGCACCATCACGACCGTGACGACGAGCATGAGCGGGACCCCCACGGCCGTCGTCGTCAGCCCGAGGCTGTAGCCGTCGGGCAGCTGCGCGAAGCAGAGCACGGTGGCGACGCCGGCGAGCACCGACTCGAGGCGACGCGAGGTGGGGGCCGCCGAGACCGCGAGGAGCGGGAGCGCCCACAGGTAGTACCAGCCGAGGAAGGCCGGCGCGAGCGCGATGACGACGACCATCGCCCACCCCGTCGCGGCCACGACCCGCAGGCTCCTGCTCTCCCGCGCCGGCTCCCCCGCCGTCACAGCGGGTCCGGGCTTGGCCGTGCTCAACCAGAGCAGCACGAGCGCCACGGCGGTGACGACGAGGGCCACCGCTCGGGCGGCGCTGATGCCCTGCGCACGCCACGCCTCGTGACCGAGCAGGTGCCCGACCGCGCCCCACGCCAGGCCCAGGCTCGTCGGGAGCGAGGTCCACTGCTCGTTCCTGCCCGGCGTCGCCCCGGGGTTGAGCCAGGCCGGTCCGAGGCCGGTGAGCACGGTGAGCAGGGCGACCGGGACGGCGGCGACCACGACGGTGAGCGCGCCGGCCCGCACGACGCGGGGCCAGGTCAGGACCGTCGGGCGACCAGGTCCGGCGTGGGCGTGGGCCCAGAGCAGGGCGACGAAGGGCAGCGCGACGACCGCGGTCACCTTGACCATCGCCCCCAGCGCGACGACGAGGCAGGCGGCGACGAAGCGGTGACGCAGGGCGAGCGCCATCCCGGCCAGCACCCCGGCGACCATGACCGCGTCGTTGTGGCCCCCGCTGACGAAGTGGGCACCGACGAGCGGGCAGGCGACGGCGAGCCAGGTCGCGCGGGCGGCGTCGACGCGCAGGCTCCGGGCGATGTCGGCCACCGCCCACGCGAGCACGACGACCCCGGCGACAGCCACGAGGCGGAGCAGCAGCAGGGCGACCCAGAGGTG
>JBDSSS010000214.1:0-3753 GCA_039928615.1 Terracoccus sp. | reverse complement strand
GGCGTGCTCGCCGTCGAGATGTTCGAGGTGCGAGGCCCCGACGGCGAGCCGGCCCACCTCGTCAACGAGCTCGCGATGCGCCCGCACAACAGCGGGCACTGGAGCATGGATGGCGCCGTGACCGGCCAGTTCGAGCAGCACCTGCGGGCCGTCCTCGACCTCCCGCTCGGCGACCCCCGCCCGCGAGCGCGCTGGACGGTGATGGCCAACGTGCTCGGCGGTGACTACGACGAGCTCTACCCGGCATACCGGCACATCATGGCCCGTGACCCGGGAGCCAAGGTGCACGTCTACGGCAAGGGTGTGCGCCCCGGGCGCAAGATCGGCCACGTCAACGTCAGTGCCGACGACCTCGACGACGCCCGCGCCCGGGCCGAGCACGCCGCCGACTACCTCCGAGGAGTGATCACCGAATGACCGCAGCGAGCAGCGCCCCCGTCGTCGGGATCGTCATGGGCAGTGACAGCGACTGGCCCGTCATGAAGGAGGCCGCCCGCGCCCTCGACGAGCTCGGCATCCCCTACGAGGCCGACGTCGTCTCCGCCCACCGGATGCCCGACGAGATGGTCGCCTACGGCCGGGACGCGGCCGGCCGGGGGCTGCGCGTCATCGTCGCCGGGGCCGGCGGGGCGGCCCACCTGCCCGGCATGCTCGCCGCCGTCACGCCCCTGCCCGTCGTCGGGGTGCCGGTGCCGCTGAGGTACCTCGACGGGATGGACTCGCTGCTCTCGATCGTGCAGATGCCGGCCGGCGTCCCCGTGGCGACCGTGTCGATCGGCGGAGCGCGAAACGCGGGGCTGCTCGCGGCCCGGATCGTCGGCACGAGCGACGACGAGCTGGGCACCGCGGTGCGGGGTCGGATGGTCGCCTTCCAGGCGGCCCTCCGCGACCAGGCCCACGCCAAGGGGGCCGCCCTGCGCGCCGAGGTCGCACGGGGCCTCGACGGCGCCTGACCGTCAGTCGGTGACCGCCGACGAGCCGTCACCGGGCACGAGGCGGGGGTACTCGATCTTCGGGCAGGTGTCCATCACGACGTCGAGGCCCGCCTCCTTCGCACGGGCTGCCGCGTCCTCGTCGACGACCCCGAGCTGGAGCCAGAGCGCTTCGATGCCGAGCCGCTCCCGCTCGGCGATCGCCTCGTCGACGACCGCCCCGACCCGTTCGCTGTTGACGAAGCAGTCGACGACCTTGGTCACCGTGCCGTCGGGCACGTCGGCGAGCGAGGCGTAGCCCTGCGCGCCGTGGACGGTCGCGGCGCTCGGGTGCACGGGGACGAGCCGCATCCCCAGCTCGTGCTGGAGCCAGCGGGAGACGCCCCAGGCGGTCCGGTGGGGGTTGTCGCCGAGACCGACGACGGCCCAGGTGGCCGGGGTCTGGAGCAGGTCGCGGATGACGGCGGGGTCGTTGCTGTGGCTCGCGCTCATCCCGTCATCCTCACACGCTCCATCCACCCGTTTGGCAGGTGGGCGTGTGAGGATGAGGAAATGAGATTCGGAGTATTCATCCCGCAGGGCTGGCGCATGGACCTCGTCGGCATCGCCCCCGAGCAGCAGTGGGAGACCATGGTCGGGCTCGCCACGCACGTCGACGACGGAGACGTGTTCGAGTCGATCTGGGTCTACGACCACTTCCACACCGTGCCCGAGCCGTCGGGGGAGGCCACCCACGAGGCGTGGACCCTGATGGCCGCGTATGCCGCCGCGACGAGCCGCGTCCGCCTCGGGCAGATGTGCACGTGCATGGCCTACCGCAACCCCGCCTACCTCGCGAAGGTCGCGGCGACGGTCGACGTCATCTCCGGCGGCCGGGTCGAGATGGGCATCGGCGCCGGCTGGTACGAGCACGAGTGGCGCGCCTACGGCTATGGCTTCCCCCGGGCCGGTGAGCGCCTCGGCGCCCTCCGCGAGGGCGTGCAGATCTTCCGTGACATGTGGACGACCGGCTCGGCGACCCTCGACGGCAAGCACTACCAGGTCGACGGTGCGCTGTGCGCCCCGCGGCCGCTCCAGGGCACCTCGGCCCCGGGGAGCGCGGCGAACGGCATACCGATGTGGGTGGCCGGTGGCGGCGAGAAGGTGACGCTGAAGATCGCGGCGGAGTACGCCGACTACACGAACTTCGACGGCACTCCCGAGGGCTTCGACGCCAAGAGCGAGCTGCTCCGCGGCCACTGCGAGACCGTGGGCCGCGACTTCGACGAGATCGTCCGGTCGGCCAACTACAACGTCGTCGTCGGCGAGACCGAGGCCGACGTCGAGGACCGGCTGGCCTTCTACGGTGAGCTGCTGCGCAAGGGCGGCATCGCCGACGACAAGGCGGCCAAGGCCGTCGAGGACCTGCGCACCCAGCCGGCCGTGGGCACGCCCGAGCAGATCATCGAGACCCTCAAGGACATGGAGGGTCGCGGCATGACCTACGCGATCACCTACTTCGCCGAGGCCGCCTACGACCGGTCCGGCATCGAGCTGTTCGAGGAGAAGGTCGCCCCCGAGCTGATGGGCTGACCCCACCCCGTTGCCTCATCCCGGTTCGATGTATCCGCGCGCTCCAGAGGGCGCGTAGATACATCGAACCGGCAGGGGCGGGGGCGAGGGGTTGAGCGCTACCAGGCGGTCCAGCCGCCGTCGACGGCGACGACCTGCCCCGTGACGTAGGCCGATGCGTCGGAGGCGAGCCAGGTGACGACACCGCGGAAGTCGTCCTCCGTCGCCATCCGGGCCAGCGGGGTCAGCGCCTCGTAGCGCTCGACGAAGGCGTCGGCCTGGCCGCGGGCGATCCCGCCCGGGGCGAAGGCGTTGACGCGGACATCGGGCGCGAGCACGGTCGAGAGGTAGCGGGTCAGCTGGGCCAGCCCACCCTTCGAGGCGGCGTATGCCGCTGGGTTGCCCATCCGCGTGCCCGCGTAGAGCCCCATGTTGGGCCCGACCAGGCCATAGATGCTCGAGACGTTGATGACGCTGCCGTGGCCGGTGGCGCGCAGCAGCGGCGCGAGCCGGCGGGTCAGCGAGAACGGCGCCGTGAGGTTGAGGGCCAGGGCCGAGCTGAAGGCCGCGTCGGTCTGCTCCTCGAAGGGCACGGCATACCCCGGCACCCCCGACGTGCCGGTGAAGGCGGCGTTGTGCACGAGCACGTCGCAGGCCCCGAGGTCGCCGACCGCCTCGACGACGGTCGCGAGCCCCTTGTCGGTGAGCAGGTCTGCGGCACAAGCGAGGTGGCCTTCACCCGGAAGCTCGTCGGCTGTCACTGCGCACGCCTCGGCGTCGCGGTCGACGACGACGACCCGTGCTCCGACCGAGGCCAGCGCGTCGCAGAGCACCCGGCCGAGTGGTCCGGCGCCGCCGGTGACGACGGCCGTGCGCCCGGTGAGGTCGCTCGCCGGCGGGGTGGGGGTGCTGGTCGGCACGTCGTCCTCCGTCTCAGCCCCGGTCGATCCAGGGCAGGGTGATGATGCGGGCCACGATGAGGGCCTCGATGAGCCGGAACTCGTAGTCGTCGTCGATCGAGAAGGCCTGTGCCTCAGGGATCTCGAGTCCGTCGTGGGTGCCCTCGTCGAACCACGACGCCTCGAGCCGGCGCACGAAGTCGCCCCGCCACAGGTAGAAGTTGCCGTTGATCCGGAGGACGCGGGCGACGTCCTGGCGCCGGGTGATGCCGGCGCCCGCGTCGAAGTAGCGGGCGAGTGGAGTGCCTCCGCCGTCGGCGGCCCGCACCCCGACCCAGACGGGGTTGAAGGTCGGCTCCGACACGCTGACG
>JBDSSS010000213.1:0-8594 GCA_039928615.1 Terracoccus sp. | reverse complement strand
GATCGACCGGTTCAGCCACGTGATGTTTGGGGGCCTGACCCACGAGCCAGCGGTGGCGCTGGCCGAGCGGCTCACCGCCATGGCGCCCGGCCCGATGGCGCACGTGTTCTTCGCCGACTCCGGCTCGGTGTCGGTCGAGGTGGCGCTCAAGCTCGCGCTCCAGTTCCAGGCCGCGGCGGGCCGTCCGGGGCGTCAGCGCTTCCTCACCGTGCGGGGTGGCTACCACGGTGACACCTTCGCGGCGATGAGCGTGTGCGACCCCGTCGACGGGATGCACTCGGCCTTCCCCGGAGTCCTGTCCCAGCACGTGTTCGCCCCGCGACCGCCGGCAGCCAGCCTGGTCGGGGTCGGCACGGCCGACGAGCACTGGGAGACGGACGAGTCCGCCCTGTCCGAGTGGGAGGACGCCTTCCGGAGCACCGCGCTAGAGCATCGCAACGAGCTCGCCGCAGTCGTGGTCGAGCCCGTGCTCCAGGGCGCCGGAGGGATGCACGTCTACCATCCCGACGCGCTTCGCACGATGCGCGAGGTTGCCGACGAGCACGGTCTGCTGCTCGTCGTCGACGAGATCGCGACCGGCTTCGGGCGCACGGGCCGTCTCTTCGCGTCGGAGTGGGCCGCGGTGGCCCTTGACGTCGTGTGCGTCGGCAAGGCGCTCACGGGCGGCTACCTCAGCCTCGCAGCGGTCCTCACGACGGCTGCCGTCGGCGAGACGATCACTCGATCGACGTTCCGGGCGCTCTTGCACGGTCCCACCTTCATGGCCAACCCGCTCGCCTGCGCGATCGCCTGCGCGTCCCTCGACCTGCTCGGTGACGACTGGCACGACGACGTGTCCCGGGTGGGCGCCGGTCTCACCTCTGGGCTCTCCCCTGCTCGAGATCTCTCGTGCGTCAAGGACGTTCGGACGCTCGGGGCAGTCGGTGTCGTCCAGCTGGACGGCCCGGTCGACGTGCAGTCGGTCACCCGGGCCGCGCTGGACCGGGGCGTCTGGGTGCGGCCGTTCCGTGACCTCGTCTACACGATGCCGCCCTACGTGTGCACCGCCGAGGAGGTTGCCGCGATCACGGCGGGTATCGTCGGCGCCGTGGCGCAGGTGCACGGCGGATGACCGGGAGCGTGTGGGAGCGCTGGCTGGTCGAGCGCGCCGCGGTGCGCACCCAGCGAGGCACGGTGCGCACCGACCCGGTGCTCCGGACCGACGCCGAGGGGGTCCTCGACCTCGCGTCGAACGATTACCTCGGCCTCGCCCGTGACCCGCGTGTCGTCGCGGCAGGTGTCGCAGCCCTCAGACGGTGGGGTGCGTCGGCGTCGGCTTCACGCCTCGTGACGGGAACCCTCCCGGTCCACCGCGAGCTGGAGCGGGCGCTCACCGACCTCACCGGCCAGTCAGCGGCGCTCGCCTTCTCCACCGGGTATGCCGCCAACCTCGGAACGCTCACGGCGCTCAGTGGCCGAGGCTCACGAATCCTGCTCGACGCGCACGCGCACGCGTCGCTCCACGATGCCGCACGCCTCTCCCGGGCCCCCTATGAGACCTTCCGCCACAACGATGTCGCCGACCTCGAGGCGCTGCTGACGGCATGCTCCGGAGAACGGGTCGTCGTCGCGGTCGAGTCGATCTACTCCGTCCTGGGTGACGCCGCACCTCTCGTGTCGATCGTCGAGACGTGTGCGCGACACGGGGCCCTCCTCGTCATCGACGAGGCGCACGGGATCGGCGTCGCGGGCAACGGCCGGGGCCTCGTCCACCAGCTGGGCCTGGCGGGCCTCCCGGACCTCGTCGTCACCGCCACGCTCTCGAAGTCGCTCGGGTCGCAGGGCGGAGCCGTGCTCAGCAGCGGCGCCATCAGGGACCACCTCGTCAACACTGCTCGGAGCTTCATCTTCGACACCGCCCTGGCGCCGGCAGCCGCCGGCGCCGCTGCTGAGGCCGCCTCGATCGTCGCCGGCGACCCGTTGCTCGCGGAGCGGGTGCGGACCAACGCCGCCGCCATCAGCCGGACCTGCAGGATCGAGATGGCGGCCGGCGCGGTCCAGTCGGTGCCGATGCCCAGCCCGGAGAGCGCCGTCGCCGCAGCGCGGGAGCTGCGGGAGGCGGGCGTTCTCGTCGGCTGCTTCCGACCGCCCAGCGTGCCCGACGGCGTGTCCCGACTGCGGGTCACCGCCCGCGCTGACCTCTCCCCGGACGCAGTGGCCCGCGCCGCCGGGCTCGTCGCCCGCACGGTCCGGCGCCATCAACCCACGGCATCGGCCCCATCGACCCGCGTTCACGAGCCCACCCACCAGCCGACACATCAGGCGACTGTCGAGACAGCGCCGGAGAGGAGGCAGCGATGAGCCTGCCGCAGATCATCGTCGTGACCGGGACGGACACCGACGTGGGCAAGACCGTCGTCACCGCCGCCGTCGCGGCACTGCTCGTGGGCGCCGGGCGAACCGTCGCCGCCTACAAGCCCACCCAGACCGGGGTCGCCCCCGGGGATCCCGCGGACATGGCCGAGGTCACCCGCCTGTCGGGTGTCGCCGGCCACGACGGCGTGCGCCTGGGCGACCCGATGGCCCCGCGGCCCGCAGCAGCCCGCGAGGATGCCGTCCTGCCCGGGCTCGCACACCACCTCACGGCCGTCGCCGCCCTGGCCGCCACGCACGACCACGTCCTCGTCGAGGGTGCGGGTGGCCTGCTCGTCGAGCTCACCGAGGATGCCGACACCATTGCCGACCTCGCGCTCGCTCTCGGCGTCCACGGTCTCGAGACCGGGGTCCTCACCGTCGCGCGGAGCGGCCTCGGCACCCTCAACCACACGATGCTCACCCGGGAGGCACTGCGGCGCCGAGGGATTCGCGAGATCGGGATCGTGATCGGGTCATGGCCCGACGAGCCGGACATGATCGAGGAGAGCAACTGGGCCTACTTCTCGGAGCTCGACGACGGCCTCCTCGGGGCGGTTCCGTCGGGAGCACCGGCCCGGGACGCGTCCTCCTTCGCAGCGCTCGCGCCCGGGTGGCTCCCCGGCCTGGCCGCGATGCTCGGTCAGCGCCGCGGGACACCCTGACGCAGCAACCCCTGCACGATCCCGTCGGTGAGCGCCCGCCACGACGCGGCGAGGATCGAGCCGGCCACGCCGATCGTGTTCCACGAGGTCTCGCCGTCCGAGGTCTCGATGAGCACTCGCGTCACCGCGTCGGTGCCGTGCGAGGCGTCGAGGATGCGCACCCGGAAGTCGATGAGCTCGATCTTCTCGATCTCGGGGTAGGCCCGGCTGAGAGCCTCCCGCAGCGCGTGGTCGAGGGCGTTGACCGGTCCGTTGCCCTCCCCCGTGGCGATGAGCCGTGATCCGTCGGCGTTGATCTTGACCGTCGCCTCCGACGTCGCGCCCTCGGAGCCGGTCGCGTCGGTGATGACCCGCCAGGACTCGACGGTGAAGTAGTCGGTGCACCCCGGGTCGAGGGCCTCGCGCATCATCAGCTCCACGGTGGCGTCGGCTGCGTCGAAGGTCCAGCCGACCTGCTCGAGGGACTTGACCTCTGCGAGGACGGAGGCGACGACGTCGGGACGATCAGACAGGTCGAGCCCGGCCTCTCGCGCCTTGAGCTCGATGCTCGACCTGCCGGCCATGTCGGAGACGAGGGTGCGCATCCCGTTGCCGACGAGGGCGGGGTCCATGTGCTGGTAGAGGTCCGGGTCGACCTTGAGTGCACTCGCGTGCAGACCGGCCTTGTGCGCAAAGGCGCTCGCCCCGACGTAGGGCTGGCGGCTGTAGGCCGGGACGTTGGTGACCTCGCTGATGGCGTGTGCGATGTGCATGCCGCGGCGCAGAGACCCCGCGTCCATCACGTCGTGACCGAGCTTGAACTGGAGGTTGGACACGACGGTGAGCAGGTCGGCGTTGCCGGTGCGCTCGCCGTAGCCGTTGATGGTGCCCTGGACGTGGGTCGCGCCGGCCCGCACGGCAGCCACGGAGTTGGCTGCGGCACAGCCGGTGTCGTTGTGGCAGTGCGCTCCGATCCGGGCACCGGTCGAGCTGATGACGTCGGTGACGACCTCCTCCACCTGGTGCGGGAGCATCCCCCCGTTGGTGTCGCAGAGGACGACGACCTCTGCGCCCGCGTCGTGGGCGGTCCGCACGACGGACAGGGCGTAGTCGCGGTCGAGCCGCCACCCGTCGAAGAAGTGCTCGGCGTCGAGGAAGACCCGCCGACCCTGGCCGACGAGGTGGCTCACGGTGTCGTGCACCATGGCGAGGTTCTCCGCGAGCGAGGTCTTGAGAGCCTCCTCGACGTGCCGGACGTGCGCCTTGGCAACGAGGCAGACGACCGGCGCGCCGGAGTCGAGCAGCGCCTGGACGAGGACGTCCTGCGCTGCCACACCTCCGGCACGCCGAGTCGAGCCGAACGCGGCGAGGGTCGCGTGCCGCAGTGGGAGCTCGGTGCGGGCCCGCGCGAAGAACTCGGTGTCCTTCGGGTTCGCCCCGGGCCAGCCCCCCTCGATGAAGTCGACCCCGAGATCGTCGAGCAGTGCGGCGATGGCGAGCTTGTCGGACACCGAGAGGTTGAGCCCCTCTTGCTGGGCGCCGTCGCGCAGGGTGGTGTCGTAGACGTGCAGGGCTTCCATGACCGTCATTGTCCTTGATCTCGGGGGTGGGCCGGTGTGGCCCGGGTCGTGACGACCCGTCTCGGTGCTCCATCGGTGGTCTCGCACGTGCCGGTCGGCCGGGGGTGGTGGCCTCGTGGCGTTTCCCTCAGAGGTGGATCGGGAAACAAAAAGACCCCCCAGGGTTGGGAGGTCTGCGCGACGAGTGGTGCTCGTCGCGCTAGCCGATAATGAGCGTGGCGGTGGCCACGAGGCGCTTCATCACAGGCTCAACCTAGGACGGCGTCCCGCTCCGTGGAACCCCCGGTCCGGATCGTGGGATTGGAGGCGGCCTCGGCCGCCGCGACGAGGGCCTCGAAGAAGCGGGAGTCGGGCCGGGTCTCCGGGTGGGACTGGATCCCCACCCTGAAGCGCGCGCCCGGCGCCTCCATCGCCTCGAGGGTCGGGTCGCCCGACCAGGCGCTCGCGACGAAGCCGGGATGACGGCCGACACCCTGGTGGTGGTGGCAGCTGACCTCCATCGTCTCCCCGACGAGGTCGGCCACCACGGTGCCGGGCACCGTGCGCACGACGTGCTCGTGGTAGCCACCGATGACGTCCCCGTGCAGGTTGTCGCCGGTGCGGTCGGGGATGTGCTGCTCCACGGTGCCGCCCGCGGCGACGGCCATGACCTGCATGCCGCGACAGACCCCGAGCATCGGCAGGTCCGACGCGATCGCGGCTCGGGCGAGACGGATCTCGAACTCGTCACGAGCGACGTCGACCGGCCCGATCGAGGGGTGGTCCTCCTCGCCGAACCAGGCGCCGGCGACGTCACCGCCGCCGACGAGCACGAGGGCGTCGAGCATGCCGACCACCTGCTCGACCATCGACGCATCGGCGTCCGCTCGGCAGGGCAGCAGCACCGCGAGACCACCGGCCGCCTCGACGTGCTCCACGTAGGTGGTCGGGACCACCCGGCACGACACCGCGCCCCAGGCGCCCCGGTCGACGTCCTCGGCATAGGCGGAGATCCCCACGACGGGGCGACGGGCAGTCGTCATGCACCCAGCCTCGCACGACGGATCGCCTGGTCCCGGGAGGCCGCGACGAGCGCCTCGAAGAGGCGCGGGTCGCTGCCGACCTCCGGGTGCCACTGCACCGCGACGGCGAAGCTGGACCCCGGGTGCTCCATCGCCTCGAGCGTGCCGTCGGGCGCCCACGCCGACGCGAGGTAGCCGGGGTGGGTCAGGACGGACTGGTGGTGGTAGCTCGGCACGATGGCATCGGTCCCGAGGATCTCCTGGAGCATCGTCCCTGCCACGGTCGAGACCGGGTGCGAGCCGTAGGTCGCCGGACCGGGTGAATGCTCCTCGTGGCCGACCCGCTCGGGCACGTGCTGCTCGAGCACTCCCCCGACCGCGACCGCCATCACCTGCATGCCCCGGCAGATCCCGAGCATCGGGAGGTCACGCGCCCGCGCGAGCCGAGCCACCGCGATCTCGGTGGAGTCGCGGTCGTCTCGCGAGGCCTGCACGCTCGGGTGGCGGTGAGCGGCATACCGCTCCGGGGCGACGTCGACCCCACCGGCGAGCAGGACGCCGTCGAGGCGCGACAGGACCTCGACGACGTCCTCGTCCGTCGCGTCCGGTCGGGGCGGCACGACGAGGGCCAGCCCGCCGGCCGCCTCGACCTGACGGACGTAGTCGTGCGGCACGAGGGTGCTCGGCACGTCGACCCAGTCGCCGCGCGAGGCCGGCTCGACGTAGGCGGTGATGCCGATGACGGGACGGGCCACGACGCGCCTAGACCGGGGTGACGTAGGCGCCGGAGATACCGCCGTCGACGAGGAACGTCGAGGCGGTCATGAAGCTCGAGTCGTCGGAGGCGAGGAAGAGCACCGCGCTCGCGATCTCCTCCGGCTCGGCGAACCGGCCCAGGGGCACGTGCACGAGTCGCCGGGCCGCGCGCTCGGCGTCCGCAGCGAAGAGCTCCTGAAGCAGCGGCGTGTTCACCGGCCCGGGGCAGAGTGCGTTGACGCGCACCCCCTGCCGGGCGAACTGGACCCCGAGCTCGCGCGACATCGACAGGACGCCGCCCTTGCTCGCGCTGTAGGAGATCTGCGACGTCGCCGCGCCCATGACGGCCACGAAGGACGCCGTGTTGATGATCGAACCCTTGCCCTGCTCGATCATGTAGGGCAGGGCCGCCTTGCAGCACAGGTAGACCGACGTGAGGTTGACCTCCTGCACCCTCCGCCACGCCTCGAGCTCGGTGTCGAGGATCGAGTCGTCCTCGGGCGGGCTGATGCCCGCGTTGTTGAAGGCGATGTCGACGGAGCCGTGGGTCTCCTTGGCGACACGGAAGAGGCGGTCGACGTCGTCCTTGCTGACGACGTCGGTGCGCACGAACGTGCCGCCGACCTCCTCGGCGATCCGCGGACCTGCGACCTCGTCGAGGTCGCCGATGACGACGATCGCGCCCTCCTGGGCAAACCGGTGCACGGTCGCGAGACCGATGCCGGAGCACCCTCCCGTGATGACCGCGACGCGACCTTCGAGCCTGCCTGCCATGGGTGGTTCCTTTCTCTCAGTCGGTGGAGATGAAGACGTTCTTCACCTCGGTGAAGGCTTCGAGCGCGTCCGGCCCGAGCTCGCGCCCGATGCCGCTCTGCTTGAAGCCACCGAACGGGGTCGAGTAGCGGACGCTGCTGTGCGAGTTGACCGACAGGTTGCCGGCCTCGACGGCCCGCGCGGTGCGCAGGGCCCGCCCGATGTCGCGCGTCCAGATGGACCCCGACAGTCCGTATGCCGTGTCGTTGGCCTTGGCGATCGCGTCGGCCTCGTCGTCGAACGGCAGGACCGCCACGACGGGACCGAAAACCTCCTCCTGCCAGACGCGGTCACTCGTCGAGCGAGGGAGGACAACCGTTGCGGGGTACCAGTAGCCGGCGCCCTCCGGGGCCTCGCCGCGGAAGGCGACGTCCACGGCCTCGGTGGAGTCCTCGACGTAGGAGCGGACGCGGTCGTGCTGCCCCGCACTGATGAGGGGGCCCATCTCGGAGGCCTCGTCGCGCGGGTCGGTGACGACGACACCGCGCACCGCCGTCTCGAAGTGCTCCATGAACGTGTCGAACACGCTGCGCTGCACGAGGATCCGGCTACGGGCGCAACAATCCTGACCGGCGTTGTCGAAGATCCCGTAGGGCGCCCTGGCCGCAGCGAGCTCGAGGTCGGAGTCGGCGAAGACGATGTTGGCGCTCTTGCCGCCCAGCTCGAGCGTGACCCGCTTGACCTGGGCGGCGGCCCCGCGCATGATCCGTTGGCCGACGGCGGTCGAGCCGGTGAAGCAGACCTTGCGGACGTCGGGGTGGGTGACGAAGCGCTCCCCCACGACGTCGCCCCGGCCGGGGACGACGGAGAAGACCCCTTCCGGGATCCCTGCCTCGAGGGCGAGGTCGCCGAGGCGGAGCGCCGTGAGCGGGGTCAGCTCGGCGGGCTTGAGCACGACGGTGTTGCCCGCGGCCAGGGCCGGGGCGAACCCCCAGCCGGCGATAGGCATGGGGAAGTTCCACGGGACGATGATCCCGACGACCCCGATCGGGTCGCGGAAGGTGATGTCGATCCCGCCCGCCACCGGGATCTGCCGGCCGAGGTTCCGCTCCGGGGCCGCCGAGTAGTAGGTGAGCACGTCGCGCACGTTGCCCGCCTCCCACCGGGCGTTGCCGATGGTGTGGCCCGCGTTGGCCACCTCGAGCTGGGCCAGCTCCTCCTCGTGGTCACCGACGAGGTCGGCGAAGCGGCGCAGCAGGCGGCCCCGGTCGGCCGGCGCGACGGCGGCCCAGGCCGGACCGGCCTTCGTCGCGCGCTCGATCACCGCGTCGGCCTCCTCCAGCGAGGCGAGCGGCACCGTCGCGACGACCTGCTCGGTCGCCGGGTTGATGACCTCGTGCGTCGTGCTCATGGATTACCTAGATCCTTCTCTGACTCTCGGCTCGATGTATCTGCGCGCCCTCTGGGGC
>JBDSSS010000212.1:0-12491 GCA_039928615.1 Terracoccus sp. | reverse complement strand
GAGACGGCCTACGTCGTCGAGCGGTCGCCCAACGGCACTGACTCCTGGACCGGCCGGGGAGGCGCCCTGCCGGCGGGGACGACGAGCTTCCGCGACACGGGTCTGACGGCCTCGACTTCCTACTGGTACCGGGTGCGGGCCACGAACGGTGTCGGGCCCTCGGCCTGGTCGAATGTCGCGACCGCGACGACTCAGGCTCCGGCGCCCACTGCTCCGGCGGCTCCGAGCGGTCTGGTGGCGACCGCTCCGTCCGCGACGGCCGTGGACCTGTCGTGGGTGGACAACGCCAGCGACGAGACGGCGTATGCCGTCGAGCGCTCGCTCAACGGCACCGACGGGTGGACGTCCGCAGCGTCCTTGGCCGCAGGAACCACGACGTTCCGCGACACGGGCCTGACGGCCTCGACGTCGTACTCGTACCGGGTCCGCGCCACGAACGCCGTGGGACCGTCGACGTGGTCGAACGTCGCGACCGCGACGACTCAGGCTCCCACTCCCACTCTCCCGGCGACACCGAGCGGCCTCACGGCCACGGCGGCCTCGTCGGCTGCGGTCGACCTCAGCTGGGTCGACAACGCGAGCGACGAGACGGCCTACGTCGTGGAGCGCTCACCCGACGGCACAGGCTCCTGGACCGTGCTCGCGGGCAGCCTCCCGGCTGGTTCGACGAGCTACAGCGACACGGGGCTGTCCGCGTCCACTGCCTACTCCTACCGGGTGAAGGCGACCAACGTCGCTGGCTCCTCGACGTACTCGAACGTTGCCACGACGACGACTCCCGCGCCGCCCCCCACCGTGCCGTCGGCACCGTCGGGGCTCACGGCGACGGCACCGTCGGCATCGGCGATCGACCTGTCGTGGGTCGACAACGCCACGGATGAGACGGCGTACGTGGTGGAGCGGTCCCCGAACGGGACGGACTCCTGGACGGTGCTCGCCGGCACCCTCCCGTCGGGGACGACGAGCTACGCAGATGGCGGGCTGGACGCGTCGACGTCGTACTCCTATCGGGTGCGGGCCACCAACGTCGCTGGCTCCTCGGCTTATTCGAACGTCGCGACCGCGACCACTCGGGCCCCGGCTCCGACGGCCCCGGCAACGCCCACCGGGCTGGTCGCGACCGCGGTGTCCCCGACGTCGATCAGCCTGACCTGGGTCGACAACGCGACCGACGAGACGGCCTACGTCGTGGAGCGCTCCCCGAACGGGCTCGCTTCGTGGACCGTCGTGGCTGGCGGGCTGCAGCCGGGGACGACCTCGTTCCAGGACCTGGGCCTGAACCCCTCGACGGCCTACTCCTATCGTGTCGTCGCTCAGAACGGCGCGGGGTCCTCGATCCCGTCGAACGTCGCGACGGCGACGACGCAGGCTCCGGCTCCGACGGTTCCGGCGGCTCCGAGCGGGTTGGCTGCGACGGCTTCGTCGTCGACGTCCATCGACCTGTCGTGGGTCGACAACGCCACGGATGAGACGGCGTACGTGGTGGAGCGGTCCCTGAACGGGGCGGACTCCTGGACGGTGCGGGCGGGTGCCTTGCCGGCTGGTTCGACGAGCTACTCCGACTCGGGCCTGTCCGCGTCGACGGGGTACTTCTACCGGGTGAAGGCGACGAACGCGGCTGGTTCCTCGACGTACTCGAGCACGGCGACGGCGACGACGCAGGCGGCCCCGCCACTGTTCGCGGAGACGTTCACCGGTGCGACCGGGTCGGTGTGGGACGCGACGCGGTGGTCGACGGACACGGCGGGGACGGGCACGGCGGACCTCGTCGGGGGGGAGGGCCGGGTGCGGTTCGAGAACGTCTCGGGCGCAAGGGTGCAGATGGTGGCGAAGACGACTCCGGTCCTTGACTCCGACATGCTCGCTTCGTTCCGCTACGACTCGGTCACCGCACGCGGCTACCTCTACTTCTTCGCGCGAGGCTCGGGCAACTGGGTCGGGGGCTACCCGGGTTCGTCGTACTTCGTCCAGCTCATCAACAACGACGGCGCTGCCCAGATCTGGAAGTCCGTCAACGGGGTGACCACGAGCCTGGCCAACGTGTCCGGTGTGTCAGCGGTGACGACCTCGAAGCAGTGGGTGCGGTTGCAGGTCCAGGGGTCCTCGATCCGGGTGAAGGTGTGGACGGACGGCACGCCCGAGCCTTCGGCGTGGGAGGTCAGCGTGACCGACACGACCATCACGACGGCCGGGGTGCCGCAGCTGAAGTGGCTGCGCTCCTCGTCGTCCACGGCGGCACGGGAGGTCTTCATCGACGACCTGGTGGTGACGAAGCCCTGACCGGTGGTTTCGGGGTCGGGGCAGACCTCGCGTACGATGACCTCTGTCGTATCGACGACTGGTGGCGGACGTCGACGCGCAGACACGGTCGAGTGGGCTCCTCGTCCAGGACCGGCGCAGCTCTCATCGCCACTTCCCAGAGACGAAGGCGCCTCGAGCACGAGCTCGGGGCGCCTGCCTCTTTTCCGGCCCCACCACCTGACGGAGACCCTCGTGACGACGAGCCCCCCTGCCCCCGCCCCTGCCCGCAGACCCTCGCCGGTCCACCACGGCTCGCCCTCGGTGCTCGAGGCGCTGCGCAGCCCCCGGATGCTGCGCACCGAGGTGCTCGCTGGACTCGTCGTGGCCCTCGCCCTCATCCCCGAGGCGATCTCCTTCTCGATCATCGCCGGGGTCGACCCCCGCATCGGCCTCTTCGCCTCGTTCACGATGGCCGTCTCGATCGCCTTCCTCGGCGGGCGCCCCGCGATGATCTCCGCCGCGACGGGCGCCATCGCACTCGTCGTCGCCCCGGTCGTGCGCGACCACGGGCTCGACTACCTCATCGCGACCGTCATCCTCGGTGGTCTCATCCAGGTGCTCCTCGCGGTGACCGGGGTGGCGCGGCTGATGCGCTTCATCCCGCGCTCCGTCATGGTCGGCTTCGTCAACGCCCTCGCGATCCTCATCTTCACGGCCCAGCTGCCGCAGCTGATCGACGTGCCGTGGCAGGTCTACCCACTGGTCGCGGTCGGCCTCGCCGTCATCGTGCTGCTGCCCCGCCTGACGAAGGCCGTCCCGTCGCCGCTCGTCGCCATCGTGCTGCTCACGGTATTCACCATCATCGTGGCGACGAACGTCCCGGAGGTCGGTGACGAGGGCGCCCTCCCCGACAGCCTCCCCGCCCTGCTCATCCCCAACGTCCCCTTCACCTTCGAGACGCTCCGCATCATCGCGCCGTATGCCCTCGGGCTCGCCCTCGTCGGACTGCTCGAGTCGCTGATGACCGCCAAGCTCGTCGACGACATCACCGACAGCCACTCGCACAAGACCCGCGAGGCCTGGGGCCAGGGCGCGTCCAACATCATCACCGGCTTCTTCGGTGGCATGGGCGGCTGCGCGATGATCGGCCAGACGATGATCAACGTCAAGGCGTCCGGCGCGCGCACCCGCATCTCGACCTTCCTCGCGGGTGTCTTCCTGCTCATCCTCGTCGTCGGTTTCGGCGACGTCGTCGCGATCATCCCGATGGCGGCGCTGGTCGCCGTGATGATCATGGTCGCCGTCGGCACCTTCGACTGGCACAGCATCCGGCCCGCCACCCTGCGCCGGATGCCGAAGAGTGAGACCTCCGTGATGCTCTCCACCGTCGTCGTCGTCGTGCTCACCCACAACCTCGCGATCGGCGTCGTCGTCGGGGTGCTCGTCGCGATGGTCCTCTTCGCCCGGCGCGTCGCCCACCTCGTCGGGGTCGAGCGCCAGGTCGTCGAGGAGGCGGCTGGGACCACGGCCGTCTACACCGTCACCGGCGAGCTCTTCTTCGCCTCGAGCAACGACCTCTACAGCCAGTTCGACTACCTCGACGACCCCGACCTCGTCGTCGTCGACCTCACCGGCTCGCACGTCTGGGACGCCTCGACGGTGGCGGCCCTCGACGCGGTCGAGACGAAGTACGCGAGCAAGGGCAAGACGGTCGAGATCCGTGGCCTCAACGTCGCGAGCGGCCACATGCACGAGCGCCTGACGGGTCAGCTCAGCTCGCACTGACCACCCTGTCGCCGGGCGTCCACGGCCGACCCCGGCGCTGGCAGGATGGGGCCATGACCAACGACGTGCCGCTCACCGTGCGCACCCCCTCGCCGCTGGGGGAGTTCCTCCGCGCGCGCCGCCGCCAGCTCGCGCCCGAGGACGTCGGGATCAGGCGGGCCAAGGGCCGCAAGCGGGTCGGCCTGAGTCGCACCGAGGTCGCCGAGCTCGCCAACATCTCGGTGGCCTACTACGACATCATCGAGCGCGGTCGCGACCTCCGTCCCAGCCGGGCCGTCATCGACGGTCTGGGCCGGGCCCTCAAGCTCGGCTCCGACGGGCGCGAGCAGCTCGCCGACCTCGCGAGCGGGGTCGCGAGCCGGCGTCCGCCCGAGCCGGAGATGCTCACGGACGAGCTCGAGGAGCTGATCGACTCGATCGACCCGAACCCCGCCTACGTCGTCGGCGTCCACTGGGACGTCCTCGGCGCGAACCACATGGCCCGACGCCTGTTCAGCGACTGGGAGGCCAAGCGGTCACCCATCGAGCGCAACCTGCTGTGGTTCTACTGCTGCGACCCCGCGGCCCGCAGCCTGTTCGTCGACTGGGAGCAGGAGGCGGCCGACCAGCTCGCCCTCTTCCGCGAGGCCTTCGCCCGCCACCCCGATGACGAGAGCTTCAAACGCGTCCTCGATGCGGTGTTCGCTGCCAACCCGGCAACGGTGACGTGGTGGGAGCAGCACGACTCGGACCCGAGGCGGGGACGGATGAAGCGGATCCGGCTCGACGACGGCCGGGTCGTCAAGCTCCAGCAGCTCGTCCTCGAGGTCGTGGAGCAGCCCCAGATCCGGGTGATCAGCTACTTCGCCGACGCGGACGGCGACCTCGACGACGTCGAGTACGACTCGTAGCGGCTCATCCTCGCGCGGTGGCCATGACCGGTTCGCCGCGTCCGGTGGGAACCGATGCGGCGTGGATCCCATCCGCCGCGGCGCCCGGCTCCGAACCCCTCCGTGACGGTCGCCCCGACGCCGTCACGGTCGCGGCCCGTTGCCGCGGAACGATGGAGTTCTCATGCAGATCAGATCACGAGCCACCGCTGCCGCCCTCGCCGGCGCAGCCCTCCTCGTCGGCGCCGCGGGGGCAGCGTCCGCGAACCACGACGACAACCCGTCCAAGAAGGTCGCGAGCTACAGCTACTCGCTCAACGCGATCCAGCCGACGAGCGTCCCCGAGAGCCGCGCGACCGGGACCACCCGTGTCAAGGCGCTGCCCAACGGCAAGCTCCAGGTCACCGTCGAGGCCTGGGGTCTCGCGCCGAACCTCCCGCACGCGATGCACCTGCACGGTGTGCCCGGCGACGCCGTGGACAAGGGCTGCCCCGGACCCGCGGCCTCCGGTGACGGCAAGGTCGTCACGGTCGTCGACGGCATCCCGTTCTACGGCGGCATCCTCACCTCGCTCACCTCGACCGGAGACGTCTCGCCCGTGAGCGCGCTGGCGCTCGACCGCTTCGCCACGGCGGACGCGAGCGGCCACCTGTTCTACCAGCGCACCCTGACCAGCGCCGACGGCTACGACAACGCCGGCACCGTCCAGGTCGTCGTCCACGGGATCGACTTCGACAAGAGCGGCACATACGCCTTCAACTCGGCGAACCCCTACTCGAGCCGGTCCTCCTCGCTCGGCGCGGGCATCCCGCTCGAGGCGACGATCCCCGTGCTCTGCGGAGGCATCGCCAACTGATCGTCGACGTCGCGCGAGCGTGAGGTATGCCGTTGGGTCGGGGGCCCAGCGGCATACCTGTGTCCGGGGTCGTCCCCTCCGGATGGCTGGCGCGGGTCGTCAGCGCTTGCGGGTGCCGAAGAGGCTGCGGGTGATCTCGCGACCGATCACCGTGCCGGCCGAGCGCATCATCGACCGGAAGGCGGCGTTGCCCGTCACCTGCTCGATGAGGCCGGGCTCCTCCTTGGCCGGCTTCGCCTTCGCCCGGGGCTCAGGGGCGGGGGGCGCCGCGGGGGCAGGCGCCGCCGCCGGCGTGGCCGGGGCGGGCGGGGTCTGCGCCTCGAGGCGCTGCGTCAGCAGCTCGTAGGCGGACTCGCGGTCGACGACAGCGGCATACTTCGTCCGGATCGCGGAGGCGGCGATGACGCCGTCGAGGGTTGCCTGGTCGGACGGGTCCATCAGGGAGTTCGGGGCCTTCATCCGGGTCCACGCGACGGGGGTCGGGACGCCCTTGTCGGACAGCACGGTGACGACGGCCTCACCGATCCCGAGGCTGGTGAGCAGCTTCTCCATGTCGTAGGCGGTGTGCGGGTAGGTCGCGATGGCCTGCTTGAGCGCCTTGGCGTCGTCGGGCGTGAAGGCGCGCAGCGCGTGCTGAACTCGGTTGCCGAGCTGGGCCAGCACACCGGAGGGCACGTCCTTGGGGGACTGGGTGACGAAGAAGACGCCGACCCCCTTGGAGCGGACCAGCCGCACGGTCTGCTCGATCGCCTGGAGGAAGGACTTGCTCGCGCCGGTGAAGAGCAGGTGCGCCTCGTCGAAGAAGAAGACGAGCTTGGGCTTGTCGAGGTCGCCCTCCTCCGGCAGGTCGTGGAAGAGGTCTGCGAGCAGCCACATGAGGAAAGTCGAGAACAGCTGCGGGCGGTCCTGCACCTGGGGCAGCTCGAGGCAGGAGATGAGGCCGCGCCCGTCCGCGGCCGTCCGGAGCAGGTCGCTCGTGTCGAACTCCGGCTCGCCGAAGAAGTCACCGGCGCCCTGGTCCTCGAAGGTGATGAGCGAGCGCAGGATGACGCCGGCCGTCGCGCTCGACAGTCCCCCGAGCGCCTTGAGGTCGGCCTTGCCCTCGGCCCCGGTGAGGTGGCTGATGACGGCCCGGAGGTCCTTGAGGTCGAGCAGCGCCAGGCCGTTCTTGTCGGCGTAGTGGAAGACGAGCCCGAGGCTGCTCTCCTGGGTGTCGTTGAGGCCGAGCACCTTTGAGAGCAGGGTCGGGCCGAAGCTCGTCACCGTCGCCCGGATCGCGATGCCGCTGCCCTTGCCGCCGAGGGTGAAGAGCTCGGTGGGGTAGGCGGTCCCGGTCCACGGCATACCGACGTCGGAGGCGCGCGCGAGGATCCGGTCGCCGCCCTCGCCCGGGGACGCGAGGCCGGACAGGTCGCCCTTGAGGTCGGCGAGGAAGACGGGCACGCCCTGGTCGGACAGCTGCTCGGCCATCAGCTGCAGCGTCTTCGTCTTGCCGGTGCCCGTTGCGCCCGCAACGAGTCCGTGGCGGTTGAGGATGCTCAGCGGGATCTGGACGGGTGCGTCCGCGTGGGCCACTCCGTCGATGACGGCGGCGCCGAGCTTGAGCACCCCACCCTCGAATGCGTAGCCGGCGCGGATCTCCTCGAGCTGCGCGTCGTCGGGGGCGGTGTCGGCGGCGGAGTCGGTGGCGGAGTCGGTCACGATCCAGACTCTAGCCGCGATGACTCCACGAGCCGTGTCTATGCTGACCCGGTGATCTTCAAGTCCGTCGGGGAGGCCCGGCCCTACCCCGACCACGGCCTCGAGTCGGCCAAGGACTGGTCCACCGTCGCACCGCGCGTGGTGCAGCTCGGCGAGCTGATCACGACGAAGAGCACCCTCGACCTGCGAAGCCTGCTCGCCGACGACTCCACCTTCTACGGCGACCTCTTCCCGCACTGCGTCGAGTGGGAGGGCCAGCTCTACCTCGAGGACGGCCTGCACCGTGCCCTCCGCGCAGCCCTGCAGCAACGACCCGTGTTGCACGCCCGCGTGCTCGTGCTCCCCTGACACCATGGGCCATCCCGCGACGGAGCCAGAGGAGGTCCGATGACGCAGCCAGAGATCGATCCCGATGCGGCGCAGGAGCGCCAGTGGCGCGTGCGTCGCCAACGACGCTCGACCGCGACGATCATCGTCGTGCTGCTCGCGCTCGCCGGCGCGTTCTACTACGCCTCGACCTACTTCAGCGAGACCGCTCCGACGCCTGCGGCCTGCACGACCGAGGCGCCGGTCTCCGTCCTCGCCCCGCAGGACGTGTCGGTCAACGTCTACAACGCGACGGCCCGGGCCGGTCTCGCCGCTGCCGTGGCCAAGGACGCCAGGACCCGCGGCTTCAAGGTCAAGGCCGTCGCCAACGACCCGCTCAAGAAGAAGATCGCCCAGAACGCGCAGATCCGCTTCGGCCCCGACGGCCTCGAGTCGGCCAAGCTCCTCCTCACCCACGTGCCCGGCGCCGTGATGCTCAACGACAAGCGCAAGGGCGACACCATCGACCTCGTCGTCGGCAACACGTGGAAGAGCTTCGGCAAGGTCCCGGTCGCGGTCGCCCCCACCCAGGCGTTGCGTCCGTGCCCGACGGTGACCGTCGTCGGCTGACGGTATGCCGCTCGGCTCGCCGGTCCGCTCAGCGCCGGGTCACTGCTCGGTGAGGGTCGCCACCATCAGGGCCTTGATGGTGTGCAGCCGGTTCTCCGCCTGGTCGAACACGACGGAGGCCGCCGACTCGAAGACGTCGTCGGTCACCTCGAGTTCCTTGAGGCCGAACCGCTCGTGCACCTGCTGGCCGACGGTCGTCTCGAGGTCGTGGCACGCCGGCAGGCAGTGCATGAACTTCACTGACGGGTTCCCCGTGAGGGCAAGCAGGTCCGCGTTGACCTGGTAGGGCGTGAGCAGCTCGATCCGCTCAGCCCAGACCTCGGCCGGCTCGCCCATCGAGACCCACACGTCGGTGTGGACGAAGTCGACGCCCGCCACCCCCGCGGCCACGTCGTCGGTGAGGGTGACTCGCGCACCGGACTCGGCGGCATACCGCTGGGCGACGGCGACGACGTCCGCGGCGGGCCACAGCGACCTCGGGGCGACGATGCGCACGTCCATCCCGAGCATCGCCCCGGTGACGAGCAGCGAGTTGCCCATGTTGAAGCGGGCGTCGCCGACGTAGGCGAAGGCGATCTCGGTGTCGGGCTTGCCCGAGTGCTCGCGCATGGTCAGCGCGTCGCAGAGGGACTGCGTCGGGTGCCAGTCGTCGGTGAGCCCGTTCCACACCGGCACGCCGGCCCACGCGCCGAGCGTCTCGATGACGTCGTGGGCGCCGCCGCGGTACTCGATCCCGTCGTAGTAGCGGCCGAGCACGCGCGCGGTGTCCTTGGCCGACTCCTTGTGCCCGATCTGCGAGCCGCTCGGGTCGAGGTAGGTCGTCGTGGCGCCCTGGTCGGAGGCGGCGACCTCGAAGGCGCAGCGGGTCCGGGTCGAGGTCTTCTCGAAGACGAGGGCGATGGTGCGGCCCTGGAGGTGACGCTCCTCGCGGTGCTCGCGCTTGGCGGCCTTGAGGTCGGCGGCGAGGTCGAGCAGGCCGCGGAACTCCTCGGGGGAGAGGTCGATCTCCTTGAGGACGTTGCGGCGGTGCAGGGCGGCGAGCGTCATGCACCGATGCTGTCAGGGCGCCGCGGGCCCGGGCAACGCGGTCTCAGCCCGGACGCGACGACGGCCCCGCACCGAGGTGCGGGGCCGAGGTCGGCTGGCGGAGGATGGGGGATTTGAACCCCCGAGGGTTTTAACCCAACACGATTTCCAATCGTGCGCACTAGGCCACTATGCGAATCCTCCGTGGGGGAGGCTACCCGAGCGGGGGGCCCGCCATGAAATCGGCGGAGGATTTCAGGCGGCGCAGGCTCACGGCATACACTCGTCGTCGGCACCCCGCGTGGTGGTACCTCTCCGAACTCCCCCAGGGTAGGAATGCAGCAAGGGTAGGAGAGCTCTTCCAGGTACGCGGGGTGTCCCTTTTCGTTCGTGGCCGGGGTATGCCGCTCAGCGCGGTGGCGCGGTCGTCGTGCCCACCCGCAGCGCGACCGTCTGGGTGCGCGAGGTTGGTCGGGTCCCGTCGGGGGAGTCGAGGCACGCGCGGACCATCTCGCCGAGCAGGCGTCCCTTCTCGTGGCCGCCCTGGTCGATCGTCGTCAGGCGGTGCGGGAGCCACGGCAGGTCGACCCCGTCGAAGCCGGTGACGCTGAGATCCTCGGGGACGCGCAGGCCGAGGTCCTCGGCCGCGCGGATCACCCCGGCGGCGATGACGTCGGACTGCGCGACGACGGCCGTGGGGCGCGCAGCGGCGTCGACGTCGAGGAGCAGCCGGCCGGACGCGAGGCCACCCTCGACCGAGGACCCGTCCGCCGTCTGGACCGCCGGGGCGTCCGGGCCGAAGACGTCGCGGAAGCCGAGGAGGCGCTCGATGGAGGGGACGCTGCCCGAGCGGACGTCGGGGTCGCCCTGCGCGACCGGACCGGCGACGGCGGTCGTCGACAGCGGCATCGTCACCGTGGCGACCCGGGTGTGGCCGAGGTCGCGGACGTGGCTCGAGATCTGCGCGAACGCAGCCCGCTCGTCGATCCGCACCTGGGTGACCCGGGGGTCGTCGGGCACGCCGGTGCTGAACATCGGGATCCCCCGCGCGGCGAGGTGCGCCACCGCAGGGTTGTCCCCGGGCCCGCAGAGGGAGAAGACGACGGCGTCGACGGCGAGGCCCGCGAGCTGCGGCACGAGGGAGGCCGGGTCGTCCGTGGTCTGTCCGACCAGGAGCATCCCGGTCGGGACGGTGTCGAGGACCTCGGCGAGCCCGTCGAGCACGGCGATCGCGAAGGGGTCACGGAAGGCCATCCGCAGGCGGCCCTCGACGAGGACGCCGACGGCGCCGGCCCGGCCGTGCCGCAGCGACGACGCCCGCGGGTCCGGTCCGGTGAAGCCGATCTGCTCGGCGGCGGCCCGCACCCGCTCGGCGGTGGCGGCCGCGACCGGGCCCTTCCCGCTGAAGACGAGGGAGGCCGTCGAGACCGACACGCGGGCGAGGTCGGCCACCTGCCGGAGGGTCGCGCGGGCTTGACGAGGGGAGGCCATGGGGGAGATGCTATCGAAACGATTCGAGTCGCAACGATTCGACGCTGTCGGCACTCGCTCGACTTTCTCCGACACCGCCCTCCATCGCCCGAACACGAAGGCCCCGCACTCCGATGTCACTCACCGTCCCGCCGCCGACCGCGGTGCTGACCGCCCGCAACGCCGTCTTCACCGCCTTCGCCGTCAACGGCGCGGCCTTCGCGGCGTTCGCCTCCCGGGTGCCGGACCTCAAGTTCCACCTCGATCTCAGCGCCGGCCAGCTGGGGCTCACCCTGCTCGCGGCCTCCCTCGGCTCGGTCATCGGGCTGCCGCTGTCGGGCTGGTTCGTCCACCGCTTCGGCGCCGCGCGCACCCTCGTCGCCGCGGCCACCGTCCAGTCCGTCGGGTTGGTCGGGGTCGGCCTCGGCGTCGACGTGCTCGACAGCCGCGCGGTGGTGATGGCCGCCCTCGTGCTCGTCGGCTTCGGCGTCGGTGTCTTCGACGTCGGGATGAACCTCGAGGGCGTGGCGGTCGAGCAGCTGCTCGGCCGCTCGATCATGCCCCGCTTCCACGCCGCCTTCAGCGGGGGCACGGTGCTCAGCGCCCTCGTCGGCGCGGGACTGTCGTTCCTGCACGTCTCCGTCCTCGTCCACCTCGTCGGGGTCGTGCTCATGCTCGCCGCCGTCTGTCCCCTCGTGCTGCGGGCGTTCCTGCCCCGCGAGGTCGAGATGGACGAGCACGGCGACGAGGTGCACTCCAAGGCCGGCATCGGTGCCGCCTGGCGAGAGCCGCGGACCCTGCTCATCGGCGTCGTCGTGCTCGCCGCCGCCTTCACCGAGGGCACGGCCAACGACTGGATCGGCGTGGCCCTCTCGGAGGGCTACGGCCTGCCCCGCTGGTCCGGCATCCTCGGCTTCGCCGTCTTCCTCACCGCGATGACCATCGGCAGGCTCTACGGCACGAAGGTGCTCGACGCCCGTGGCCGACTGCCCGTGCTGCGGGTCCTCTTCGTCGCCGCCGTCGTCGGGTGCGTGCTCGTCGTCTTCGGCGGGCCCGTCCTCGCCTTCGTCGGCGCGGCGATCTGGGGCCTCGGGGCCAGCCTCGGCTTCCCGGTCGGGATGAGCGCGGCTGCCGACGAGCCCGCTCGGGCCGCGGCCCGGATGAGCGTCGTGACGACGATCGGCTACACCGCCTTTCTCGCCGGACCGCCGCTGCTCGGCTTCCTCGGCGACCACGTCGGGATCCTGAACTCCCTCCTCGTCGTCGGGGCGATGGCTCTCGTCGCGCTGTTTGCCCTCCCGTCGGTCCGCGAGACCAGCCGCGCCTGACCTGCTCGCGCTCGCTTCCGCTTTCGCGGGGGTGGCCGGGGTCGCGCCCGGCGTCGGCGGCCCCTTGGTATGCCGTTGAGTGGCCTCCCAGCGTCGGGGCCGCCGCCGATGCCGCTCTCCCCGACTACCCCCGCTCCCGCTGGGTCGATGTAATTCCGAGCGCTGGGGCGCGCGTTACTACATCGAACCGGCGGTGGGGCAGCGGCATTCGATGTGATGCCGCGCGCTGGGGCGCGCTGCTTTACATCGAATCGCGGGGGGGGGGGAGGGGTGGGGGCG
>JBDSSS010000211.1:0-4477 GCA_039928615.1 Terracoccus sp. | reverse complement strand
CGCAGGACCTCTGCTCCGGCTTCCGGCGCATCGCCCAGACGGGCGTCCCCGTCGTCGTCCTCGGCGGCGAGCAGGCCCCCAACGCGGCGTTGATGGAGATGTCCCGCAACGTCCCAGCCGGCGTCGTGCACCAGGCCCACCGTTACCTCGCCCAGGGAGGAGCCGGCAACCTGCGCAACCTGCACGGGTTCCTCTCCGACACCCTCATGCTCACCGGTGAGGGCTTTGAGGCCCCGGTCGAGCTCCCGGCATGGGGTGTCCTTGACCGGCCCACGCCGTCCGTCGGGGTCCCCACGGCCACCGGCACGCGGCCCCGGGTCGGGGTGCTCTTCTACCGGGCCCAGCACGCGGCCGGCAACACCGACTACGCCCACGCCCTGTGTGACGCGATCGACGCAGCGGGTGGCGAAGGGGTGGCGATCTTCGCGACCACCCTGAGGAACGCGCCAGCGGACCTGCTGGAGCGCCTCGGCACCCTGGACGCGCTCGTCACGACGGTCCTCGCGGCCGGTGGCACCAAGCCGGCGACGGCCCAGGCAGGAGGGGACGACGAGGCCTGGGACGTGCAGGCGCTGGCCGAGCTCGACATCCCCATCCTCCAAGGGCTGTGCCTGACCTGGAGCCGGGCCGACTGGCTCGAGTCCAGCGAGGGAATGACTCCGCTCGATGTCGCGACTCAGGTCGCCGTACCGGAGTTCGACGGTCGGATCATCACGGTGCCGTTCTCCTTCAAGGAGAACGACGCCGATGGCCTGCCCTACTACGCAGCCGACCCTGAGCGGTGTGCCAGAGTCGCGGGGATCGCCGTCAAGCACGCGCGTCTGCGGCACACGCCCAACGAGGAGCGGCGGGTCGCGATCATCCTGTCGGCCTACCCCACCAAGCACTCGCGCATCGGCAATGCCGTGGGACTCGACACGCCGGTCTCGACCATCCGGCTGCTTCGGGCCATGCGTGAGGTCGGCTACGACCTCGGTCGGCGCGGCGGCATACCCGGTCTGGACGATGTGCCGGCGGTGGAGGGGGAGGCGCCGGACACGACCGCAGGCAACGCCCTCATCCACGCCCTGGTCGCCGCCGGGGGACAGGACCCCGAGTGGCTGACGCAGGAGCAGGTGAGCGGAGCCCAGGTGCGAATCCCCGCCGCGACGTACGGCACGTGGTTTGACGGGCTACCCGAGGACCTGCGGGAGGCGATGACGTCGCACTGGGGAGCGGCCCCCGGGGAGCTCTACGTCGACCGCACCATCGACCCGGAGGGCGAGATCGTCTGCGCGGCCATGGTGTCGGGCAACCTCGCCATCCTCGTCCAACCCCCACGCGGGTTCGGAGAGAACCCCATCGCCATCTACCACGACCCCGACCTGCCGCCCACGCACCATTACCTAGCGACGTACCGCTGGCTCGAGGAGGAGTTCGGCGCGCACGCCCTCGTCCACGTCGGGAAGCACGGCAACCTGGAGTGGCTCTCGGGCAAGAACATAGCCATGTCGGCCTCGTGCGGCACCGACGCGGCCCTCGGCTCGCTCCCGCTCATCTACCCATTCCTCGTCAACGACCCAGGCGAGGGGACGCAGGCCAAGCGCCGCGCACACGCGACGATCGTCGACCACCTCGTGCCGCCCATGGCGCGGGCCGAGACCTACGGAGACATCGCCCGGCTCGAGCAGCTCCTCGACGAGTACGGCAACGTCTTGGCGATGGACCCGGCCAAGGCTCCTGCTCTCCGGGGCGAGATCTGGACCCTCATCCAGGCGGCCAAGATGGACCAGGACCTCGGCCTGTCCGAGCGGCCCGACGACGAGGCGTTCGACGACTTCATCCTCCACGTCGACGGGTGGCTCTGCGAGATCAAGGACGTGCAGATCCGCGATGGGTTGCACGTGCTCGGCGAGGCGCCCTCGGGGGAGGGGCTGATCAACCTCGTGCTCGCGGTCCTGCGGGCAGGGCAGGTCTTCGGCGGCCGTGACTCGGGGATCTCGGGGCTGCGCGCTGCTCTCGGGCTGCTCGAGGGAGCCTCGACGGCGGAGACCGACCGGGTCGAGGGCCTCGCCCGTGACCTCGTCGGCCGCCTCGCCGAGGCATCGTGGGATGCCGCCGCCGCCGCTTGCATCGTTCAGGCGGTCTGCGGGGAGCCAACCCCGGGGGTCGAGGCGACACTGGTGTTCGCGTGCGAGGAGATCGTGCCCCGCCTCGCCGCGACGAGCCGCGAGCTGCCCATGGTGCTCCACGCCCTCGAGGGGGGCTACGTGCCGGCCGGCCCCTCGGGGTCTCCGCTGCGGGGCCTGGTCAACGTGCTCCCCACGGGCCGCAACTTCTACTCGGTGGACCCCAAGGCGATTCCGTCACGTCTCGCATACCAGACGGGTGCCGCCATGGCCCAGTCCCTCCTGGACCGCTACCTCGAGGACGAGGGCCGCCTGCCGGAGTCCGTCGGTCTGTCGGTCTGGGGCACCTCGGCGATGCGGACGTCCGGCGACGACATCGGCGAGGTCCTCGCCCTGATGGGTGTCGTCCCGGTGTGGGACGAGCAGTCGCGGCGTGTCGTCGGGCTGGAGATGCTGTCGCTGGAGGAGCTGGGGCGCCCCCGCGTCGACGTCACAGTGAGAATCTCGGGCTTCTTCCGTGACGCCTTCCCGCACGTCATCGCGCTGCTCGACGACGCTGTCGCGCTCGTGGCCGACCTAGACGAGCCGGTTGAGCAGAACTTCGTACGCAAGCACGCTCTGGCCGACCTCGAGGTCCACGGTGACGAACGACGTTCTCGTACAAGGATCTTCGGCTCGAAACCGGGGGCGTACGGCGCCGGCATCCTCCAAGTCGTCGAGTCGGGCACGTGGCGTGACGACGCCGATCTCGCCGAGGTCTACACGACGTGGGGGGGTTTCGCCTATGGCCGCGGACTCGACGGTGTCCCGGCGCGGGACGACATGGAGCGCAACTACCGTCGCATCCAGGTTGCGGCGAAAAACGTCGACAACCGCGAGTCCGACATCCTCGACTCCGACGACTACTTCCAATACCACGGCGGCATGGTCGCCACTGTCCGAGCCCTGACCGGTACCGAGCCGCGAGCCTACGTCGGCGACTCGACCTCGCCGGAGGCTGTGCGGACGCGGACGCTCCAGGAGGAGACCAACCGCGTCTTCAGGTCCCGCGTGGTCAACCCGCGCTGGATCGCGGCCATGCAGCGGCACGGCTACAAGGGCGCCTTCGAGCTCGCCGCCACCGTAGACTACCTCTTCGGGTTCGATGCGACGGCCGGGGTCGTGCCGGACTGGATGTACGAGTCGATCGCCCGGGAGTACGTCCTCGACGCCACCAATCAGGCATTCATGCGCCACGCCAATCCCTGGGCCCTGCGCGGTATTGTCGAGAAGCTCGGTGAGGCCGCGGAGCGAGGGCTGTGGTCGGAGCCGGACCCAACGGTGGTCGGGGCGATGCAGCAGGTCTATCTCGACGTCGAGGGGCAGCTGGAGGCGTGAGCGGCACCTGGTCGCGGCCGGTTCTCCTCGTCGGGGCCGGGACGAGTACGCGCGATCGGGGCGAGGACCGGTAGGGGTGTGCCCTGGGCGCCGACGTCGTCCGGGCGCTCGTGTCGGTGCTCTCGGGTCGCCGTGACATCCGTCGCTACCGCCCGGACCTGGTGCCTGGCCACCTGCTCGACGCAGCACTTCCGACGTCACAGGGCCCCGAGCGTCGGGCACTCGCAACCGGTGCGGTTCGTCGTCGTGCGGGACGCTCGCGCTCGCGGCCTCCGACAACCCGGTGGCCGCGTTGGGGGTTCGCGCCTACCCGACGCGGGTGACCCGTGACGTCGGAAGTGCTGCGTCGCCGGGTCCTCGATGGGGCCTGTGGCCGCAGCCACAGCCAGGCTAGCCGTGGTCGTGGTCGACGCGGGTGTCGACGGGCCTGCCCTGCCGTGGCCCACGCACAGCAGCCCCTGGACTCGCGCGGTGACCTGGCTCGGCACGACGCTTTCTCAGCGGCTGACGTGGACCGGCCGGTCGATGGTGATCGCGCGGTGGGCCGGCGCGCTGCCCGGTCCGGGCCGGTGGCCCTCGGGGAGGTGGGCGGGCAACACGACCGTCGCCGCCGCGCGCGACGGGCTCTGCACCTCGTCGTTGGCGGGTGGGCTCGCCGCTCGCCTCGAGCCGGCGGTGCAGCCCCACCTCGTCGCCGGAAAGGCGTCATGGGAACGCACGCACGCGGCCGTGCTGAGGAAGCTGGGCCTGTAAACGCCTGCTCTCCCTGCGGCCGCGCCGGTGAGGGCGTCGGCGCCGGCCTCGCCGCGTCGATGGTGCGGTGTGGGCTGAGGATGCGCGCGCACGATGGTCGTACGGACCTCGCCCTGACGGCGTCGGTCAGTCGGTCAGTCGGTCAGTCGGTCAGTCGGTCAGTCGGTCAGTCGGTCGAGAGCGTGTAGACGTCCATGATCCAGCCGTGGCGTTCGCGCAGGATCGCCCGCAGTACGACG
>JBDSSS010000210.1:0-4763 GCA_039928615.1 Terracoccus sp. | reverse complement strand
CCACGCCTTCCTGGAGATCTGGCGGACGGCCGCCCACTTCGACGAGGCCCGAGGCAGCGCCATGGGGTGGATGCTCGCCATCGCGCTCGCACGGCCGTGCAGCGAGTCCGGTCCGTCGACGCCCCCGGTGCTCGACGGGTGGAGCAGGCGAAGGCGACGCTGAGCTCCGACCGACCCAGCGCTCTCGACCTGGCCTACTTCGGGGGGTACACCCACACGGAGGTGGGGACCATCCTGGGTCTGCCGCTCGGAACGGCCCAGGCCACGCTCCGCGACGGTCTCGGCGACCTCCGTCGGACCCCGGAGAGCCCTCCCTGACCTCATCTGCAGCAGCAGACCGAAGTCGCCGGACTGGCCGGCGCAGCCAGCTCCGTGGCACTTCTTCTGCGGACCCACGTCGGCGATCGATGCCCGGTTCGTCGCACTCTCGGGGGAGGTGGGGTCACGGAGGTGGGAACAAGGAAGCGGGGCCACCGACTTCCCTAGGGGAGCGCCGACGACAGGAGACCCATGACGGCCCAGCACACGACCGGACACGTCGTGCGCGTCGCGCTGCTCGGCGTCGTCCTGGTGGCCGGTGCCGTCGCGCTGGGGTGGACCGGGCTGTTCGACGTGGACCGCCTCCGCTCGCTCGTGGGGGAGGCTGGACCTGCCGCTCCCGTCCTCTTCGTCCTCACGTATGCCGCCGTGACCCTCTTCCCGCTGCCGAAGAACGTCCTGTCAGCCGCGGCCGGAGCCGTGTTCGGGCTCGCCGTCGGGACGGCTCTCGTCTGGGGTGCGGCCATGCTCGGCGCGGTGCTTGCCTTCCTCATCGCCCGGCGGGTCGACCCGACGGCCCTGGACTGGGCGACCGGACGACACCGGGACCGAGTGCACGCCCTGCTCGATCGGCACGGCACGCAGGCGGTGCTGTGGGCCAGGCTCGTCCCCGTGGCGCCCTTCACCGCGGTCAACTACGTGGCCGGCATGTCGAGCGTCCGAGCCCGCGACTACGTCGTGGGCAGTGCGCTGGGCATCATCCCGGGCACGGTCGTCTACGTCGCCGTCGGGAGCTTCGCGCTGACGAGGCCGGACCTGCTGGTGTGGGCCGGCCTCGCCCTGCTCCTGCTGTTCGTCGCGGGTGCAGCGCTGGCGCGCCGGCTCGCTCGCCCCGAGAGCCCCGACCGACCTGACGCGACGGGTGCGTGACGGTGTTCGACACCCAGCTCCGGCGCCGCCTCGACGGCCCCCTCAGCCGTGCTGCAGAGGCGATCGACGTGCCGTGGCTCTCGCCGAACCGGCTCACGGCTGCGGGTCTGGCCACCGGCATCGGCAGCGCCGTCGCAGCGGCCAGCACGCTGTGGGGCCTCGCGCTCGCACTGTGGCTCGTCTCCCGGGTCTTCGACGGCCTCGACGGACCGTTGGCCCGCCATCGTCTCGCGGTCCGCGCGGTCCACGGGGACGCGGAGGGGGACGGGCCGCCCGAGTCGGCGGCGGGCGGGTTCTTCGACATCACGGCCGACTTCGTCGTCTACGGGTCGACCGTCGTCGGAGTCGTGCTCGGCGCCTCACGCGAGCACGGCGCGGCGTGGTGGCCGTTCCTGCTCGTCCTGCTCGCCTACTACGTCAACGGGACGGCGTTCCTCGCCTTCTCCTCCATCGCCGAGCGCACGGGGCGGCGCATCGACGACGGCCGGTCGCTGAGCTTCCTCGGGGGAATGGCCGAGGGGGCCGAGACCATCGCGGTGCACAGCCTCTGGCTCATCGTCCCCTTCTGGGCCGAGGGCATCGCGGTGGTCTGGGCTGGGGTCGTCGGGCTCAGCGCAGCCCACCGCATCGTCACCGGCTTCGCCGCGCTGTCCTGAGATCACCGGCTGCGACGACCCCGGGTGGCGCTCATCGTCCGGGGCGTCGAAACGGCCCGCGGCCCACGGCATACCGGTGGACGGCGAGCAGCCCATGGATGATCCGCGCGGTCCCGGGTCGCGCCAGCTGGTCCTGGACGTCCGCGACGGCGACGTTCCACGGACCGTCCCCGAAGGTCGGGTACGGGTGGGTCGTGCCGGCGAGCTGCCGGGTCGTCAGCCCCAACCTGACGGCGAGGGTCAGCTCGGCGAGCGTCTCGCCGGCGCGTGGTCCGACGACGGTGGCTCCGAGCACCCGCCCACGCCGGTCGATGACGATCTTGGTGAAGCCCTGGGTTTGGCCCTCGGCGACGGCGCGGTCGACGTGGGTGTCGTGCCACGACCGGACCTGAAGTCCCTCGGGGGAGGGACTGGTGGGCAGCCCGACCGCGGCGACCTCCGGATGGGTGAAGGTCACGCGTGGCACCGCGGACAGGGAGACCTTCCGCCTCAGCCCGAGGACGGCATTCGTGGCGGCGGTGCTCCCATGCATCCCCGCCAAGTGGGTGAACTGTGGATGTCCGGTCAGGTCGCCCGCGGCCCAGATACGACGGTTCGTCGTGCGCAGGCGCGCGTCGACCGTGACGAACCCGCGCTGGTCCGTCTCGATGCCCGCCGCCTCGAAGCCGAGCCCCCGCGTCCGAGGCGTCCGGCCGACGGCGACGAGGAGGTGGTCGAAGTCGACCCGCGAGCCGTCGCCCAGCAGCAGCTCCCCTCCGGTGCCGCTCGTGCCCGCGACCTCGACGACGCTGACGCCGGTGCGGATCTTGACGCCCTCTCCGCCCAGCGTGTCGGTGACGAGCGCCGCCGCATCCTCGTCCTCGCGGGGGAGGAGCCGGTCGGCGCCCTCGACGATGACGACCTCGGCTCCCAGACGGGAGAAGGCCTGACCGAGCTCGCACCCGATGCTGCCGCCGCCCAGCACGGCGAGGCGTCCGGGGAGCTCGGTCAGCTCCCAGACCGTGTCGCTCGTGAGGGGGCGCGCGTCCGCCAGGCCGGGGATGGGCGGCAGGGCAGGAGCGGCCCCCGTGGCGAGCAGGGCCTGACGGAACTCGACCGCGGTGCCGTCGACCTCGAGGTGTTGCGGTCCGGTGAAGCGACCCGAACCGTGCAGGACGTGCACCCCGGCGTGCTCGAGCGCCTCGACCGAGTCCGTCGGCGCGATGTGGGCGATCGCCCCGCGCACGTGACCCAGGACCCGGGCGATGTCGACGTCGACGTCGCTCACGTCGACACCGAACATGGCAGCCCGGCGAGCGGCTGCAGCCGCCTCCGCCGCGGCGAGCAGCGCCTTCGAGGGCACGCAGCCGGTCCACAGGCAGTCGCCTCCGGGTCGGTCCCGCTCCACGAGCAGGACACGGGCGCCCAGTCGTGCCGCGGTCTTGGCGCCGACGATGCCGGCGGTGCCGCCACCGAGGACCAGCAGGTCCCAGGGCTCACCGGTGAAATCCTCGACCGCACTCATCGCTCGTCCTCGCCCGTCAACTCGTCGACGAACGTCCGCAGTCGGGTCACCGCATCCTCGTCGGGCAGGGTGCTCCCCGGCCAGTGGGAGAGCGCCCGGTGCAGGACCTGGTGCTCCTCGTTCAACCGGGTGCACTTCTCGCAGACGGCGAGGTGGGACTCGAGACGGGCGACCTCGCCGGGGGTCAGCGGCGCCGAGGGGTCTGCATCGAGGTAGCGCTGGATCCGCCGGGCGGTCCAGTGGCACGTCACCATCTTGCGGAGCGAGGTGATCATGAGAGCCTCCTTGAGGTGAGGACGGTGGGACCCAGGTGCTTGCGCACGCGTTCCCGGCCACGGCTGAGCCGTGACATGACGGTTCCGACGGGGACCCCGAGAGCTGCCGCGGCGTCCGCGTAGCTGAGGTCGTTGACGTCGACGAGCCACAGGGCCTCCCGGTAGCGGGGGTTCAGCGACGCGATGGCCTCCGCGAGGAGGTGGTGCAGGCGCTCGTCGACGACCTCGTCCTCGGCGCTGCGGTGCACGGAGGCGCCGAAGGCCGGGCGAGACCCCCGCACGGCGTCCCAGTCGGGCACGGTGTCGGGACGCTGCCGACGATGCATGTTGAGGTGGGTGTGCCGCATGATCGTCAGCAGCCACGCGCGGGGATGCCGCCCGTCGAAGCGGTCGATCACACGGTAGGCGCGGACGAGGGTCTCCTGCGTCAGATCCTCGGCGTCGGTGGTGTTCCCCGTCAGGGAGCGGGCAACCCGGAGGAGCACCTCGAGCTCGGGTTGGACGTACTGGCGGAAGGCGTCCTGCTGTTCTCGCACGTCCTCGTCCTCGGTGGGTTGCGGCACGTCATGGGAACCCGGCGAGGGCTCGCTGGTGTTCCCACTCTGTCGGTTTCGCGCCGCGGGTGGTCAGATCAACTCCATCCATCGCCGCAACGCGACGTGGCTACCGGTCAACAAAATGCTCCCTGGCAGTGCACACACGTCGAGCGGCGCCGCGGGAGACCGTCCTGGACGCGGCGCGGGAACTCTCGAGCGATCCGCCAGCTCGTCCCCGGCCTTTAGTTTTGAATCGCGACGGCCGGGTCAAGCCGGCGACCGCGACTGGCCGGCCTCTGCAGTTTTGCTGCGAGGGCCGTGAGTTCGCGCTGGCGCGCTCGGATGTCGTGCAGCTTGGTCGACAGCAGTTCCGTGACGTGGTCGCAGGGCGATGCGCCCGTGCTGCGCAGGTCGATGATGACGGTGATCTCGAGAAGGGTGAGGCCGGCGCCTTGGCCGTGGCGGATGAACCGGAGCCGGTTTAGGGTCTGCTCGTCGTAGGTGCGGTAGCCGTTGGCTGTCCGCTGCGGTGGCGGAAGAAGGCCCTTGCGTGCGCAGCAGCGGATGGTCTGGGCGGCCACACCCACGGTCGCGGCGACCTCTC
>JBDSSS010000209.1:0-8981 GCA_039928615.1 Terracoccus sp. | reverse complement strand
GATCATCCCAGCCCCGGACGCGCGTATGCCGCTGCGCCCGGCGGGCGAAGCGGCATACGTCAGCGTGGGGGTGAGGTCACCAACCGCGCTCGGAGAGCCGGTGCGGCTGCGGGATCTCGTCGACGTTGATCCCGACCATGGCCTCGCCGAGGCCGCGGGAGACCTTGGCGATGACGTCGGGGTCGTCGTAGAAGGTGGTCGCCTTGACGATGGCCTCGGCGCGCTCGGCCGGGTTGCCCGACTTGAAGATGCCGGAGCCGACGAAGACACCCTCGGCGCCGAGCTGCATCATCATCGCCGCGTCGGCGGGGGTGGCGATGCCGCCGGCGGTGAAGAGCACGACGGGGAGCTTGCCCGCGCGGGCGACCTCGGCGACGAGCTCGTAGGGCGCCTGCAGCTCCTTGGCCGCGACGTAGAGCTCGTCCTCGGGAAGGCCGTGGAGGCGGCGCAGCTCCTGACGGATCGTGCGCATGTGGGTGGTCGCGTTGGAGACGTCGCCGGTGCCGGCCTCGCCCTTGGAGCGGATCATCGCTGCGCCCTCGGTGATCCGGCGCAGGGCCTCACCGAGGTTGGTCGCGCCACAGACGAAGGGCGCGGTGAACTGCCACTTGTCGATGTGGTTCGCGTAGTCGGCCGGCGTCAGCACCTCTGACTCGTCGATGTAGTCGACGCCGAGGCTCTGGAGGACCTGGGCCTCGACGAAGTGGCCGATGCGCGCCTTGGCCATCACGGGGATCGAGACGGCCGCGATGATGCTGTCGATCATGTCGGGGTCGCTCATCCGTGACACGCCACCTTGGGCGCGGATGTCGGCGGGGACCCGCTCGAGGGCCATCACGGCGACGGCGCCGGCGTCCTCGGCGATCTTGGCCTGCTCGGCCGTGACGACGTCCATGATGACGCCGCCCTTGAGCATCTCGGCCATGCCACGCTTGACGCGGGTGGTGCCCGTCGCTGCCGTGCTCTCGCCGGCGCTCGACGTGCTCTCGGCCGCGGGCGAGGTGCCCGTGGTCTCGGTTGTGCTCACGATGTCCTGCTTTCTCGTGTGGGGATGGTCAAAGGGTAGGCCCCGGGCGGTGTCCGGCTCGACCCGGCTCGGGCGTGAGGGGGGTGAAACTGCCCACTCGACGAGTCCGTCGAGTGGGCAGTTCTACCCGCGTCAGGGGACGAGCGCGGGCGGGGCGTCGTCGTCGAACTCGATCGTCGACGGCAGCGGGGTGTGGCCGGCCAGGTGAAAGACCCGTACGACCCACTTGCGGCGGACCCGGCGCACGTCGGTGACGGCGTCGTTGTGGAACCGCCGGGAGAGCTGCACCCGCGTGCACGCCGACCCGAGCCGGGCCAGTGGCTCGTCGGCGGCCTGGCCGTCGTGCATCGACGCGATGGCGGCGAGGGCGGGCGCGGTGAGGGTGGCCTCGAGTGCCTCGGTCAGCTGGCTCTCGGTCATCTCCCGCACCTCGCCGTGCTCGTCGGGCATCTCGAGCGACTCGGTGGCCGCGTGCGCGAGGATGAGGGATGTCGCCCCGTCGAGCAGGCCGCTGTTGGCGAGCTCCAGCGCAGCCTCGGCCCGCCGGACCAGCTGGGCGTCGAGCGCCGCGGCCGTGCCGCTGAGGCGAATGTGGAGCCGGTCGAGGCGCGCCGCGCTGTAGCTGAGGTACCAGCCGATGATGACGACGACGAAGAGCGTGGCGAACAGCCAGGCGAGCACGTCGGTCATCGCCCGATGCCTCCGCGGAGGAACCGGTTCCAGCCGGTCTGTGGCTCGGCCGTCGCGGCCATCCGACCCTCGATGACCGTCTCGTAGACGGCGATGATGCGGGCGGCGACCACCGACCAGTCGAACAGGCGCGCCCGCTGGCTCCCCGCCGCGGCGAGAGCCGCCCGGCGGGCCGGGTCGGCGACGAGCTCGAGCAGGACGGCGGCCAGGTCGGCCGGCTCCTCGTTGCGGAACATCGCCCCGGCGGTCCCGCCGTCGAGGACCCGGGAGAACGCGGCGAGGTCGCTGGCGAGAACGCAGGCGCCGGCGGACATCGCCTCGATGAGGATGATCCCGAAGCTCTCACCCCCGGTGTTCGGCGCGACGTAGACGTCGACGGAAGCGAGCAGGGAGGCCTTGTCCTCGTCGCTGACCGGTCCGAGGAACTCGCAGGCGCGGGCCACCTCGGGCGGGAGGCCGGCGGTGATCTCCCGGACGTCGCCGGGCCCGGCGAGCAGGACCCGCAGACCGGGGACGCGGGCGAGCACCTCGGGCAGGGCAGCCGCGAGCACCGGCAGTCCCTTGCGCGGCTCACCCATCCGCCCCAGGAAGGCGATGGTCGGGCGCGACCGGGTGCCGGTCCAGGCCGGGTTGCGCGGCGCCGAGGCGAAGCGGTCGACGTAGACGCCGTTGGGGATGACGATGGCGTCGCCGCCCACGTGGGTCGTCACCGTGCGCCGGGCGTCCTCGCTGACGGCGATCCGGGCGTCGATCTTCTCGAGGTTCGAGCGCAGGATCGGGTAGGCGGTCTGCATCGTGCGGGAGCGGATCATCGAGGTGTGGAAGGTCGCGACGATCGGGCCCTCGCACGCCGATAGGGCGATGACGCTGACGCTCGGGGTCACCGGCTCGTGCAGGTGGAGCACGTCGAAGGCCCCGGCGTCGAGCCAGCGACCCACCTTCGAGGCGGTGACGGGGCCGAAGTTGAGCCGGGCCACGGAGCCGTTGTAGCGCACCGCGGTCGCCCGCCCCGCCGAGACGACGTAGTCGGGCAGCTCGGTCTCGCTGTCGGCGGGCGCGAGCACCGAGACCTCGTGTCCGTGGCTGATCAGGTGCTCGGCGAGGTCACGGACGTGGAACTGCACGCCGCCGGGCACGTCGAAGGAGTAGGGGCAGACGATCCCGACCTTCATCCGCTGACCCCGGCCGTCCTCGAGCGCAGCGGGTCGAGGTCCTCGACGAAGATCCGCTGCAGCATGTGCCAGCTCGACGTGTGCTCGACGACGGTGCCGGCGAGGTGGTCGGCGCACTGCTGGACGAGGTCCTGCACGCGCACCGCGGTCGAGCCCTGCACCCGGGGCGTGAGCGCCGGGCTGAAGTCGATGACGGTGCGGTGACCGCCGAGCCCCGTGCCCTCGGGCGCCTTCTCGTAGTGGATCGTCGCGGCATACAGGGGCGCGCCGGTCAGCAGCGCGAGGACGGCGGGCCCCTTGGCCATCCGGGCCCGACGGCCGAGGAAGTCGACCTCGACCCCGTTGCTCGTGAGGTCGCGGTCGCTGGCGAGGGCGATGACGTGCCCGCCCTCGCGGGCGCGGGCGACGAGCGCGGCGAAGGGGTCACCGTCACCGGTCAGCGGGATGATGTCCATGTCGATGCTGCGCCGGAAGGCGACGAACTCCTGGAAGACGGCCTCGGGCTTGAGCCGCTCGGCGACCGTGGTGACCGGCCCGATGTTGCTCGCCGACCAGGCCGCGCCGAGGTCGAAGTTGCCCAGGTGGCCGACGAAGACGACGACGGTCTCCCCCGCGACCGCGTGCGCCCGCGGGGCCTCGTGGCCGGTGCAGCTCACGGCGCCCTCGATCTGCGCGCGGGTCAGCGACGGCAGGCGGAAGGCCTCGCAGTAGTAGCGCATGTACGAGCGCATCCCGGCGCGGACCAGGGCCTCGAGCTCCGGGGTGCCGAGCTCGGGCCGGGCCCGTGCGTAGTTGGCGCGGAGCCGCTCGACCCCCGACCCGCCGCGGCGCACCGCGAGGTCGGCGATCCGGTCGAACATCGCGTATGCCGTCCGTTCCGGGAGCGCCTTGACGACCTTCCAACCGAGGCGGAAACCGAGCACGCTCACGGAGTCGCGGGCTCGGGTGGCCGCGCGCCCTGCGGGGGACGTGCTCACTCGTCGACCTCTCGGACCTCGTCGACCTGGCCCACGTCACGAACCTCACCGCTGGCGAGCGCCTGGCGACGCACCTCGAGCATCCGCTGGACGACGGTGATGAAGCTCGCGACGGCGAGCAGCCCGAGCACGACGCCGAGCAGCACGGTCGAGCCGAAGACACCGGAGAAGAAGGTCGCGGCGAGGACGGCGACGAGCCGGTCGGCCCGCTCGGCGATCCCGACGTTGGCGGTGTAGCCGAGGCCCTCGGCCCGGGCCTTCGCATAGGACACGACGCTACCGAGGATGAGGCAGGCGAGGGCCAGCCCGGCCATCAGCTGGTTGTTGCCGCGACCGGCATAGAAGAGAACGAGCCCCCCGAAGATCGCTGCGTCGGCGACCCGGTCGAGGGTCGAGTCGAGGTAGGCGCCCCACTTGCTCGAGCGCCCCGACGCGCGGGCCATGATCCCGTCGACGTTGTCGGCGAAGACGAAGGCCGTGATCACCAGGGTGCCGATCCACAGCTCGCCCCGCGGGAAGAAGGCGAGCGCTCCGAAGCACACGCCGAGCGTCCCGACGACGGTGACGACGTCCGGGCTGATGCCGAGCCGGAGGAAGAGGTGGGCGACCGGACCGAGGATCCGGGTCATGGTCGCGCGCAGCAGTCTGTTGAGCATGGTGGTCACACACTACTGAACCGGGGCGGCGCCCCCGACGACATCACCGCACCGCGACAATCGAGCCGAGGGGACCGTCAGGCCTCGGGCCAGGCTGCGACGATCCGGGCGCGCGTGTCCTCGAGCAGCACCGGCAGCGCCTTGGTCTGGGCGACGATCGGCAGGAAGTTCGAGTCGCCGGCCCACCGGGGCACGATGTGCTGGTGCAGGTGGGCGGCGACCCCCGCCCCTGCGACGGCGCCCTGGTTCATCCCGAGGTTGAAGCCGTGCGGCTCCGAGGCGGCCTGGAGCGCGTGGACCGCCTGCTTCGTCAGGGCCGTGAACTCGGTCGTCTCCTCGTCGGTGAGGTCGACGTAGAGCGAGACGTGCCGGTAGGGGCAGACGAGCAGGTGCCCCGGGTTGTAGGGGAAGAGGTTGAGCACGACGTAGGCGTGCTCACCCCGGTGCACGATGAGGCCCTCGGCGTCGCCCTTGCCCGGGGCGGCGCAGAACGGGCACCCGGTCCCAGCCTCGGTCGTGGGTCGCTCACCTTCGATGTAGGCCATCCGGTGCGGGGTCCAGAGTCGCTCGAAACCGTCGTCGACATGGGCAAAGTCGCGCTCGGTCTCCAGGCCCTGTCCCCCGCTCACCGCGCCCGGCCCGCCCGTCCCGTCCGTCATGGTGGAAATCCTAGGGTGTCGCCGTGCCCGGACCGACGCTGGCTCAGACCTCCGACCTCCGACCTCAGACCTGGGCGCGCGTCTCGATGGCGGCGACGATCTCGGCGATCGCGTCCTCGACCGGCACCCCGTTCTTCTGGGACCCGTCCCGGTAGCGGAAGGAGACCGCGCCGGCCGCCCGGTCGTCCTCACCGGCGATGAGCACGAAGGGCACCTTGGACTTGCTCGCGTTGCGGATCTTCTTGGGGAAGCGGTCGTCGCTCGCGTCGAGCTCGACCCGCACCCCACGCCGCTTGAGCTGGGCCAGGACGTCGGCGAGGTAGTCGGCGTAGTCCTCCGCGACGGGGACCCCGAGGGCCTGGACCGGCGAGAGCCAGACCGGGAACGCGCCGGCGTAGTGCTCGACGAGGACACCGAGGAAGCGCTCGATCGAGCCGAACTTCGCCGAGTGGATCATCACCGGCTCCTGACGGGTGCCGTCAGCCGCCTGGTACTCGAGGCCGAAGCGCTCGGGCTGGTTGAAGTCGTACTGGATCGTCGACATCTGCCAGGTCCGGCCGATGGCGTCGCGCGCCTGGACGGAGATCTTGGGGCCGTAGAACGCGGCACCGCCGGGGTCGGGCACGAGGTCGAGACCGGAGTCGGTCGCCACCTTCTCGAGGATGGCCGTCGCCTCGGTCCACTGCTCCTCGCTGCCGATGAACTTGTCCTTCTTGTCACCGTCATCGTCACGGGTCGACAGCTCGAGGTAGAAGTCGTCGAGACCGAAGTCGCGCAGCAGGGACAGGACGAACTCGAGCAGGTGCTTGATCTCGGCGGGCGCCTGCTCGCGGGTGACGTAGGAGTGGGAGTCGTCCATCTCGAGACCGCGCACGCGGGTCAGTCCGTGGACGACGCCGGACTTCTCGTAGCGGTAGACCGAGCCGAACTCGAAGAAGCGCAGCGGCAGCTCGCGGTAGGACCGGCCGCGGGACTTGTAGATGAGGTTGTGCATCGGGCAGTTCATCGCCTTGAGCTGGTACTTCGCGCCCTCGAGCTCCATCGGCGGGAACATCGTGTCCGCGTAGTACGGCAGGTGCCCGGAGGTGTGGAAGAGCCCGTCCTTGGTGATGTGGGGGGTGCCGACGTACTCGAAGCCCTCCTCGATGTGGCGCCGGCGGGAGTAGTCCTCCATCTCGCGCTTGATGACCCCGCCGCGCGGGTGGAAGACGGGCAGGCCGGAGCCCAGCTCGTCGGGGAAGGAGTAGAGGTCGAGCTCGGCCCCGAGGCGGCGGTGGTCTCGGCGCTCGGCCTCGGCGAGCCGGTCGAGGTAGGCCTTGAGCTCGTCCTTGGTCGGCCAGGCCGTGCCGTAGACCCGCTGGAGCTGGGGGTTCTTTTCCGAGCCGCGCCAGTAGGCGGCCGCCGAGCGCATCAGCTTGAAGGCGTTGCCGATGAGCTTGGTGCTGGGGATGTGGGGCCCGCGGCAAAGGTCACCCCAGGCGCGGGTGCCGTCGCGGCGGATGTTGTCGTAGATCGTCAGCTCGCCGGCGCCGACCTCGACGGACGCGCCCTCGGCGGCTTCGGCGGCGTCGCCGCCCTTGAGCCCGACGAGCTCGCACTTGTAGGGCTCGCCGGCGAGCTCCTCGAGGGCAGCGGCGTCGGTGACGACGCGCCGCTCGAAGGTCTGGCCCTCGTTGATGATCCGCTGCATCGCCTTCTCGAGGGCCTTGAGGTCCTCGGGCACGAAGGGCTGCTCGACGTCGAAGTCGTAGTAGAAGCCGTCGCGGATCGGCGGGCCGATGCCGAGTTTTGCCTCGGGGTTGACCGACTGGACGGCCTGCGCCAGCACGTGGGCGGTGGAGTGACGCAGCACGGCGAGGCCGTCCTCGCTCTGCACGCTGACCGGCTCGACGACGTCACCGTCGGCCACGACGTGGAAGAGGTCACGCAGCTCGCCGTTGACGCGGGCGACGACGATGTCGCGACCGCCGGCCCCGGCCTGCTCGAGCACCTCACCCGCCGTCGTCCGCTCCGCGACCGCTCGCTCGCTCCCGGCGACGGTGACGGTGATCTGTGCAGACACGGTGGGTGCTCCTCGTTCAGTCGGTGGCGTGGTGCGGCCTGCCCCGGCGTATGCCGCCGGGCTGCGGCCTGCCCAAGGGTATCGACCGCACGTGGCGGGGTGCGACGGCCTTTCGTCGGGGACGGTCCACCGGTGCGCCGAGTCCGCTGGAAGAGCTGGTTCGCTTACCCTTCCTCGAGCGGGCCGGCCGTCCTTCCGGCCGCCCTCGACCCTCGCCCCTACCCCGCAGGAGGACCCGGGTGAACCGTGCCACGGCAGCGGCCGTCCTCGTCGCCCTGGCGACCGCGCTCGCCGGGTGCGCGAGCGCCGCTCCCCCGGTCGCCCCGGTTGCCCCGGCTCCGTCGTCGGCATCGACCTCGCCCTCGACCACCGGGCGGTCCGGAACGCCGACGGCGAGGCACTCCCCGACGACCGCAGCGACTCCGTCCTCCTCTGCCTCCGCCCCGGCCACGACGGGGCCGCCAGCTGGTGGAGCGAGCGCTGGCGCCCAGCTGCCCGGCGGGGGTCGCACCCTCTTCCCGGAGCACCGGCTCGTCGGGTTCGCGGGCGTGCCCGGCTCGAGAGCGATGGGCCGGCTCGGGATCGGCGACCTCGACGACCGGGCCCAGGAGATCCTCGAGGTGGGCGAGCCCTACGCGGACGGGCGGAAGGTCCTGCCCGTCCTCGAGCTCATCGCGACGATCGTGCAGGGGGCACCGGGACGGGACGGGAAGTACCGGTCGCGGGTGTCGGCGGCGACCGTGGACCGGCACCTCGCAGCGGCCCGCGAGGTGAACGGCATACTCCTGCTCGGGATCCAGCCCGGGCGCGCCGACTTCCTCACCGAGGTCAAGCACTACGAGCGGTGGCTCGTGCAACCGGACGTCGGTCTGGCCCTCGACCCCGAGTGGGCGATGGGTCCGGGGCAGGTGCCGATGATGGTGTTCGGCCACACGACGGGAGCCGAGATCGACTCCATCGCAGCCTATCTCGCGGGCCTCGTGAAGGCCCACGACCTCCCGGAGAAGGCGCTTGTCTTCCACCAGCTCTCACCCGCGATCGTCTCGCGGCAGAAGGACATCCGGATGCACCCGGGGGTCGCGATCATCAAGTCCGTCGACGGGATCGGCTCGCCCGCCAACAAGGTCAGCACCTGGACCAAACTCACGAAGAACCTGCCGAAGGGAGTGCACGCCGGCTTCAAGCTCTTCTACGAGGAGGACCGCGCCTTCGGTCCCCTGATGACTCCGAAACAGGTGCTCGCCCTCAGGCCCGAGCCGGACTACGTCCTCTACGAGTGACGTCGCGGGGACCCCACTCGTAGAGGACGCCCCGGTCTCAGCCGACCATGGTGGCGAGGTGGTGCCCGTGGTCGGTGGCGATGATCTCGGCTGCCTTCTCGGCGATCATGATCGCCGCGGCATTGGTGTTGCCGCTGACGATGTTGGGCATCACGCTCGCGTCGGCGACGCGGAGGCCGCTGACGCCGAGCACCCTGAGGCTGGCGTCGACGACGTCGCCGATCCGGCAGGTCGACGTCTCGTGGTAGACGGTGAGGGCGTAGTGCCGCGCCATGTCCTCGAGCAGCGCGTCGCTCGGGTCGCCGCCCGCGTAGCCGTGGGCCTGCGCGAGGTGCGGAGGGATGACGGGGTCCCCGAGGTCTGCCCCGGGCCAGGCCTTGATGATCTCGAGGGCCTTGCGCATGACGGCGATCATCACCGCGACGTCGTGCGGGTCGGCGAGGTAGTTGAGGTCGATC
>JBDSSS010000208.1:0-4960 GCA_039928615.1 Terracoccus sp. | reverse complement strand
GAGGACGAGCCCGCGCAGCGTGACGACAGCCCGCTCTCCCGCGAGGGTCGCCACGGGCCCGACCTCCCGCACCACCCGGTGGCCGGCCGCAGCCACGAGCAGCAGCGCGAGCACGGCGAGGCTCATCGCGGCCAGGCGGGTCCGCTGGGACCGGCCGCGTCGGTCACCGACGCTCCCGGCCGCCAGGAGCGCTGCCGTCACGGCGGAGGCGCCGCCGCCCCACCAGACCCACTCGATCGGCACGAGCAGGCCGGCGAAGGCCACGACCACCCAGCCGAGCACGGTCGGCACCAGCAGGCGCAGGTCGAGCCGCCGCGGCCCGAGCGGCTGCCCCCTCACACCCGCACCCGGTCGCGCAGCTGCGCCATCAGCTTGTCCCCGATGCCGCTCACCTCCCCCAGCTCGTCCACCGAGGCGAAGCGTCCGTGCGCCGCCCGCCAGTCGAGGATCCGCTGGGCGAGCACGGGCCCGACGCCGGGCAGCCCGTCGAGCGCGGCGGCGTCCGCGGTGTTGAGGTCGACCTGGCCCGTCGGTCCCACGGCCGAGCCTCCTGGCCCGGCTCCACCCGCTGCGAGCTGCGGCGGGACGGGAGCGGTCAGCGTCTCCCCCGGTGCCGGGACCTGCACCTGCTCACCGTCGAGCAGCGGACGTGCCAGGTTGACCGCGGCGAGGTCGGCCTTCCTCGTCGCACCGCCGGCCGCGGTGAGCGCGTCGGCCACCCGGGCCCCGGTCGCCAGTCGGACGAGGCCGGGGCGGGCCACCTGCCCGATGACGTGGACGACGAGGCTCACCGCCGGGGACTGGGTCGCCGACGACGTCGGCCCGCTCGGGCTCGTGGACGGAGCGCTCACGACGACCCCGCCCGGGCTCGTGGCGGTGGCGGGAGCCGGGTCGAGGGTCACCGCACGCTCGGCCCACAGGACCCGGACGACGAAGAGGGCGACCACCGCGAGCACGAGGGCGAGCACCGCGACGACGGCCCCGCTCGAGACCGACCACCGTCCGAGCCGCACCTGCTCCGGTGGTGAGAGCGGGCCGGGGCGCCGAGCCCGCCTCAGGTCGGTGTCGAGCCGATCCCGTTCGTCGCTCCCACGCGGGTCGTCGGGACGCGTGCTCGTCCGCGCCGGCGGACGAGGAGGCGCGGACGGCACCCACCCAGCGCCCTCCTGCGGCGCGGACGTGTCGAGGAGACGAGCCACCCGCTCGAGGTCGGGCGACCTGGGGACACGGCGGAGCGGCATACCCCGACGGTAGGAAGGTGGCGGGCCCCGTGACCGGGCCACGATCTGGCACTGGGGACGATCGCCACGAGCCGGTGGGGTTGTGGACAAGCGGACGCGAGCGTGTCGATTGGGAGCGGGCGGGTCATCTGGTTCAAACTGCTCCAATGGCCCGGCACATCATGACCCTCACCTGCGACGACCGCCCCGGCATCGTCGCAGCCGTATCGTCCGCCCTTCTCGACGTGGCGGCGAACATCGTCGAGAACCAGCAGTACTCCGACGAGGACCAGGGCCTGTTCTTCATGCGCTCGGTGTTCGACTGCGACACCGCGGCCGTCGAGCGGGTCGAGGCCGTCATCCGCGCGAGCGCCCCAGTCGCGCACGCCCAGCTGTCGGTGCGCCCCGCCGACGAGCACTGCCGCACCATCATCCTCGTCTCCAAGTTCGACCACTGCCTGCTCGACCTGCTCCACCGGTGGAAGACCGGTGACCTGCCGATCGAGATCGTCGGCGTCGTCTCCAACCACGAGGACTGCCGCGGCCTCGTCGAGTACTTCGGCTTGCCGTTCACCGTCATCCCGGTCACGAAGGACACGAAGGCCGAGGCCGAGGCCGAGCTGCTCGCGAAGGTCGAGGCGGAGGACGTCGGTCTCGTCGTGCTCGCCCGCTACATGCAGATCCTGTCCGACGGCCTGTGCCGGGCCCTCGAGGGCCGGGCCATCAACATCCACCACTCGTTCCTGCCCGGATTCAAGGGCGCCAAGCCCTACCACCAGGCGCACGACCGCGGCGTCAAGCTCATCGGGGCCTCGGCGCACTACGTGACGGCCGACCTCGACGAGGGTCCGATCATCGAGCAGGACGTCGTCCGGGTGACCCACGCCGAGACCCCGGAGCGCCTCGTCGCCCTCGGCCGTGACGTCGAGCGCCGCGTCCTCTCCCGGGCAGTGCGGGACCACGCCGAGAGCCGCGTCTTCCTCGCCGGTCGGCGCACCATCGTCTTCTGACCTCATCGGTGCGCGGGACACAGAGCAGGTCAAGGGAGCCGGCGCTGTCGCCACCAGCCGACCACGTTGTTGCGGTGGCGTGCCATCACGATCAGACCGATGGCCGTCAGCCACAACCCCGTCCACACGTCACCCGGCCAGTGACCGGTCCAGACCAGCACGGCCACGGCGAGCATCGCGACCGAGCCCAGCAGCGAGCCGGCCGCCACCCAGCGGGTGGCGGCGAACCCGACGACGAAGACACCGAGCACCACGAGGGCCACGAGCGGATGGACCCCGAGCACCGCCCCCAGCGTCGTGGCGACCCCCTTGCCACCGCGGCCCTTGAGGTAGGGCGACCAGATGTGCCCGACCACGGCGGCCAGCCCCACGGCATACGCCAGGTGGGGGCCGACGAGGTGGGCGGCGACGACCGTCGGGACGAGCCCCTTGAGGACGTCGAGGACGCCGACGACGATCCCCCACTTGCGACCGAGCACCCGGCCGGCGTTCGTCGCGCCGGGGTTGCCCGAGCCGGATGCCGCGAGGTCGGCGCCGCGCAGGCGCGCGATGATCGTCGCCGGGTTGATTGCGCCGACGAGGAAGGACGCGACGACTCCCCCTGCCCAGACGAGCAGCGTCGCCCAGCTCACCGGGCCACGGCGCCCGACTCGGGCAGGGGCCGACCCGGCAGCGGGGAGAGCGCGATCGCGACGGTGCCGGGCCCGACGTGGGCGCCGACGACGGCCCCGAGCTCGACCATGAGGACGCGCTCGACCCCTGGCACCGCCCGCAGCATCTCGGCCACCGACTCGGCGCGCTCTAGCGCCCCGAGGTGGTGCACCGCTGCCTCGACGGCCGTTCCTCCGGCGACGACCTGCTCCGTGACGAGCGTGGTGATCCGGGCGAGGGCCCGCGAGCTCGTCCGCACCTTCTCCACCGGCACGATCCGCCCGCCCCGCACCGCGAGGATCGGCTTGATCGCGAACGCCGAGCCGAGCAGCGCCGACGCGGCCCCGATCCGCCCGCCGCGACGCAGGTGCTCGAGGGTGTGGACGTAGAAGAGGACACGCGAGGGACGCAACCGCTCCCTTACGACCGCGACAACCTCCGCCTGCGAACGCCCTTGTGCCGCAGCCTCAGCCGCTGCGACGACGGCGAAACCCATCGCCATCCCGATCGTCTCGCTGTCGATGACCTGCACCGGCACCGGTGCGTCCGCGGCCGCCGTCCGCGCCGCCTCGACGGTGCCGGACATCTGGCTCGACAGGTGCACCGAGACGATGCTCGTCGCGCCCTCGTCGGCGAGCCGCCCGTAGGCCTCGAGGAAGGCCTGCGGGGTCGGCCGCGAGGTGGTGACGATCGTGTAGTCCCGCAGCGCCTCCGCGACCTCGTCGGCCGTGACGTCACGCCCCTCGACCCGCTCCTTGCCGCCGACGACGACGTGGAGCGGGACGACCTCGATGCGGTGGGCGGAGAGCAGCTCCCTCGGCAGGTATGCCGTCGAGTCCGTGACGAGCCGAACGGTCACGTCGCGCTCCTCCCGGGTCCCGCCCGTCGGGCCCTCACCTCAACCTAGCCTCAGGCGGGCACGACGTTCACGAGCTTGGGCGCACGGACGATGACCGTGCGGATGCCCCCCTCGGTGGCCGCGCGCACCTTCTCCCGGCCGAGCACCAGCTCGCGCAGCTCGTCTTCGGAGATGTCCGGGGCGACCTCGACGCGGTCGCGCACCTTGCCCTTGATCTTGATGACGCAGGTGACCTCGTCCTGCACGATCTTGGCCGGGTCGCTGACGGGGAACGCGGCATACGTCACCCCGCCCTCGTGGCCGAGGCGCTGCCACATCTCCTCGGCGAGGTGCGGCGCGACCGGCGCGACCATGAGCACCGTGGCCTCCACGACCTCCCGCGGCGGCGCGTCGAGCTTGGTCACTGCATTGTTGAGCTCGATGAGCTTGGCGATCGCGGTGTTGAAACGCAGCCCCTCATAGTCCTCGCGGACCCCGGCGATGGTGCGGTGCAGCTGCGTCGTCAGGGCCTGGTCGGGGGCGTCGTCGACGACGCGCACCTCGCCCGTCTGCTCGTCGACGACGTTGCGCCACAGGCGCTGCAAGAACCGCTGGGCCCCGACGACCGCGCGGATCTCCCACGGCTTGCTCACCTCGAGCGGCCCCATCGACATCTCGTAGACGCGGAAGGTGTCGGCGCCGTAGGCCTCGTACATCTCGTCGGGGCTCACCGAGTTCTTCAGGGACTTGCCGATCTTGCCGTACTCGCGGTTGACCGGCTGGCCCTCCCACGTGAAGGTCGGCTCCTCGCCCTGCGCGCCCGGGTGCTCCTCGACCTCGGCCGACGGGACGTACTGCCCGCGCGCGTCGGTGTAGGCATACGCCTGGATGTAGCCCTGCGAGAAGTACTTCCGGAAGGGCTCGGTGCTCGACACATGGCCGAGATCGTGAAGGGCCTTGTGCCAGAAGCGGGCATAGAGCAGGTGAAGCACCGCGTGCTCGACGCCACCGACGTAGAGGTCGACTCCGCCGGGGTCCTGGGTGCCCGCAGGTGCGCCGGCGACGGCGGTGGGCTGCCTTGCCATCCAGTAGCGCTCGTTGTCGGGGTCGACGATGGCGTCGTGGTTGGCGGGGTCGAGGTAGCGCAGGTAGTACCAGCACGAGCCGGCCCAGTTGGGCATCGTGTTGGTCTCGCGGCGGAAGCGGCGAGTGCCGCGGCCGTCGCCGAGGTCCATCTCGAC
>JBDSSS010000207.1:0-9951 GCA_039928615.1 Terracoccus sp. | reverse complement strand
GAGGCCGAGATCGGGCGGCTCCGGTCGACCGCGGCGCAGGCCCAGGAGCGTGCGAGCGCGGCCGAGCAGGAGTTCGCTCACCTCGAGGCCGGCGTCGCCGACGACGAGGAGGGCGAGCAGGGGCTCGACACGGCATACGAGGACGCGGCGGAGCGTCTCGAGACGGCGGAGGCCGAGCTGGCCCGCTGGAAGGACGCCGAGTCGGTCGCCGACCGTGCCCGCACCACCGCCGCCGCCCGGGTCGAGGCGCTCGGGCTCAGCCTGAGCCGCAAGGACGGGGCCGCCAGTCTCCTCGCCGCTGCTGACGAGGCGCACCACATCATCGGCTCGGTCGCCTCGCTCGTCACCGTCGAGTCCGGCCTCGAGAACGCCGTCGCTGCCGCCCTCGGCCAGGCCGCCGAGGCGCTCGCCGTCGAGTCGCTCGCCGCGGCCGCTGCCGCCCTCGACACGCTGCGCTCCGAGGACGCGGGGCAGGTGAGCATGCTCGTGTCCGAGTCGGCCACCAGCGTCGACCCCGCATCGTGGCCGGCACTGGGGGAGAGTGGCCGCTGGGCCCGTGACGTCGTCGAGTGTCCCGCCTCGGTGCGCCCGGCCGTCGACCAGGTGCTCGACCGGGTGGCCCTCGTCGTCGACGCCGCGGCGGCCCGTGACCTCGTGCTCGCGCACCCGGGGGTGACGGCCGTGACCCGCGACGGCGACGTCTTCGCGCCCGGTCGGGTCCGCGGGGGCAGCAGCGCCGCGCCGAGCCTGATCGAGCTGCAGGCCGCCTACGAGTCCGCACAGGCGCAGGTCTCCGCCGCCTCATCCGAGGTGGAGCGGGCCCGCTTCCAGGCGGCGTCCGCCGAGGCGACCCGCGCCGCGCTCAACGACGAGGTCGAGGCCACGCTGGAGCGCCTCCACGAGAGTGACGCCCGGATGTCGGCGATCGCCGAGAAGCTCGGCTCGCTGGGCCAGACGCTGCGCAACGCACGGGCCGAGGTCGAGCGCACCGAGAAGGCGATCACCGACGCCCTGGCGACGCTCGCGACCGACCAGGTGGAGCACGCGGAGCTGCTCGACCGGCTCGAGGCCGCGAGCGGGGAGGGTGAGTCCGAGGCGGAGCCCACGACCGACGAGCGGGACCGGCTCGAGACGCTCGCCCGGGAGGCCCGGGCCGCGGAGACGGAGCTGCGACTGGGGCTGCGCACCCGGGAGGAGCGGGCCCGAGCGCTCAAGGACCGGGCCGACGCCCTCGAGCGGGGAGCCCGCCACGAGGAGCAGGCGCGGGAGCGGCTCGCCGCCAAACGCGCCCGCCGCCAGCGCGAGGCCGCCGTCGCCGAGGCCGTCCGGACCGCGGCGACGTGGGTGCACGCCCGGCTCGTCGAGTCCGCCGAGGAGGCCGACCGGGCCCGCGCGGCCGGCGAGTCGGCCCGCACCGAGCGCGACGCCGAGCTCTCCGTCGTCCGGCGTGACCTCGCCACCCTCCAGACCGAGCTCCGCGAGCTGACCGACTCCGTCCACCGCGACGAGGTGGCCCGCACCCAGCAGCGGCTGCGCATCGAGCAGCTGCAGACCCGGGCCGTCGAGGAGCTGGGCATCGCTCCCGACGCGCTCGTCGACGAGTTCGGTCCCGACCGTCTCGTCCCGACGGTGGCCGACCCCGACGCCGACCCCGAGGCCGCCGCGCCCGAGCCGGTGCCGTTCGTCCGCGACGCCCAGGAGAAGCGGCTGCGATCGGCGGAGCGCAAGCTCGGCGCGCTCGGCCGGATCAACCCGCTCGCACTCGAGGAGTTCTCCGCGCTCGAGGAGCGGCACAAGTTCCTCACCGAGCAGCTCGAGGACCTCAAGAGCTCCAAGCGCGACCTGCTCGACATCGTCAAGGAGGTCGACGAGCGCGTCGAGAAGGTCTTCGCCGAGGCGTTCGAGGACACGGCGGTCCAGTTCGAGCGGGTCTTCCAGCGGCTCTTCCCGGGCGGCGAGGGTCGACTGCTGCTCACCGACCCGTCCAACATGCTCACGACGGGACTCGAGGTCGAGGCGCGACCGCCGGGCAAGAAGATCAAGCGGCTGTCGCTGCTCTCGGGTGGGGAGCGGTCGCTCGTCGCCGTCGCCCTGCTCGTCGCGATCTTCAAGGCGCGCCCCTCGCCGTTCTACATCATGGACGAGGTGGAGGCCGCGCTCGACGATGCGAACCTCGGCCGGCTGATCACCCTCTTCGAAGAGCTGCGCGACAGCTCACAGCTGATCGTCATCACGCACCAGAAGAAGACGATGGAGATCGCCGACGCCCTCTACGGCGTGAGCATGCGCGGCGACGGCGTGACGACGGTGGTCTCGCAGCGGCTGCGCGACGTGGCCGCCCGGCCCGCCTGAGCGGCATACGCCCGGAGCGGGTCAGGCCGCGCGTTGCACAAACGTCACATTCGGGTGTTTGCACCGCATGCGTCACAGGGGTCACCCTGAGCACATGGTATTTCTCATCATCGCGATGATGATCGCCACCGGTCTCGGTGTCGCGATCGTCGGTCTCGTTGCGGTGCCTGCACATCGGGACGGTCGCGATGTGCTCACCGCGAGGGGGGAAGGTGTCGCCCTGACTGCTCGTCAGCGGGCCGGCGCCCTGGGTCGCAGCACCACACCGCACACGCCCTGACGGCGGACGCGCAGCGCACCCACCTACCCATCCCACGACCACCGGGCCCGAGGTCCGGTGGTCGTGCTGTGCCCGCCCGGAGGCTCGGTGCGGCCGTGGTTGGATTGCTGCGTGGACACCCTCTGGATTTACGTGATCATCGCCGTCGTCATCCTCGCCGGGGCCATCGGCTTCGGGGCCAACCTGCTGCGCGGCCGGGGTGGAGACGCCCTCGAGCGCGACGCGCCGGACTCCCTCGAGCCCGGTGACGCGACGGGCGCGACCCGCAGCGCGCCCTCCGCGCTGGCGGACGACGAGCCGGGGACGGGGTCAGCCACCCTCCACGACGAGGTGATGGCACCTGACGACGTCCAGGAGGACGTCGTCGAGGTCCCGGCGGAGCCCGAGGCTCCCGTCTACGACCGACCCGAGTCGGCCCGGGGCCGTCTCCAGCGCCTGCGGGCCCGCCTGGCCCGGTCCAACTCGGCCATCGGCAAGGGCCTGCTCGCCCTGCTCTCGCGCGGCGGTCTCGACGAGGAGGCCTGGGAGGAGGTCGAGGACACCCTCATCGGCTCCGACCTCGGCGTCGAGGCGAGCACCGAGCTCGTCGACTCGCTCCGCCGGCGCGTCCAGGTCGACGGCACGACCGACGAGGCGACGGTGCGCGGCTGGCTCCGTGAGGACCTGCTCGCCCTCGTCCAGCCCGACATGGACCGGCGGATCGCCTCGAGCCGGGTGGGGGACCGTCCGGCCGTCATCCTCGTCGTGGGGGTCAACGGCACCGGCAAGACCACCACGGTCGGCAAGCTGGCCCGCGTGCTCGTCGCCGAAGACCGCGAGGTCATCCTCGGCGCAGCCGACACCTTCCGGGCCGCCGCGGCCGACCAGCTCGAGACGTGGGGCGCGCGCGTCGGCGTGTCGACCGTGCGCTCCGACAAGGAGAACGCGGACCCCGCCGCCGTCGCCTTCGACGCGGTCAAGGCCGGCATCGAGGAGGAGGTCGACGTCGTCATCATCGACACCGCCGGCCGGCTGCACAACAAGGTCGGCCTGATGGACGAGCTCGGCAAGGTCAAGCGCGTCATCGAGAAGCAGAGCCCGATCGACGAGGTCCTGCTCGTCCTCGACGCGACGACAGGCCAGAACGGCCTCCAGCAGGCCAAGGTCTTCTCCGAGGCGGTCAACGTCACCGGCATCGTCCTGACCAAGCTCGACGTGACCGCCAAGGGCGGCATCGTCGTCGCGGTCCAGCGCCAGCTCGGCGTGCCGGTCAAGCTGATCGGCCTCGGCGAGGGCCCCGACGACCTGGCGCCCTTCGACGCCGAGGCCTTTGTCGACGCCATCATCGACTGACCGCCCGCCGGCCGGTGGGCCGTCTCGCTGAGACCGGGCTCTCACCATGTGGGACGCGCGAAGGACGGAAACCTGATCCTTACGGTTTCCTGAATGGGCTAACACGGCCGTAACACAAGCCGAGTCCCCCCGAAACGCGCGGCCGCCATGGTTCTCACCATGACTACAGCACTGGTGCCCTTCGCGGCAGACGCACCGGAGATCAACGAGGCTGCGACGGCATTCATGCTCGTCGCGTCGGCGATGGTCCTCCTCATGACCCCTGGCCTCGCGCTCTTCTACGGCGGCATGACGCGAGTCAAGTCGGTCCTCAACATGATGATGATGTCCTTCGGCGCGCTCGCGGTCGTCGGCGTCATCTACGTCCTCTGGGGCTACTCGATGGCGTTCGGCAACATGCAGGACGGCACGTCCGACATCGCCGGCATCTTCGCCAACCCCTTCCACCTCTTCGGTCTCTCGGGCCTCGTCGGAGCCGACGGGCCCCGCCTGATCGACGTCTTCGGCGCGGACGTCTTCATCCCCGAGATCCTCTACGCCGGCTTCCAGCTCACCTTCGCCGTGATCACGGTCGCCCTCATCAGCGGCGCCGTCGCGGACCGCGTGAAGTTCAGCACCTGGCTCGTCTTCTCGGCGATCTGGGCCACCATCGTCTACTTCCCGATCTCCCACATGGTGTGGGGTGGCGGCCTGCTCTCCGGTAGCGAGACCGGCCTGTCGGCCAAGATCTTCGGCACGACCGACGGCGCGGCCACGGTGCTGCCGATCGACTTCGCCGGTGGCACGGTCGTGCACATCAACGCCGGTATCGCCGGCCTCGTGCTCGCCCTCATCGTCGGCAAGCGGATGGGCTTCGGCAAGGTGCCGATGCGTCCGCACAACGTGCCGCTCGTCATGATCGGCGCGGGCCTGCTGTGGTTCGGCTGGTTCGGCTTCAACGCCGGCTCCGAGCTCGCGGCCGACGGCCTCGCCTCGGTCGTCTGGATGAACACGACCGTCGCCACCTGCGCCGCCGCCCTCGGTTGGCTCGTCGTGGAGAAGATGCGCGACGGGCACGCCACCTCGGTCGGCGCCGCCTCGGGCATCGTCGCCGGTCTCGTCGCGATCACCCCGGCCTGTGGTGCCCTGTCGCCCGTCGGCTCGATCATCCTCGGCGCGGTCGCCGGCATCCTGTCGGCCCTCGCGGTCGGCCTCAAGTACCGTCTGGGCTACGACGACTCCCTCGACGTCGTCGGGGTCCACCTCGTCAGCGGCCTCTGGGGCACCATCGGCGCCGGGCTGCTCGCCACCTCCGGCGGCCTCTTCTACGGTGACGGCTTCCAGCAGACCGCCCTGCAGATCATCATCGCCGTCGCCTCGCTGCTCATCTCCGGTGTCCTCACCGCGATCATCGGCTTCGGGCTCAAGGCGACGATGGGCTGGAGGGTCTCCGACGACGAGGAGGCTGACGGCATCGACCAGGCCGAGCACGCCGAGTCCGGGTACGACCTCGGTGGCTTCGCCGGCACCGTCGGGCGCGCCGGCCACGCCCCCCGCACCACCACCACGACTGAGAAGTCCGAAGGAGCCAACGCATGAAGCTCATCACCGCCATCATCAAGCCCCACCAGCTCGACGAGGTGAAGGAGGCCCTGGAGGCCTTCGGGGTTGCTGGCATGACGATCAGCGAGGCCAGCGGTTACGGCCGTCAGCGGGGGCACAGCGAGGTCTACCGCGGCGCCGAGTACACCGTCGACTTCGTTCCGAAGGTCCGCCTCGAGGTGCTCGTCGACGACGTCGACTCCAAGGACGTCCTCGAGGTCATCCTCAAGGCCGCCCAGACCGGCCGGATCGGCGACGGCAAGATCTGGTCCGTCCCGGTCGACGAGGTGGTCCGCGTCCGCACTGGCGAGCGCGGCGCCGACGCCCTGTAGTCCCACCACCCAGCTCGGCACACCGGGCTCAGAACACCGAAGGGGTCGGCGAGCTCTGACATGTCCGATGTGACCGCACGACGTCTGGACCTGGCCGGCACCAGGACGTTCGCGACGCCCGGCGCCGGCCAGGTCCGGCGCCGGGCGCTCGCGGAGTTCGGGTTCGGCTGGCTCCAGGAGCTGTGGCGGGTCGCGTGCGCCGGCCGCCGCCACGAGGGTGTCGCCCTCGCGGCGGTCGGCTCGCTCGCCCGCGGCGACGGCGGACCTCTCAGCGACTACGACCTCGTCCTCGTCCACCACCCCCGGGGGCTGTCGGGCAAGGAGGTCGGCGAGTTCGCGGACAAGCTCTGGTACCCGATCTGGGACGCCGGGGTGCGCCTCGACCACAGCGTCCGGACGGTCGCCGAGTGCCGCGCCGTCGCGACCGACGACCTCACGGCCGCGGTCGGGTTGCTCGACCTCACCCACGTCGCGGGGGACGCCGACGTCGTCAACGCGGCCCGCTCGACGGTGGCGCACGACTGGCGCGCCAACGCCCGGACGCGGCTGTCGGAGATGCAGGAGTCGGTGCTCGCCCGGCACAGCCGGCAGGGCGACCTCGCCCACCTCATCGAGCCCGATCTCAAGGAGTCCCACGGCGGGCTCCGTGACATGTCGGTGCTCCGGGCCCTCACGGCCGCCTGGCTCACCGACCGTCCCCACGGGGAGGTCGACACGGCATACGAGCGGATCCTCGACGTGCGCGACGCGATCCACGTCGTCACCGGCCGGGGCCGCGACCGGCTCACCCGCGACGACCAGGACGCGTGCGCGGCCCTGCTCGGCTACTCCGACGCCGACGACCTGCTCACCGACGTCTCCACCTCCGCCCGCACCATCGCGTATGCCGTCGACGGCACCCTGCGTCGCGCCATGCAGTCCCAGCGGGCCCGCACGCTGCGGGTGGGACCGCGTCGGCCCCAGCTCGCCCCGCTGGGGTACGGCCTCTACCGGCACGACGGTGAGGCCGTCCTCGGCCCGTCGGCGGACCTCGCCTCCGACCCCGTCATCCCGATGCGGGCGGCGCTCGTCGCCGCCCGGGGGAGCATCCCGCTGTCCCCGACGACGCTGAAGAACCTCGCCGAGCACGCACCGGCCCTGTCGGAGCCGTGGCCGGAGGTCGCCCGCAACCTCTTCGCTGACCTGCTTGCCGCGGGTCCGGGGCTCGTCACCGTCTGGGAGGGGCTCGACCTCTCGGGGGTCATCGAGCGGTGGCTCCCCGAGTGGTCGGCAGTGCGGAGTCGGCCACAGCGCAACGCGATCCACCGACACACCGTGGACCGCCACCTCATCGAGTCCGTTGTCGCGGCGAGTGGGATGGTCCGCGACGTCGCGCGCCCGGACCTGCTCATGCTCGCCGCCCTGCTCCACGACATCGGCAAGGTGGCCGGGGCCCAGGACCACTCCGTCACCGGGGCCCAGCTCGCCGAACGCATCCTGCGCCGGATCGGTGTCGTCGACGCCGACCGCGAGATCATCGTGCGCCTCGTGCGCCACCACCTGACCCTGGTCGACCTCGCGACCCGCCGCGACCCGGAGGACCCCGCGACCATCGCGGCGCTCTCTGAGGCCGTCGACGGCTCCGTCGCGACGCTCGACCTGCTTCGCGCCCTCACCGAAGCGGACGCCTCAGCTGCCGGCCCCAAGGCCTGGAGCGACTGGCGAGCAGGACTCGTCACGAGGCTCTACGACGCCTGCCGGTCGGCACTCATCGCCCAGACCGAAGGAGAGGGCCCACCCACCGTGGAGCCGATCGAGACCCTTCCCCTCAGCCCCGATGCGCTCGAGCTCATCGCCTCGGGGGAGCCCTATGTCACCGTCACGTCGCTCGGTGGAGCCCACCGGATCGACATCATCGACCGCGACCGCGCCGGCCTCTTCGCCGACACGGCCGGCCTGCTCGCGGCGCACGGCTTCATCGTGCGCTCGGCCATCGTGCGCACCGTCGAGGGACTTGCCGTCAACGAGTGGTGGGTCGACTCGCCCGGCGGCGAGACCCCGATGACCGACGTCGTCGCGCGCGACCTCGTCCGCGTCGCCTCGGGCGACCGGGGACCCCTGGGCAGGCTGCAGAAGCGCAAGGCCCCCGGGGTGCGCAGCGCGAGCACCGGCTCGCCCGACTCGGCCCGCGCCATGGTCATCAGCAGCGCCTCCGAGACCGCCACCGTCATCGAGGTCCGGGCCACCGACCGGCCTGGACTCCTGCAGGACATCGGGATCACGCTCGCGCGCGCCTCGCTGTCCGTCCGCTCGGCGCACATCGCGACGTATGCCGGTCAGACCCTCGACACCTTCTACGTGACCGAGTTCGGTGGCGGGCAGCTGCCGCCGGCTCGCGCCGCGCAGGCGGTGGCGATGATCATCGACACCTGCGACGCCTCCTGACCAGGCCCCGCGGGGAGGCGATCGCGCCTGTCCGGATCCCAGCCGGAGGACGGGCCGGCCGGGATCCTGCGGGAGGGCGCCGAGCGGCATACGCGCCGGTGACGTGGGCAGCGGTCGGCGCAGTGGTGGATACCGGATAATGTTGCCGCGTGTTTGCTTCCCTGTCTGACCGGCTGACCGCCACCTTCAAGAACCTGCGCGGCAAGGGCCGCCTGACGGAGTCCGACGTCAACGCGACGATCCGTGACATCCGCCTGGCCCTGCTCGACGCCGACGTCGCGCTGCCCGTCGTCAAGCGGTTCACCTCCAGCGTGCGCGAGCGGGCCCTCGGGGCGGAGGTCAGCCAGGCGCTCAACCCGGCCCAGCAGATCGTCAAGATCGTCCAGGAGGAGCTCGTCGCGATCCTCGGCGGGCAGACGCGCACGCTCGAGATGGCCAAGCAGCCGCCGACGGTCATCATGCTGGCCGGCCTGCAGGGCTCGGGCAAGACGACCCTCGCCGGCAAGCTCGGCCGGTGGCTCAAGGACAAGGGCCACACCCCGCTGCTCGTCGCCGCGGACCTCCAGCGCCCCAACGCCGTCACCCAGCTCGAGGTCGTCGGCGAGCGCGCCGGGGTCCCCGTCTACGCGCCCGAGCGCGGCAACATGGGCGGCCACGACGCCGTCGTCGACAGCGTCGAAGGCACCCGCTCCTACGGTGACCCCGTCGCGGTGTCGCGGCTCGGCATCGAGTACGCGAAGTCCAAGCAGTACGACGTCGTCATCGTCGACACCGCCGGCCGGCTCGCCGTCGACGCCAACCTCATGCAGCAGGCCGCTGACATCCGGGCTGCGATCTCGCCCGACGAGGTCCTCTTCGTCATCGACGCGATGATCGGCCAGGCGGCCGTCGAGACCGCCCAGGCCTTCCACGAGGGGGTCGCCTTCACCGGCGTCGTGCTCTCCAAGCTCGACGGCGACGCCCGCGGTGGCGCGGCCCTGTCGGTCGCCGAGATCACCGGCGAGCCGATCATGTTCGCCTCGACCGGCGAGAAGGTCACCGAGTTCGAGGTCTTCCACCCCGACCGGATGGCCAGCCGCATCCTCGACATGGGTGACGTGCTCACCCTCATCGAGCAGGCCGAGAAGGCGTTCGACAAGAAGCACACCGACGAGATGGCCCGGAAGTTCCTCGCCGAGGAGGACTTCACCTTCGAGGACTTCCTCGAGCAGATGAACGCCATCAAGAAGATGGGCTCGCTCAAGTCGATGCTCAAGATGATGCCGGGCATGCAGGGGATGCGTGAGCAGCTCGACGCCTTCGACGACCGGGAGTTCGACCGGGTCGAGGCGATGGTGCGCTCGATGACGCCCTTCGAGCGGACCCACCCGAAGCAGATCAACGGCTCGCGTCGCGCCCGCATCGCCCGGGGCTCCGGCGTCACCGTGACCGAGGTCAACCAGCTGCTCGAGCGCTTCGGCCAGGCGCAGAAGATGATGAAGTCGATGGCCCGTGGCGGCGGTGGCGGCCTGCCCGGGATGCCCGGGGTGCCGGGCACGGGCAAGCGCGGACGCGCCCAGCAGCAACAGCGCAAGAAGAGCAAGAGCGGCAACCCGGCCAAGCGGGCCCTCGAGGAGAAGGCGGCGGCCGACCGCGCCGCTGCCGGTCCTG
>JBDSSS010000206.1:0-4058 GCA_039928615.1 Terracoccus sp. | reverse complement strand
CCCGGCCACCCCCGATGGCGCCGACGGCGCCGACGGCGCTCGTCCGCTCGTCCGCGTCGTCCGCTTCGAGGAGCCGAGGCTCGCCCACGTCGCCGAGATCGTCCTCGACCGGCCCGAGGCGATGAACGCCGTGTCGACGCCGATGGCGCTCGCGATCGCGGCGGCGGTCGCCGAGGTCGGCGCGGACCACGACGTGCGCTGCGTCGTGCTCACCTCGAGCCACGACCGGGCCTTCTGCGTGGGCGCCGACCTCAAGGAGCGCAACGCCCTCAGCGACGCGGAGCTGATGGAGCAGCGGCCGACGGCGCGGGCCGCCTACAACGGCGTGCTCGACCTGCCCGTGCCATCGGTGGCCGCCGTCGACGGGTTCGCCCTCGGCGGTGGCTTCGAGCTGGCGCTGTCGTGCGACGTCGTCGTCGCCGGCGACGGCGCGCTCGTGGGACTGCCCGAGGTCGGGGTCGGGGTCATCCCCGGCGGGGGCGGCACCCAGCTGCTCGTCCGGCGGGTCGGCTGGTCCCGTGCCGCCTCGATGATCTTCAGCGCCTCGAAGCTCCCGGCGGCCGAGGCTTTCGCGCTCGGCGCCGTCGATCAGCTCGTCCCCGCGGGCAGCGCCCGGGCCCGCGCGATGGACCTCGCGGCAACCATCGCGGCCAACAGCCCGGTCGCGCTGCGCAACGCGAAGCGGGCCATGCGGCTCGGCGCCGACGTCGACCTCGCGGCCGGTCTCGAGATCGAGGACGGGTGTTGGCGGGCCACCGCCTTCTCCGGTGACCGCCGCGAGGGAGTGGCCGCATTCGCCGAGAAACGCCGCCCGGAGTGGCCGGGCCGCTGACACGCCCTGAGATCCGCCGCGACTGGGACCCCCTGAGGTGGATAGGCTGCGCACGCCGGGTCCACGCCCGGTCGGTCGCAAGGCCAGCTGACAGACAAGGGCAGGGACGGTGACATGACGAGAGTGCTCCTCGCCGAGGACGACCCGGCCATCTCGGAGCCGCTGGCGCGCGCGCTCCGGCGCGAGGGCTACGACGTGGATGTCCGGGAGGACGGACCGGGGGCGCTCGAGGGCGCGAAGGAGAACCCGGACCTCGTCCTGCTCGACCTCGGCCTCCCCGAGATCGACGGGCTCGAGGTCTGCCGGCGGATCCGTGCCGAGGGGCGGGTCATCCCCGTGCTCATCCTCACCGCACGCGCCGACGAGGTCGACACGGTGGTCGGCCTCGACGCCGGCGCCGACGACTACGTGACCAAGCCGTTCCGTCTCGCCGAGCTCCTCGCCCGGGTCCGCGCGCTGTTGCGCCGGGCCACCGAGGCCGCCGGCGCGGGTGAGCTCGTGCGGATCGACTCCGAGGGACGCCGCGCGTGGTTCCAGGAGCGCGAGCTGCAGCTCACCGCGAAGGAGTTCGACCTGCTCCGCGTGCTCGTGCGCGAGCAGGGCAAGGTCGTCACCCGAGAGCAGCTGATGCGCGAGATCTGGGACACCGCGTGGTTCGGCTCGACGAAGACCCTCGACATGCACATCTCGGTGCTGCGGCGGAAGCTCGGCGACGACGCCACCTCGCCCCAGTACATCGCCACGGTCCGGGGTGTCGGGTTCCGCTTCGAGCGGTCTGAAGAAGAGTGACCGGCCGGGTCCTGCTCGAGCGGATGGTGGTGCAGAGCGCCGCCGTCGCGGGCGCCGTCGCGGCGGTGGTCCTCGTGGCGGTGGCGTGGTGGGTCGTCAACCACGATCCCGGCCTGCTGCTGCGCGGCATCGAGGAGGACCCCGGTGCGGTCACGCTCCGGTTCGCCGCGGTCGCCCTCGTCGCGGCGCTGGTCGGCCTCGGCGCCGGATTCGTGGCGAGCATCGGCATGCGCCGGATGGTGCACCGCAGCAGCCAGCAGCTGCTGGCCCTGTCCCGGCGGTTCGCCGACGGGGAGACGCGTCTGGAGCCGCTCGGCTCCGGCATCGACGAGTTCGACAAGGTCGCCGAGGTGATGACCCGCCGCGCCCACGACATGACCAAGTCGCTCGCCGCCGAGCGCGACTTCGCCGCCGACGCCTCCCACCAGCTGCGCACGCCCCTGACCGCGCTGCTGATGCGCCTCGAGGAGATCTCCTACACCGAGGACGTCGTCGTCGTGAAGGAGGAGGCCACCATCGCGATCGCCCAGGTCGAGCGCCTGACCCGGGTCGTCGACGACCTCCTCGGGCGCAACCGCGGCGCCGGCGGACCCGCGCCAGCCGTCTCGCTCGACTCCATCATCGCCGCCCTCCAGCGGGAGTGGCAGCCCGCCTTCGAGCAGGCCCGGCGCTCCGTCCGGGTGCGGGGCGAGCGCGGGCTCTTCGTCCGCTCCACGCCGGTCGCCCTCTCGCAGGTGCTGTCCACCCTGCTCGAGAACTCCCTCGTCCACGGCCGCGGGACGGTCGACGTCCGCGCCCGCCGCGCCGGTCCGTCGGTCATCGTCGAGGTGAGCGACGAGGGCGACGGCGTGCCCGCCGCGATGGCCCCCCACATCTTCGAGCGGTCCGTGAGCAGTGGCACCGGCGGCAGCACGGGCCTGGGCCTGGCCCTGGCCCGCGACCTCGCCGAGGCCAACGGGGGACGGCTCGACCTCGTCCGGGCGCAGCCCGCGCGGTTCGCCCTCTTCCTCTCCGAGGCCGAGACCGACTGAGGAGCAGGCCGTGCCGGGAGTCGGGGGATAGGGTGCGCGAGTGAGGCGTGTGCACCACTTCTTCTTCGTCCGCCACCGGCACAACTGGCTGCTCCTGCTGCGCTTCGGTCTGGTCGGTGCCTCCGGCGTGCTCGTCAACCTCGGCACGCTCGTCGTCGTCAAGAAGCTCGGGCCCGCCTTCGACACCGCCTTCCTCGCGCTGCCCGGCACCGACTACAACATCCGCTGGTACCACGTGTACTCGACGGTCGCCTTCCTCGTCGCCAATCTCTGGAACTTCCAGCTCAACCGGACGTGGACCTTCCGCAGTGCCGGACGGGCGCCGTGGCTGCGTGAGTACCTGCCGTTCCTCGCCGTCGGGCTCTGCGGTCAGGTCGTCGGCCTCGCCCTGCTGACGATGCTGCTCCACCCCGAGTCGGCCCTGCACCTGCCGACCTCTGTGCTCGACGACTCGACGGGGCTGCGGACCCGGCTCTACTGGGCCCAGCTCATCGTCATCGCCGTCGTCACCCCGCTCAGCTTCGTGATCAACAAGCTGTGGACCTTCGCTGCCGTGCGCACGCACCACCCCGACCTCGTCGACCCGCGGCACGCGTCCCGCGAGGCCGACCGCACCCCCACCGGCTGAGCCGCCACCGCCGACTACGCTTGGTCGTCGTGAGCCAGCCCAAGCGTGCCCCCGGAGGATTTCCCGTCGTCGGCGTCGTCGGCGGCGGCCAGCTGGCCCGGATGATGCAGGCCCCGGCCATCGGCCTCGGCGTCCAGCTCTCGGTCCTCGCCGAGGGCGATGACGTGGCCGCCGCCCTCGTCGTGCCGAGCTCGCCGGTCGGCGACCACACCGACATCGACACCGTGCGGGCGTTCGCCGCGAGGTGCGACGTCGTGACCTTCGACCACGAGCACGTCCCGGCCGCCGTCCTCGCCGCCCTCGAGGCGGACGGGGTGGCGCTGCACCCGACCCCCGCCTCGCTCCGCTTCGCCCAGGACAAGCTCGCGATGCGCGAGCGCCTCACCGAGCTCGGGATCGCCTGCCCCCGGTGGGCCCGGGCCCGCACCCGCGAGGACGTCCTCGCCTTCGGCGACGAGTCCGGCTGGCCGGTCGTGGCCAAGACCCCGCGGGGCGGCTACGACGGCAAGGGCGTGGCGGTGCTCGACTCCGCCGACTCCGTCGACGACGTCATCGGTGACTGGCTGGCTCGGGTCGGCGCCCCCGGCCCGCTCAAGGACGGCATCCTGCTCGAGGAGAAGGTGCCCTTCGTCCGTGAGCTCGCGGTGCTCATCGCCCGCAGCCCGTCCGGCCAGGCCGCGGCGTGGCCCGTCGTCGAGACCGTGCAGACCGCCGGGGTGTGCACCGAGGTGATCGCCCCGGCGCCGGGGCTCGACGACACCCTCGCCTCGGTCGCGAC
>JBDSSS010000205.1:0-3396 GCA_039928615.1 Terracoccus sp. | reverse complement strand
GTTGACGATGCCGACCGACGGCCCGGTCGTGGCGAGGATCAGGGCGGCGACGGCGTCGTCCTCGTGGAGCAGCTGGAACCGGGCGTCGAAGCCGAGCGGGACCGGCACGAGCGGCAGGGCGAAGTAGTCGGTGATGGCGGTGCGGATGCCAGGACCGACGACGTTGGCCAGGCGCAGCATCGTGATCTCGACGTCGGGTCGGCGCCGCGAGAACCCACGCACGTAGCCCTCGACCTCGACGGAGTCCTTGCCGAAGCCGGCCCTCGGCAGGGCCTTGGGGCTCATGTCCTCGCTGAACATCGCGGGGTCGCGCGGCGACGAGCCGTAGACACCGGCCGAGCTCTTGACGACGAGGCGGCTCACGCTCTCGGACTTCTGGCACGCAGCGAGCAGCTGCATCGTGCCGATGACGTTGATCTCCTTCTGGGTCACCCGCCCGCCGCTGTCCTTGGGGGTCGCGATGACGTTCATGTGCACGACCGTGTCGACCCCGGCCTGGCCCATGATCCGCCCGATCATCGGGTTGCGGATGTCGGCGCGGACGAACTCAGCCCGCCCGATCGAGTGCTTCGGAGGCACGACGTCGACGCCGAGGATCCGCTCGATGCTGGGGTCGGCGCTGAGTCGTCGGGCATAGAGGCCGCCGAGATAGCGGGACACACCCGTGACCAGCACGACCTTCGCCATCCGGCTCCTCCCCTCGACTGCCTCCGCTGCCCCAGTGCGGACCGTTGTCCGGAAGCCTACCCAGCCGGGGCCTCGCCCGCCCCCGCCGCCCCCGACGGGCGGTCTGCGAGACCCGGCCCGGACACGCGAACGACCCCCACCCGAAGGGCTGGGGGTCGAGAGCGTGCGGCGTCGCCGCCACCTGGTCGGGCTTGGCCCGTCAGGTCACTTCTTGTTGCGACGCTGGTGACGCGTCTTGCGCAGCAGCTTGCGGTGCTTCTTCTTCGCCATCCGCTTGCGGCGCTTCTTGATGACAGAGCCCATGGTTGTCCTTGATCCGTTTGACTGTGTGATGGTGCCGACCTACGCCGACAGACCGTCAAAAGGAAGGTAAGCCGAACTCCGAGAGCCGAACGAACCCACAGCGTAGCGCGTGCGAGGGGCGGACCTCAAAAGAGTGGGTGCCGCAGCCCTCCCGCCGAGCCCGCGGCACGCCCCTGCCGACCCCCGACGCAGCGAGGGGGCGGCCGGACCGGATGGTCCTGCCGCCCCCTCGCCGTGGCGATCTCACTGTCACGCGGTGTCGATGAAGGAGGTCTGCAGATAGGTGTGGACTGCATCCTCCGGCACCCGGAAGGACCGGCCGACGCGGACGGCGGGAAGGTCCCCGGCGTGGACGAGTCGGTAGACGGTCATCTTTGACACGCGCATGATCGAGGCGACCTCGGCGACGGTCAGGAACCGCACCTCGGCGAGCTGCCGCTCATTCGACATGTGTTACCCCGCTCTTTTCTGATGGAGCACATCGCATGTCGCCGGCTTCCCCTCCGGCGAAACGGTCACGCGGGTGCAAGAGGCAACACTAGGGGCAGATGTGACGGTTGGGGAAGTGATCGGATCAAAGATTCCCGAGAGCGCAAGCGGACACGCCGGACACTCCCCGACGATCTCGATCATCAGGGCTCGAGCCGGTGGAGGTCCCTCGGGAAGAGGGTCACCTCGCGGACGTTCTCGGCCCCGGTGAGGCGCGCCACCCAGCGCTCCAGCCCGATCGCGAAACCCCCGTGCGGCGGCATGCCGTGCGCGAACGCGTCGAGGTAGCCCCCGAGCAGCGCCGGGTCGGTGCCGGTCCGCTCCATCGCCGTGACGTAGTCGCTCGGACGGTGCAGCCGCTGCCCCCCGGTCGTCAGCTCGAGTCCCCGGAAGAGCAGGTCGAAGCTCTTTGACCACCGCCCGCCCTCACCGTCTCCACCGTCCTCGGGATGGGTGTAGAACGGCCGCTTGGCCATCGGATAACCCTCCACCGCAAGGAAGTCCGAGTCGTATGCCGCAAGCGCCCACTCCCCCAGCGCTCGCTCGTGCGCGGGGCTGAGGTCCGGCTCGTCCGGGTCGGCCCCCACCCGTGCGAGGGCGTCCCGGAAGTGGATGACGGGGAACTGCTCGGGCACCCGAGGCAGCGCGATGCCCAGGAGCGCCGCGGCGTCAGCGGCATACGCCTCGATGCTCCGGACCATCCCGGCGACGGCCTCCCGCAGCACCGCGAGGACGTCCCGGTGGTCGCGGATGAAACCGAGCTCGGCGTCCATCGAGGTGTACTGCGCGAGGTGGCGCACCGTGTCGTGCGGCTCGGCGCGGAAGACGGGGCCGACCTCGAAGACGCGCTCGAAGACCCCGACGAGCATCTGCTTGTAGAGCTGCGGGCTCTGCGCCAGGTAGGCCGGTCGCCCGAAGTAGTCGACGGTGAAGACCGTCGACCCCGACTCGGTGGCCGTGCCGACGAGCTTGGGCGTGGCGATCTCGGTGAAGTCGAGGGCGCCGAGGGTCTCGCGGAATCCGCGCATCGAGGCGCTGGCCAGCTGCCAGGCCGCGCGGTGCCGCGGGTGGCGCAGGGTCACCGCGGCATGGTCGAGGTGGGTCGGCAGACCCGCGCCGAAGCGGGGCCGCCACAGCTCGACGGGCGGCGGCACGGCGGGCTCGGTGAGGGCGCCGATCACCGGCTCGATCAGCTCGGCCCCGCCGGGGGCCGTGGCGCTGTGCCGGACGAGCCCGCTCACCTCGACGACGGTCTCCTCGGGCAGCGCTCGCACCTGCTCGATCGTGGCCGGGTCCTTGACGACGACCTGGGCGAGCCCGGTGCGGTCGCGCAGCACGAGGAAGGTGACGCTGGCGAGCATCCGCCGGCGGTGCACCCACCCGGCGAGGACGGCGGGCTCACCGTCCGGACGGGAGCCGAGGTCTCGCGCGAGGACGCGCTCGAGCGGGCGCTCTCGTGAGCTCTCGGGTGGGCTCTCGGGTGGGCTGGTGCGGGGCGACTCGGGTCGCCGGTGCTGGGTGTGGGTCATGTCCTTCACCTCCGTGGGGTCCTGCCCCGGAGGTGTGGGCGATGGGGATTGTCGCTGTGCCACCACACCTTCGCCGGCGCGAGAGTGCGCCGGCCTCTGGTCCTGCCCGGCTCAGGATCGTCAGGCCCGTCGTCGCCGTGGGGCCAGCGTAGTTCTCCGCCGGCGCGCCGGTCCACCCCGATGCGCCCGACCCCCTCCCGTCCTCTCCCCACCCGGCAACACACCGGGTAACCGTCGTGGTGCGGGGCTCGGGGTGTTGCGGGGATGGGTCTGCAGAGGGGGCTCTTCTCAGTCGAAGTAGACGTCGAGGCCGTGCAGCGGGAACACCGCCGTGCGGGTGGCCATGATCGCCCGGTCGATCTCGCTGCCGGGGTCGTAGCCCATGTCC
>JBDSSS010000204.1:0-17269 GCA_039928615.1 Terracoccus sp. | reverse complement strand
GGCGCCCTTGGTCTGGGCCTCCCACCGGTGCATCTGGGTGTTGAGCTCGCGGGTGGGAACGACGCCGTGGCGGTAGGCGTGCCCGTAGGCGGGTGAGTAGGGGTCCCGGGTCGGGCCGCCGCCGGCGTCCGAACCGACCCCGGCGGCCTGGGCCGCCACGGGCAGCAGGGGCGACGTGAGCGTGCCCAGCACGGCCGCCGTGAGGACCACGGCAAGAACCTGCGTATTCCATGCCAGTTCGCTCGTGCCGGTTCGCCTCGTTCGTCCCGAATGGCTCGGCCGGTCCGGGGCGTTCGAGTGGGGGAGTCGAGCCCCGGTGGCGTAGGGTCGGGCCCAGATCACGACGCACGGCCAGGTCAGGTGGCCACATCGGGAAGGCACACACGAGTGGCTCGACTCTTCGGCACGGACGGCGTCCGCGGCCTCGCCAACCAGGACATCACCGCTGAGCTCGCGCTCGACCTCTCGGTCGCCGCCGCCCACACCCTCGCCGAGGTCGGCGCCTTCAAGGGCCCACGACCCGTGGCCGTCGTCGGCCGGGATCCCCGCGCGTCGGGCGAGTTCCTCGCCGCGGCCACCATCGCCGGCCTCGCCTCGGCCGGTGTCGACGTCCGGGACGCCGGGGTGCTGCCGACCCCGGCGATCGCCTACCTCGTCGCCGAGCAGGACGCCGACCTCGGGGCGATGCTCTCCGCCTCGCACAACCCGATGCCCGACAACGGCATCAAGTTCTTCGCCCGGGGGGGCCACAAGCTGGCCGACCACCTCGAGGACAAGATCGAGGCCCGCCTCAGGGAGCCGTGGCAGCGGCCGACCGGCGGCGACGTGGGTCGGATCACTGCCCTCAGCGACGGCGCCGACCGCTACGTCGCCCACCTCATCGAGGTCATGCCGCACCGGCTCGACGGCCTCCATGTCGTCATCGACGCCGCGCACGGTGCCGCCCACCACGTCGCCCCCCAGGCGTTCCGCGAGGCCGGAGCGCGCGTCACCCTCATCGGCGGCGCCCCCGACGGTCTCAACATCAACGACGGCTACGGCTCGACCCACCTCGGTCCGCTCCAGGCGGCGGTCCTGGCCGAGCAGGCCGACTTCGGCATCGCGCTCGACGGTGACGCCGACCGCTGCCTCGCGGTGGACGCCGACGGTCAGGAGGTCGACGGCGACCAGATCATGGCGATCATCGCCGTGTCGATGCAGGAGCAGGGCGTGCTCCGCGGCAACACCCTCGTCGCGACGGTGATGTCCAACCTCGGCATGATCCACGCCCTCGACAGCGCCGGCATCACCGTGATCCAGACGGCCGTCGGTGACCGCTACGTCCTCGAAGGCATGCGCGAGGGCGGCTACGCCCTAGGCGGTGAGCAGTCTGGTCACGTCGTCATGTCCGACCACGGCACGACCGGCGACGGCACGCTGACGGGTCTCATGCTCGCCTCCCGTGTCGCCCAGACCGGTCGGACGCTCGGCGACCTCGCCGGGATCATGACCCACTTCCCGCAGGTGCTCGTCAACGTGCGCAACGTCGACAAGAGCCGCCTCGAGTCCAATGCCGTCGTCGCCGACGCGGTCATGGTCGCCGAGCTCGAGCTCGGCGACACCGGCCGGGTCCTGCTGCGCAAGTCCGGCACCGAGCCCGTCATCCGGGTCATGGTCGAGGCGGCCGACGGCGTCCAGGCCAAGGCGCTCGCTGCTCGCCTCGTCGACGTCGTCGAGGCCGAGCTCTCGCTCTGACCCGCTGGTCGCCCGCCCGGCTCAGGCCGCGTTCGACACCCGCCTCGCGCCGACCAGCACGAGGACCGAGACGAGCGTGAGCACGGCGCACCCCGCAAAGACGCCGCGGTAGCCGGCCGGGGTCGAGGCCCCGAGCACGATGATCGGCCCCGTGAGGATCGACCCGACCCGGAAGGTGTTGAGGTAGAGACCGGAGGCCAGACCGGGCCGCGGGATGATCTCCTGGAAGAGGGTGAGCCCCGTCCCGGCCACCGCGGCGATGAACCAGGCGTTGAGCACCTGCAGCGCGAGCAGCAGCGCCGGGGCCGTGACGAGCGCGACGCCGGCGTAGTACGCGGTGCCGGCGAGGCACCCCGAGGCGATCAGCCCGAGGCTGGAGTGGCGCCGGGCCAGGCGCGCCAGGATGAGCAGCGCGGGAACCTCGAGAGCCGCGGCGACACCGAGGGCGATGCCGGCCCAGATCACCGCGAGGCCGATTGACTCGGTGACGTAGAGGGCCATCACGGCGACCGCGGTGGCGTTGGTGGCCTGGAGCAGGACGAAGGCGGCGACGACGAGCCACACGGCCGACCGGCGCATCGGGGAGTGCTCCGGCTCGGTCCGGGTCTCGAGCGGCGTGTCCCCCGCCGCGGCCCGAGCCCGGATCATGACCGCGGTCGTCGCGACGTTGAGCAGGGCCATCGCGCCCAGGGCGGCGGGGATGGCGCGTTCGCCGAACGCGCCGACGAGCAGGGCAGCGACCGGGGGACCGGCCACCCAGGCCACGGAGAACACGGCACGGGTGTTGACGATGTCGGAGGGGGAGGCGCCCGCGTGCCGGACGTGGGCGAAGAGCAGCGTCGTGCCCACGGTTCCCGGTCCGCCGAGCACGACGAGAGCGGCGAGCACGACCCCCAGGCTCGTCGTCAGCGCGAGGACGAGCGCGAGGGCCAGCATGAGCAGGCCGCACCCGAGCATCGGTCTGACGTAGTCGGCCCGACGGTCGGCGCGCACCGGGATGACGAGGGACGCGACGAAGCCGCTCGTGTTGTAGGCCGCCAGCACCCACCCGACCTCGCTCGCCGAGGCCCCGTAGACGCGCACGAGCAGCAGCGCGAGGGCCGGGCTGAGCACGGCGATCTGCAGGCCCCACGAGAGGGCCGATGACGCCACGAGCAGTCGCCCGCCACCGGGGTCGCGGCGGGTGGTCGCGCTCGGCTGCGGCATACGCTCACCGTAGGGGCGCGCCGACCGCGATCATCAGCCGGGGAGCGTTTTCGGGCGGCCGCCCCACCCCCGGTGACGCTGCTGTCAGACTCGTCGGGTGAGCCACGAACAGGCGGTCCCGCTGGTGCGACGGATGTCGGCCCGCGACCCGGCCGAGCCGCACCGGGCCGCCACGCCGCTCGAGCTCTTCTTCGACCTCGTCTTCGTCGTCGCCATCGCCAGCGCCGCGGCGCAGTGGCACCACGGCCTGTCCGAGGGACACGTCGGCGACCTCGTCGGCTTCCTCATGGTCTTCTTCGCCATCTGGTGGGCGTGGATGAACTACACGTGGTTCGCCTCCTCCTACGACTGCGACGACGTGCCCTACCGGTTGCTCACCTTCACCATCATGGCCGGGTCGCTGATGCTCGCCGCCGGGATCCCGGGCTTCTTCGCCTCGGGCCAGTCGGTTCTCGTCGTCACCGGCTACGCCGTGATGCGCGTCGCCATGGTGGCGATGTGGCTGCGCGCTGCAGCCGGGCACCCGCAGGGTCGCGCCACCGCCCTCGGGTATGCCGTGGGCATCGCCGTCGTGCAGGTGCTCTGGATCGGCCGGCTCCTCGTCGAGGGCCGGGCGGCCCTCATCGTCAGCTTCCTGCTCCTCGTCGTGCTCGAGCTGCTCGTCCCGGTCGTCGCGGAACGTCGCGGCATCACCCCCTTCCACCCCCACCACATCGCCGAGCGCTACGCGCTGCTCACGATCATCGTGCTCGGCGAGGTGATCCTCGCCTCGGTGCAGGCGGTCCAGGGCGCGCTCGACCGGGGCCCGGAGCTCGGCCTCGTCGCCCTCATGGTCGGTGCCCTGCTCCTCGTCCTGTCGATGTGGTGGCTCTACTTCACCCGCGACCACGCGCCGCTCTTCAACGGCGGCATCCGGGCCACCTTCGTGACCGGCTACGGCCACTACCTCGTCTTCGCCTCGGTCGCCGGCACCGGGGCGGCGCTCGCGGCGGCGGTCGACCTCGTGCAGGAGGAGGCGCACACCTCGTCCCGGGTGGTCGGTCTCGCCCTGGCCGGGGCCGTGGCCGTCTACGTCTGGTGCGTCACGGCGATGCACGCCCTCGCAGGATCACCGGTGCCGGAGCGACGGGTCGGGGTGGGCGTCGGGGTGGTCGTGCTCGCCATCGCCGCCGCTGCCCCACCGATCGGGGTCACGGTGGCGCTCGTCGGTCTCGTGCTCACCGCCGCCGTGGCCCAGCACGTCCGCGCCACGCACCTGGCCGGCCGCCGCGCTGCCTGACCGGGGAGGAAGTGGGCACTCGACCATCAGTCGAGTGCCCACCTTCACACGACCGTCAGCGGGTCAGTCGATGCCCGGGACGGGGTTGAGCAGACCGCTGTCGACGTCGTAGATGAAACCGCCGACGAGCGTGCCCGTGCGGATCAGCGGGTGGGAGCGGACCTTGGCGATGTCCTCGCGCAGCGACCGGACCTGGTCGGTCACGACGTGGAAGCTCTGCCACGACGCGTCCCTGCCCGCGCTCGCCCCGACCTTCTCACGCAGCTCCTCGGCGGTGTTGGACGCCATCGCGCAGCGGGTGTGCGGGACGACGAGGATGCGGTCGACGTTGAGCAGGTGCGTGCCCAGCACGAGTGCCTCGAGGGCCGCGTCGGTGATCCGCCCACCGGGGTTGCGGAAGATCTTCGCGTCGCCCGGTGAGAGCCCGAGCATCCGCAACGGGTCGATGCGGGAGTCCATGCAGGTCACGAGGGCGACCCCGCGGTGGGCGACACCGTCGAACCCCGACAGCGTGAAGCTGTCGGCGAAGGATCGGTTGGCGGCCAGCAGGTCCTCGAAACCCTTGGTGGCAGTGGCTTTCTCGTCCATCGTGCTCTCCTCGCTCATGTCAGTCCCGGTCGCTTCTCGATCGTCATCGCCATCGGTCTGGTGACCTCGGCGAAGAAGTCGTTGCCCTTGTCGTCGACGATGATGAAGGCCGGGAAGTCCTCCACGTCGATCTTCCAGACGGCCTCCATCCCGAGCTCCTCGTACTCGAGGACCTCGACGTGCCGGATGCAGTCCTGCGCGAGACGGGCGGCCGGGCCACCGATCGAGCCGAGGTAGAAGCCGCCGTGCGCGTCGCACGCGTCGGTGACCTGCTGGCTGCGGTTGCCCTTGGCGAGCATCACCATCGAGCCACCCGCGGCCTGGAACTGCTCGACGTAGGAGTCCATCCGCCCCGCGGTCGTGGGCCCGAAGGAGCCGGACGGCATGCCCTCGGGCGTCTTGGCCGGTCCGGCGTAGTAGACCGGGTGGTCCTTGAGGTACTGCGGCATCTGCTCGCCCGCATCGAGTCGCTCCTTGATCTTCGCGTGCGCGATGTCGCGGGCGACGACGAGCGGGCCGGTCAGCGACAGGCGGGTCTTGACCGGGTGGCGGCGCAGCTCGGCGAGGATCTCGTCCATCGGGGCGGTGAGGTCGACCTTGACGACGACGTTGCGGCTCGTCGAGCTGACGCCGACCGCGTCGTCCTCGTGCTCGCCGAGGTCGACGGCGCCCGCGTCGGGCAGGAAGCGCGCCGGGTCGGTCTCGAGCTGCTCGAGGAAGACCCCGTCGGCGGTGATCTTGCCGATCGCCTGCCGGTCGGCAGAGCACGAGACGGCGATGGCGACGGGGAGGCTGGCGCCGTGACGGGGGAGGCGCACGACGCGGACGTCGTGGCAGAAGTACTTGCCGCCGAACTGTGCCCCGATGCCGAACTGCCGGGTCAGCTCGAGCACCTTCTCCTCGAGCTCGGTGTCGCGGAAACCGTGTGCCGTCATCGAGCCCTGCTTGGGCAGCGTGTCGAGATACTTCGCCGACGCGTACTTCGCTGTCTTCAGGGCGAACTCGGCGCTGGTTCCGCCGATGACGATGGCGAGGTGGTAGGGCGGGCACGCGGCAGTCCCGAGGGAGCGGAGCTTCTCGTCGAGGAAGCGCATCATCGCCTCCTCGTTGAGGATCGACTTCGTCTCCTGGTAGAGGTAGCTCTTGTTGGCCGAGCCGCCGCCCTTGGCCATGAAGAGGAACTTGTAGACCGCCTCGTGGCCGGGCGCGGTGTCGGCGTAGAGCTCGACCTGCGCCGGCAGGTTGGACCCGGTGTTCTTCTCCTCCCACATCGTCAGCGGTGCCATCTGGGAGTAGCGCAGGTTGAGCCTGGTGTAGGCGTCGTGGACGCCCTCGCTGATGGCGCGCTCGTCGGTGCCCTCGGTGAGGACGTGCTGGCCCCGCTTGCCCATGACAATCGCCGTGCCCGTGTCCTGACACATCGGCAAAACACCGCCGGCCGCGATGTTGGCGTTCTTGAGCAGGTCGAGCGCGACGAACTTGTCGTTGTTGCTCGCCTCGGGGTCCTCGAGGATGGTGCGCAGCTGCTGGAGGTGGGCGGGCCGCAGGTAGTGCGCGATGTCGTGCATCGCGGTGTCCGTCAGCAGTCGCAGCGCCTCCGGTGACACCTCGAGGAAGGTGCGGCCCCCCGGGCCCTCGACGGTCCTCACGCCCTCGGTCGTCAGCAGCCGGAAGGGCGTCTCGTCGGCGCCGATCGGCAGCAGGTCCTCGTAGGCAAAGTCGACCACGGCATGCTCCTTGCGATCCAGGTGGGGTCTCACGGCACTGACGTATGCCGCCTGCCACCGCCACAGACGTCAGTCCCCTCCCAGCCTAGTGACGGCTGGGAGGGGACTGGCGGTGAGGTTGCTCTCGCGGGCCGGGAAGGGATCAGCCCTTGACGGCGCCGGAGGTCATGCCGCGGATCATGAAGCGCTGGAGCGAGAAGAACACGATCATCGGGATGACGATCGAGATGAACGCACCGGCGGTCAGCAGCTCCTGGCCCTGGCCCTGCGTGCCGAGCAGCTGTTGGAGCTTGACGATGACCGTCGTGTTGTCGCTCCTGAGGAACAGCTTGGCGATGAGCAGGTCGTTCCAGACCCACAGGAACTGGAGGGTCGCGAACGCGGCGATGGCCGGGATGGACATCGGGAACACGAGCCTCCAGAAGGTCTGGTAGTGCGAGCAGCCGTCGATCTTGGCCGACTCGACCACCGTGCGGGGCAGGGTGCTCATGTAGTTGCGGAGCGTGTAGATCGCGAGCGGCATACCGAAACCGGTGTGCAGCAACCACACCGCGATGTACTGACCCGAGATCCCCAGCCCCCGCGGTCCGAGGACGTTGAGCATCGGCTGGAACGCGACCTGGATGGGCACGACCATGACCGCGATGATGAGCAGGAAGAAGAACTCCTTGAAGGGGAAGTCCATGAAGGTGAACGCGTAGGCCGCGAAGGCGGCGAACATGATCGGGATCACCGTAGCCGGCAGCGCGACGATGATGCTGTTGATGAACCCCGAGCTGAGGTCGGAGCCGGTCCAGGCCCCGACGTAGTTGCTCGTCGTCCAGTCGGCGCCGAACGGGTTGAACAGCGCGGTCCACCAGCCCGAGGTCGCCGCATCGGTGCGCGTGCGGAACGAGGTGACGAGCAGGCCGATGGTCGGCAGGGTCCAGAGCAGGGCGAGCACCGCCATGGTGACGATCGAGAAGGGACTCCTGGGGCGGCCGTCCTTCATCAGTGAACGGCTCATCGGCCGGCCTCCTCGTCCTTGAAGTGCTTGATCTGGTACCAGATGAGCGGGATCACCGCGACGAGGAGCACGACGACGATGGCCGTGGCCTGACCCGCCTCGCTCGCTGCGAACAGCTTGTTGAAGAAGAGGTTCGCGATGACGTCGGTGCCGTAGGCGCCGTTCGTCGTGACGTAGACGATGTCGAACACCTTGAGCACGAGGATGAAGACCGTCACGAAGACCGTGATGATCGTCCCGCGGATCTGCGGCACGATCACCTTCCAGAAGATCTGGAGCTCGCTGGCGCCGTCGATGCGCGCGGCCTCGACGGTGTCCTCTGGGACGCCCTTGATGGCCGAGCTGAGCAGGACCATGCCGAAGCCGACCTGCAGCCAGATGAGGATGACCATGAGCAGGATCGAGTTGAGCTTGGCCGTGCTGATCGCCAGCCAGGTCTGCGGCTGGCCGCCGAGACCGACGACGATGGCGTTGAGCAGGCCGGTCTGGGCCTGGCCGGGGTTGTTGTAGGCGTAGATGAGGCCCCAGATCGCCGAGGCGCCGACGAAGGAGATCGCCATCGGCAGGAAGATCAGGCTCTTGGCGACCTTCTCGCCCGTCGCCGAGAGCTTGTCGGCGAGCACGGCGACGATGACGCCGAGGCCGACGACTATCGCGGGCACGATGAGCAACCACAGGATGTTGTTGCCGATCGCCGTCCAGAACCCGCTGTCGGCGAAGATCGTCTTGTAGTTCTGGAGCCCGACGTAGGCCGTGCTGTCGGCGTTGGCGAACGAGTAGTTCACCGTCTGGAACGTCGGGTAGATGAGCATCAGGCCAACGAGGGCCAGCCCCGGCAGGACGAAGGCGTAGGGGATCAGTCCCTCGGACAGCCGTCGTGGCAGCCCCTCGACGAACATGTTGAGGAAGTAGAACAGGGCCGCGGCCCCGCCCACGCCACCGACGATGGCGAGCAGCCCGATGACGAGCTTGCTGCCGAACTTGTCGGGGTAGTAGCCGAACGCGAGGAAGAGGTTCGCGAGCAGCCACACGACGAGCACCATGCCGACGATGCCGATGGCCACCTTGACCGGGTTGAGCCGGAGCGAGCGCTCCGCGTCGTCGTCGGACCGCGACCGCATGCGCGACGGCGCCGCGCTCGTGTCGGTCGTCATGACTTGGGCCAGGAGGCTTCGATGGCGTCAGCGGTCTGCTGCGACGTCTGGCCGTTCTCCCACTTGACCATCTCGCTCCAGAACGTGCCGGACCCGACGGCCTTGGGCATGAGGTCCGACCCGTCGAAGCGGAGCACGTCCGCGTCGTTGGCGATCTGGGCGATCTTGCGGGTGGTCTCGTTGGGGTAGTTGGTCTGGTCGAAGGTCTTGTGCGGCGAGAGCCAGCCGCCGGCCTTGGCCCACGGCGCCCCGAACTTGTCGGAGGTGATGAAGTCCATCACCTTCTTGGCGTCGGGGTCGTTGCCGTTGAAGAGGGCCGCGAGGTCACCGCCGCCGACGATGGACTGGCCCTTGAAGCCGCCCTCGTAGGGCGGGAAGACGAAGATCCCGACGTTGTTGTCGAGGTCGGCCTGGACGTCCTTCGGGTAGAAGGTCGTGGCGAAGTTGCCCTGCCGGTGCAGGAGGCACTTGGGCGGGTCGGAGAAGGCGGGGGTCATCGCGTCGCCGAATGCGGTGTTGAGCACACCCTTGGGCCCGCCGAGCACCTGCTTGGGGTCCTTGAGGATCTTGCCGACCTCGTCGAGGGCCTTGACGACCTTGGGGTCGTTGAACGGGATCCGGTGTGCCACCCAGTCGTCGTAGACGTCGGGGCCGTACATGCGCAGCATGTACTCCTCCACCCAGTCGGTGCCGACCCAGCCGGTGGCCTGGTCGGACTCCCAGCCGATGCACCACGGCGTGACGCCCTTGGCGATGATCTTGTCGGCGACGTTGGTCTCGAGGGCCTGGATCGTCGGCTCCGTCGTGGAGTAGCCGCCGTCCTCGTAGGCCTTCTTCGGGTACCAGACGATGCTCTTGACGGCGTTGCGCATCGGCGCCCCGTAGACGCGGCCCTTGTAGCGGGACGCGTCGAGGAAACCGGGGAGGAGGGTGGTGCTCAGCTTGTCGTAGTCGAGGTAGGAGTCGATCGGCTGGATCTTCTTCTGCGCCGCGAACTCGAGCAGGCCGCCGGGCTGGGGGAACAAGCCGATGTCGGGCGAGTCGCCCGAGTTGACCTTCTGCTTGATCGTCGTGGTGAAGTCCGCGTCGGACGTGTACTGGATCTTGATGCCGCTGCTCTTCTGGAAGTCGGCGAGCGAGGCGTTGAAGTTCTTCTCCTCGTCACCACCGAAGGCTCCGAGGATCGTGACGACCTTGTCGTTCGGGGTGGAGCCACTGCTGACGAAACCGCCACCGGTCCCGCTGCCCCCCTCGCCACCGGCGCCGGCATTCGGGTTCTGCAGGCAGCCGGAGAGCAGGGCCGCCGACGCGACGACCGCACCTCCAGCCATCAAAGCCCTTCTCGGGATACCGCTCATGGGTCGCTCCTCGTCGTTGAGTCGTGCGCGTTCAGGTTCCCTCCGGCTTCCCGCGGTACACGCACCGGGGAACCTCTGCACTATGTCTACCGGCTGGTCGGGGGTCGGTCCAGTGGCTTGAGCGCCTGTCTCTAAGGCGTGACCCAGTCGCAACCCGGCGCCCCACCCCTCGGGGTGTGTGACGCTGGGCCCGCCGGGAGTATGCCGCCCAGCCGGTCGGGCCGGTCCAGCCGGTCTGTGTCTCAGGCGAGGTCGTCGCGCGTCGGCGCGAAGGCGCCCGCCCGCTCGACGGTGCGCGCGCCGGTGGAGAGGGCCCGCTCGACCGCCGGAATGACCTCGGACAGCGCCGCCGCGTGGAGCGCGGTCCGGGCCGCGGCCCCCCCGAGCAGCCCGGCGTCGATCAGGCCGGAGACGAGGCCCGCCATGAAGGAGTCGCCGGCGCCGACCGTGTCGACGACGTCGACGGTGGGCGCGGGCAGGGTGACCTCCTCGCCCGTCGAGACGACCCGCACCGTCGCCCCGTCCCCGCCGCGGGTGACGACGAGGACGGCGGGGCCGAGACCACCCCAGCCGTCGAGGGCCTCGTCGATGCTCTGCCCGGGGCAGAGCCACGCCACGTCCTCGTCGCTCAGCTTGACGACGTCGGAGGAGGCGATGCCCTCCTCGATGAGGGCCCGGGCCTGCGCCGCGTCTCCCATCAGGCTGGGTCGGGCGTTGGGGTCGTAGGAGACGGTGGCGGTCGGCCGTGCGGCGGCCATCGTCGCGCGGACGGCTGCGCCGCCCGGCTCGAGGACCGCGGCGATGCTGCCGGTGTGGAGGTGACCGTAGGCGGACAGCTCGGGCACGGCGGCCAGCTGCCACTCGAGGTCGAACACGTAGCTGGCGGCGCCGGACCCGTCGAGGGTCGCGTGCGCGACCGACGTGAAGGGCGCGCCCTGCGAGCCGGGGGTGAGGGTGACTCCCTTCGAGCGGCATACCTCCTCGATCCTCCGGCCACGCTCGTCCGTGGCGATCCACGTCGCGAGGTCGACGTCGTGGTCGAGGGCGGCGAGCCCGAAGGCGACGTTGGCGGGACTGCCGCCGACGTGCTCGACGACGTCCTGCTCGGGCCGGGTCACGGCGTCGACGAGTGCCTCACCGACGACGAGGACGCGCGGGCCGGGGGTCGCGGGGGCGCCGGGAGCCTCGGTCATCTCAGTCCTCCATCATGTCGGTGCTGCCGAACCAGCCGGGCCGGTCGAAGCGGTGCTGGCTGTCGATCGTGCGGATCGTCCCGCTGCGCGAGCGCATCACGAGGGAGTTCGTCCGGGCCGACCGCGCGCCGTAGCGCACGCCCCGGAGCAGCTCGCCGTCGGTGATGCCGGTCGCGACGAAGAAGCAGTCGCCCGTGACGAGGTCGTTCGTCGACAGCACGCGGTCGAGGTCGTGGCCGGCGTCGAGGGCGCGCTGGCGCTCGTCGTCGTCCTTGGGCCAGAGGCGGCCCTGGATGACGCCGCCGACGCACTTGATCGCGCAGGCGGCGATGATCCCCTCGGGTGTGCCGCCGATCCCGAGCAGCAGGTCGACTCCGGTGTCGGGCCGCGCGGCCATGACCGCTCCGGCGACGTCACCGTCGACGATGTAGCGGATCCGGGCGCCGGCCTCGCGGACCTGCTCGGCGAGGTCGTGGTGCCGGGGACGGTCGAGGATGACGACCGTGACGTCGGCGTTCGTCTCGTGCTTGGCCTTGGCGATCCGGCGGATGTTCTCGGCGACGGGGAGCCGGATGTCGACGACGTCGGCGGCCTCGGGCCCGGTCGCGAGCTTGTCCATGTAGAAGACGGCGGACGGGTCATACATCGCGCCCCGGTCGGCGACCGCCATGACCGCGACCGCGTTGGGCATCCCCTTCGCGGTGAGCGTCGTGCCGTCGATCGGGTCGACCGCGACGTCGACCTCGGGGCCGGTGCCGTCGCCGACGAGCTCACCGTTGTAGAGCATCGGGGCGTTGTCCTTCTCGCCCTCGCCGATGACGACGATGCCGCGCATGCTCACCGTCGAGATCATCGCGCGCATCGCCTCGACGGCCGCGCCGTCGGCGGTGTTCTTCTCCCCGCGCCCGACCCAGCGACCTCCCGCCATCGCGGCGGCCTCCGTGACCCGGACGAGCTCGAGGGCGAGGTTGCGATCGGGCTTGCTGGGGTTCTTCACGAGGGCCTCCGTCGGCGCTGAGCGGGTCGGCGCCAGCCTAGCGGTGGGCCGGGGCGGGTTTGGACCGCTCCTCCGCGTCGGGGACGATGGGGCGATGAGCACTCCGCCGACGTCCGAGCAGGCTCCCGAGCCCGCTCCGCAGCAGGCTCCCGAGCCGGCCGCCGAGCAGGCCGCCGAGCAGGGTCCCAGTGCGCCGCCGCGGCGCAGCGCCTACTCGATGGGCTCGACGCCCAACCTGCTGCGCTCGCTGCTCGTCATCGGGCTCTTCGTGCTCGCGCTCTTCGCGATCGTCCCGCGGATCGACCAGGTCGAGCGCCCCGCCATCGACGCCCTCTCCAAGGCGGAGTTCACCGCCTCGCAGACCGGCTGGCCGGTCGAGCTGCCGACGGGGCTCGGCGACGGCTGGGTCCCCACGGTGGCCACCTACGCCCCCGGCACGGAGAAGGTCCCCACCTTCACGACCGTGTGGGCGACCCCCTCCGGCAAGGACATCGCGCTGAAGCAAGCCGTCGCCGTCACGGACGGTTGGCTCGCCCGGTCGGTCAACGACACCCCTGCGGCGGGCACCGTCGACGTCGGTGGGCGCGCCTTCGATCGGTATGCCGCCGGCGACGGCTCGCAGACCGCCTACGTCGAGCGCGGCGCGGGCGCCGGCGGGCTGACCATCGTCGCGAGCGGGACGGCGGGCGAGGACGAGCTGCGCACCCTCGTCACGGCGCTGAAGCCGGTCACGCCCTCTCCCTGAGGACGCCGAGGACGCCGAGGAGCAGCCAGGCTCAGTCGTCCTCGTCGAAGACGGCGTCGTCGGCGTGCGTCGTCGCCGCCTGGTCCGCTCGGCCACTGCGTCCGGCGCGCTCGCTGACGTCGGCCCGAGGGCGGGTCGCCTCCTCGATCTCGGTCTGGGCGCCGTCGAGCCAGGCGGCGCAGTGCGCGGCGAGCGCCTCGCCGCGGCGCCAGAGCTGCATCGAGTCCTCGAGCGGGGCCTGGCCGGCCTCGAGCCGGCCGACGATCGCGACGAGCTCCTCGCGGGCCTGCTCGTAGCGCAGGGCGGCGACGTCGGGGAAGTCCGTCGCGTCGGGAGCGACGTCGGCAGCGGTGGTGGCATCGGTCATCGGGGTCTCCTCGGAGGTCACGCGTCGGGCTCGTTCGTCAGGTCGGGGTGGGGGCTGTCGGGGCCGGTCACCGGGCGCACGCCGAAGTCGCCGCGGGCCACCCGGACCCGCAGCAGCTCGTCGGCGCCGACGTCGTCGCGGTCCATCACGACGCGTCCGTCGCGGTGCTGGACGACGGCATACCCCCGCTCGAGGGTGGACTGCGGGGACAGGGCCGTGACCTGCCGGCGGAGGTGGACGACCTCGTCGGCGGCGCGGTGCAGCCGCGACTCGACCCGGGTCGACGCGCGGCGGCGGAGGGCGGCGATCTCGTCGCGGTGGACGAGGACGACGGCGGCGGGGTCGGCCATGACGGGCCGGCTGATGAGTGAGCGGAGCCCGTGCCGCTCGGCGTCGAGTCGTCGGCCGAGGCTGGCCCGGAGGCGGTCGCGGCCACCGGTGACGATGGCCCGCTCCTGCGCGGCGTCGGGGACGACCTTCTTGCCCGCGTCCGTGGGGGTCGAGGCCCGCCAGTCGGCGACGAGGTCGAGCAGCGGCTGGTCGACCTCGTGGCCGATGGCGCTGATGACCGGGGTGACCGCCTCGGCGACGGCCCGGACCATCGCCTCGTTGGAGAAGGGGAGCAGCTCCTCGACCGCGCCGCCGCCGCGGGCGATGACGATGACGTCGACGGTGCGGTCGGCATCGAGCTCGCGGAGCGCGGCGACGACCTCGGTGACGGCGTTCGTGCCCTGCACGGCGACCTCGCGGATCGCGAAGCGGACGGCGGGCCAGCGGCGGCGGGCGTTCTCGACGACGTCGCGCTCGGCGGCCGAGTTGCGGCCGGTGATGAGGCCGACGGTGTGGGGCAGGAACGGGATCGGACGCTTGCGGTCGGCGTCGAAGACGCCCTCGGCGGCGAGGGTCCGCTTGAGGATCTCGACCCGGGCCAGCAGGTCGCCGATGCCGACGGGGCGGATCTGGCGGGCCTCGAGCTGGAGGCTGCCGCGCTTGGTCCAGAACGTCGGCTTGGCCTGGAGCACGACCCGGGAGCCCTGGGAGAGGGGAGTGGGCATCGCCCGGACGGCGTTCATCGGCACGGAGACCGACAGCGACATGTCGACGTCGGGGTCGCGCAGCGTGAGGAAAGCGGTGTTGCCCCGTGCGTTGAACTGCACGACCTGCCCCTCGACCCACAGCTGGCTCATCTTCTCGACGTAGGCCGAGATCTTGAGGCTGAGCAGCCGGACGGGCCACGGCTGCTCGGCCGTGGTGTCGGCGGCCCGCTCCGGCAGCGGGTTCGTCAGGCTCACCCGCGCAACGATAGGGGGCGCCTCCCACGGAGGTGGGCGGCATACCCGTGGTCGGGGTGTGTCACTCGACCGCCACGTACGATGGGTCCATGACCGAGCCTGCCGTGAAGCCGTCCGACAAGAAGGTCCTGCTCGCTGCCCCCCGGGGCTACTGCGCCGGGGTGGACCGCGCCGTCATCACCGTGGAGAAGGCACTCGACCTCTACGGCGCCCCCGTCTACGTGCGCAAGCAGATCGTGCACAACAAGCACGTCGTCACCACGCTCGAGAAGCGCGGCGCGATCTTCGTCGACGAGACCGACGAGGTGCCCGAGGGCGCGACCGTCATCTTCTCGGCGCACGGCGTCGCCCCCGTCGTCCACGAGGAGGCGCGGGCCCGCAGCCTCAAGACGATCGACGCGACCTGCCCCCTCGTGACGAAGGTCCACCGCGAGGCCGTGCGCTTCGCCGACGACGACTTCGACATCCTGCTCATCGGCCACGAGGGTCACGAGGAGGTCGTCGGCACGGCCGGCGAGGCGCCCGAGCACATCACGCTCGTGGACGGCCCCGACGACGTCGACAACGTCACCGTCCGCGACCCCGAGCGGGTCGTCTGGCTCTCGCAGACGACCCTGTCGGTCGACGAGACGATGGAGACCGTCAAGCGGCTCAAGGAGCGCTTCCCCGCCCTGCAGAGCCCGCCGTCCGACGACATCTGCTACGCCACCCAGAACCGCCAGCTCGCCGTCAAGGAGATGGCGCAGGAGACCGACCTGATGATCGTCGTCGGCTCGCGCAACTCCTCCAACTCGGTCCGCCTCGTCGAGGTCGCGCTCGAGCACGGCTCGCGCGCAGGGCATCTCGTCGACTTCGCCGACGAGATCGACGAGGCTTGGCTCGAGGGCGTCAGCACCGTCGGGGTCACCTCCGGCGCGAGCGTCCCCGAGGTGCTCGTCCGCGACGTGCTGACCTGGCTGGCCGAGCGCGGCTACGACGACGTGCGCCCGGTCGTCGCGGCCGAGGAGTCCCTCCTCTTCTCGCTGCCGAGCGAGCTGCGGCGCGACATGAAGAAGCGGTCGGGCCAGGAGGTCGGCGAGGTGCGCCACGACGGCGCCTTCGAGGAGTCCGGCTCGTTGCACTAGGGCTCGCGGCGCGACTCCGCTCCGGGCACCTCAGCCCGCGACGCCACCGGTGCCGGTGTGGCGGGCGTCGTCGGCGCCGGTGGAGAGCGAGGTCTCCTGCGCGAGGTAGCGCTCGTCCCGTGACTCCCGGCCGGTCGCGTCCTCGGCGTCGAGCAGCTCGGCCGCGCTGAGGGAGCGGGGCGCGACCTCGACGGGCACGACCGCCACCGGGGCCTGGGTGGTGAGCTGGAGCTCGTGCATGCGCCGGGCGGTGACGAGCACCCGCGACTCGAGCGTCCCGACGAACCGGTTGTAGTGCTCGACCGACCGGGCGAGCGACTGACCCATCCCCGTCACGTGCCCACCGAGGGTGCCGAGGCGGGCGTAGAGGTCCTGGCCGAGGGCGAGCAGCTCCCGGGCGTTCTGCTCGACGGCGTCCTGCTGCCAGATCGCGCCGATCGTGCGGAGCACGGCGAAGAGGGTGCCCGGCGAGGCGAGCACGACCTTGCGCGAGAGCGCGTGCTCGTAGAGGCCCGGGTCGTCGGCGAGGGCGGTCGCGAGAATGGACTCGCCGGGGACGAAGCAGATGACGACCTCGGGGGAGCGGGTGAACGCGGTCCAGTAGCCCTTGGCGGCGAGGCTCTCGACGTGGCGGCGCAGCGAGGTCGCGTGGGCGGCGAGCAGCTCGGTGCGCTCGACCTCGGTCACGGTCTCGCCGTGCGCCTGGAGGAAGTGGGCCATCGGGGCCTTGCTGTCGACGACGACGTGTCGCCCGCCCGGCAGGTTGATCACGGCGTCGGGCCGGACGGTCGCCCCGTGGCGGGTGACCCTGGTGACCTGCTCGTCGAAGTCGCAGCGCGCGAGCAGACCCGACAGCTCCAGGACGCGTCGCAGCTGCACCTCGCCCCACGCGCCACGCACGGTCGAGGAGTTGAGGGCGCTCGCGAGCGTCGCCGTCTCGGTGCGCAGTGACTCCGTCGAGCGGCTGACGGCGGTGAGCCGCTCGCCGAGCTGGCCGAACTGCTGCACCCGGTCGCGCTCGAGCGCCCCCACCTGCTGCTCGACCCGGCCGATGGTGTCCCGCAGCGGCGCGAGCAGGGCGGCCGTGGCGTCGTCGTCGTCGCGGGCCACCTCGAGGTCGCCGACGCGGAGCCGCAGCACGTCGCGCTCGGCCTCGGCGCCGGCCGCGCGGGCCAGCAGCGAGGACCGGGCCCACAGCCAGGCGAGCAGGGCGCCGAGCACGCCGCCGATGAGCACACCGAGGATGAGCGCCGTCTGGTCCATGGCCCCACCGTCGCAGACACCGCCGACACGGCCCCCGTCCGACACCCCGCCCGCACGTTTCGTAGCCCGGGCGACGAAAACGGTGGCTGAGCGGCATACGCCCGCATCTTTGGTAGCCGGGGCGATGAAAACGGCGGCTGAGCGGCATACGCCCGCATCTTTGGTAGCCGGGGCGACCAAAATGGCGGCTGAGCGGCATACGCCCGCATCTTTGGTAGCCGGGGCGACGAAAACGG
>JBDSSS010000203.1:0-5966 GCA_039928615.1 Terracoccus sp. | reverse complement strand
CCACGAGCCGCGTTCCTTGGTGCACCCAGTATGCGTCGTGGGTGCGTGCCTCGATGATGTTGTTGTATGCGTCGGGTAGCTCCCAGGCGTGCACCACCTCGAGGCTCGCACCGGAAGCGGCGGCGTGGGCAATAGCCGCCTCCAAGAGCTCAGCGGAATGCTCGGCAGCGCGCAGACCGACGACAATGCGGCCGGCGCATGGCTTTGGTCGCCAGCTGTCGGGGACCACGGCCGTCGGCACGGTGGCCCGGGCAGCCACCGCTGCCGTGGTCGCCCCGAACAGCAGGCGATCGAAGCCTTTCCGGGTCTCCCGCCCGAGCACCAACAGCTCGCCACCGTCCGCGACGCGCGTCAGCACGGCGACCCGGGATCCGCTCTCGAGCACGGTCGTGATCGTCAGGTCCGGCGCCATCTTCTCGGCCTGATCTCGGGCCGCGCTCAACAAGCTCCGACCCGTTTCCTCGATCTGTTCTCTGAGGTAGGGGTCAATCGGTGACGTCCCCTCGTACCGAGGCCGCGCATGCACCAGACGCAGGTGACGGTGCCGCTGCCTTGCCTGCTGCACCGCGTACCGCAACGCTCCCGCGCTGCCAGCAGTCCCATCGATCCCGACGACCACCGAGCCGGTGTCCTTGTCAACCATGCTGTCCCACCTCACTTTGCTCCCTCGTCCAGCCGGGACGGGCCCACCGTGTCATCACGTCGTCGGCGTCGCCGCGGGCCGCTTTGCGACCCAACTGCGAACTCAAGAGTCGCAGGGCAACAGCTCGATGGACAGGGACCTTGGTCCCCTGTCGGCGAGAATCATGAGGACGACAGGCAACCTGACGTGGGCACGCCCACGGTGGGTCGAGCCCGGGTCGGTGGCGTGTCGCGCTGATTGCCGGCCCGCGACGACACGAGGCAGGTCAGCTCGTCCGAAGTGCGCCGGTGATCGTGACGGTCAGTCCCGGCGACGCGTCGTCTGTCATCCCGCAGCAGGACCATCGGCCCTGTTCGTTGCGTGCCTCGTCGACCGATGATGCAGGGAGTGCAGGGAGGCGAGGCCACCAGACGGTTCGCCCCGACCTGTTGCACCCGATCGGAGGAGCCATGAGCGTCATCGAGAGGACGACGAGCGAGCCTCTCGTCGTCGAGCTGCACGACGGAGACCGGTCGATGGCCGGGCTCCTCGGGGGAAAGGGCGCGGGGCTGGCGGAGATGACCCGGCTCGGACTGCCGGTGCCGCCGGGCTTCATCATCACCACCGAGGCCTGCCGCGCCTACCTGACGAGCGGCGGCGAGCCCGACGGCCTGTGGAGCCGCGTCGAGGAGGAGCTGGTGGCGCTCGAGGAGCGCACCGGCCTTCGGCTCGGCGATCCACTGAGCCCGCTCCTGCTCTCCGTGCGCTCGGGAGCCCGATTCTCCATGCCCGGCATGATGGAGACCATCCTCGACATCGGCATGACCGATGAGGTCGCGACCACCCTGGCACGACGCGGCGAGGCGCACTTCGCCTGGGACTGCTACCGCCGGTTGGCCCAGATGTACGGCCGCACCGTCCTCGGCGTCGACGGACGGCTCTTCGACGACCAGCTGACGGCGATGCGACGTGCCACCGGCGTGGAGACGGACGCAGAGCTCGACGCACACGGTCTCGAGCTGCTCACGCACAGCTTCCGTGGGGTCATCCGCGACCAGACGAGCCACGACGTGCCGCAGGACGGGCGGGAGCAGCTGCACGCGGCCGTGCTCGCCGTCTTCAGGTCCTGGAACGGCGACCGGGCCCGCCTCTATCGACGCCACGAGCGCATCGCCGACGACCTGGGTACCGCCGTCAACGTCGTGCAGATGGTCTTCGGCAACCGAGGAGAGGACTCCGGAAGCGGGGTCTGCTTCACCCGCGATCCCGTGAGCGGCGCTCCCGGCGCCTTCGGCGACTACCTGCCGGACGCCCAGGGTGAGGACGTCGTCAGCGGCGTACGCAGCCCGCTCGACCTGTCCGAGCTCCAGCGACGGGACCCCGAGCTGCACCGGCAGCTGAGCGAGCACCTGCGCACCTTGGAGGCGCACTACCGCGACCTTTGTGACGTCGAGTTCACGGTCGAGCGGGGCCGGCTGTGGATCCTCCAGACCCGGCTCGGCAAGCGCAGCCCGGCAGCCGCCTTCCGCATCGCTTCGGCCCTCGTCGACGACGGGGTCATCGACCTCGACGAGGCGCTGACCCGCGTCGACGGCACGCAGCTGCAGACCCTTCTCCATCCGACCTTCATCCGCGACACGTCGGCCTCGACCTTGGCCCACGGTCTCGCCGCGAGCCCGGGCGCCGCAACCGGCCGGCTCGTCCTTGACGCCGCCACCGCCGTCGCGCGCGCCGCCCTGGGCCACCGCGTCGTGTTGGTTCGACCCGAGACCAGTCCCGACGACTTCGGCGGTCTCGTCGCGGCCCAAGCCGTGGTCACGGCCCGGGGTGGCCTCACGTCTCACGCGGCGGTGGTCGCGCGCGGGCTCGGCCGCACCTGCGTGACCGGCGTCGAGGGACTCGTCGTCGACCTCCGTAACCGCACCGCGACCTTCCCCAGTGGGCGGGTGCTGCAGGAGGGGTCGCTCCTGTCGGTGGACGGAACGACCGGCGACGTCTTCGCGGGGCAACGCGACATCGAGCAGAGCGCCGTCGCGACGGCAATCCAGGGTGATGCGCCGTCGGACGCCGACCCCGTGGTCAGCGCCGTGCTGTGCCTGCTCTCTCACGCTGACAAACGACGGCGCCTCAAGGTTCTCGCCAACGCCGAGATCCCCGAGGAAGCACGGACAGCAAGGCGATTCGGTGCCGAGGGCATAGGGCTGTGCCGTACCGAACACATGCTGCTCGGCTCACGTCGGCAGCTTGTGGAGCGGGTCGTGCTCGACAACGACCGCGAGGGAGCGCTCCAACAGATCGAGGAGCTTGCCCTGCGCGAGCTCAGCGAGTTGCTCGTCGAGATGGAGGGGTTGCCCGTCGTCGTTCGATTGCTCGATCCACCGTTGCACGAGTTCCTGCCCGATCTCGTCGAGCTGTCGGTCCACGCCGCGCTCGAGGCGGAGCGCGGCACCGAGGACCCCGACACGACACGCCGCCTCGCTGCGGTGCGCCGCTGGCACGAGTCCAACCCGATGCTCGGGCTGCGCGGCGTGCGCCTGCTGACCGTGCTGCCTCAGATCATCGACGTGCAGGTGCGCGCGCTGGCCGAGGCGACCCTTCAGCTGCGTGCGGAGGGCCGCAGGGTCAGCCCCGAGCTCATGGTGCCGCTCGTCGCCGACGTCGCGGAGCTCGTCGTGGCGCGGGAGCGCATCGATCGCGTCATGGCCGAGGTGGCGCAGGCCCACGGCACCGAGCTGCACCTGCCCGTCGGGGTCATGGTCGAGCTGCCCAGGGCTGCACTCACGGCCGCGTCGCTCGCCGGCGAGGCAGACTTCTTCTCGTTCGGCACGAACGACCTGACCCAGACGAGCTGGGGCATGTCGCGCGACGACGCCGAGGGCGGGTTCCTCACCGCCTATCGCCAGGCGGGCATCCTCACGACGAACCCCTTCGAGACCATCGATGAGGTCGGGGTCGGGGCGCTCGTGCGTCTGGCCGCCATCGACGGGCGTCGCGCGCGGCCCGATCTGGGTCTCGGGGCATGCGGCGAGCACGCCGGTGACCCACGGTCCACGGCGTTCTTTCACGCGGCCGGCATCGACTACCTCTCCTGCTCGCCCGCCCGCATCCCCGTCGTCCGCCTGCAGGCCGGGCGGGAGGCCGTGCTCGCCGAGGGGGGTACGGCTACCGCTGACACCCGCTGAGGGGCCTGAGCAGCAGGGCCTCACCCACCGTGCGGGGGCTTGGCCCTTGGGTGGGTGGCGGCATACACCGCGGCCTGGGTTCGGCGCTCCATGCCCATCTTCGCCAGCACCGTGGAGACGTAGTTCTTCACCGTCTTCTCGGCAAGGCCCAGGTGCTCGCCGATCTGCCGGTTCGTCAGCCCGTCGGCGATGAGGTCGAGGATGCGGCGCTCGGTCGGAGACAGGGACCGCAGCCTGGGATCGGTCTCGGCGCGCGAGGACCAACCGGCCCGTAGGGCTCCTACCTCTGGTTGATCGGCCAGGGCCTCGCCGCTGGCGACTCGGTGGATGGCCTCGACGATGCCTTCCCCCGACAGCGCCTTGAGCAGATATCCGGACGCCCCAGCGAGCACCGATGCGACGAGGGCCTGCTCATCGTCGTAGGAAGTGAGGATGAGCACACGGATGCTCGGGTCGACCGACCGGATGTCGCGGCAGACGTCGATGCCCGACCCGTCGGGCAGTCGCGCGTCGAGGACGGCCACGTCCGGACGCAGGGCGGGGATGCGCCGCGTCGCCTCGACGGCAGACCCGGACTCCCCCACGAGGACAAGGTCGCCGCTGGCCTCGATGAGGTCCCGCAGCCCCCGTCGCACGATCTCGTGGTCGTCCAGGACGAAGACCCTGATGCTCATCGGTTGCTCCTGTCGTCGTCCCTCAACGGCGCGGGCACCTGCCAACACAGTCGCGTGCCGCCATGCTCGCCGGGCTCGACAAGCAGGCTCCCCCCTGCGGCCTCGGCGCGTGCATGCAGGTTGACCAGGCCGCTGCGAGGCTGGTGCCCCTCCATGCCCACGCCGTCGTCGACGACATCGACCTCGACGGCTTGCCCGACCGACACCCTGACCCAGGCCGACGAGGCGCGGGCGTGACGCGCGACGTTGGCCAACCCCTCACGCACGACCGACTCGACGTCAGCGCTCACCAGTGGCGCCAAGGTGGGCGGCCAGGTCCCCTCGATGGTGACCCGGGGCGCAAAGCCCAGGCTCACGGCATACGACTGGGCAATCTCGGCGACTCGAGCCGGGACGGCGGTCGAGGGGTGGGGCGTGTGCAGCCCGAAGATCGCCTGTCGGATCTCCGTGATCGCGGTGTCGAGCTCGGTCACGGCGGCGTTGAGCCGGGAGTGCACCACCGGGTGCTGGGCGAGGGGGGTGGTCGACTGGAGGGACAGCCCGGTCGCAAACAGCCGTTGGACGACGTTGTCGTGCATGTCGCGGGCAATGCGCTCGCGGTCCTCGAGGATGGCGATCCGGGCGCGGTCGACCTGCGACCGCGCTGCCGTCAACGCGACTCCCGCCTGCAGGGCGAAGGCGACCTGGTCGGGAAGGGAGTCCTGGGCCACTCGCTCCTCCCCCGGCCCCCAACCCGTGAGCAGCAGTCCGACCGACAAGGGTCCGGCGGCGAGCGGCACGACGGCGACCGGAGCCTCGTCGTCGAGATCGAGCAGCCGTCGGGCCTCGAGGGCAGGCCGTGTGCTTGGGTCGGGGGCGTCCCCGGGCACGTGGAGGACTGGCTGCCGCATACTGAGTGCGTCGTCCCAGCACGACCCGAGCAGCAGGGTCCCCCGGGGGGCGTGGCCACCGTTGTCAGCCGCAACGAGCCGCGCCACGGCCCGCACCTCGAGCCGTCCGGCAGTATCGGGTACGGCGACGGCGACGGACCGGGCGGCGCTGCTCTCGAGGACCCGTCCCACCATCAGCTCGAGTGATGCCTCCTCGTCGTCGGCCTCGAGCAAGGACTGGGCGAGCTCACTCGTCGCCTGCGACCAGCGCTGCCGAGACAGGCTGCGCTCGTAGAGTCTCGCGTTGTCGATCGCGACGGCGGCAGCCGCGGCGAGCGAGACGACGAGGGCCTCGTCGTCGTCGGTGAAGTCGGACCCGTCCAGCTTCTCCGTGAGGTAGAGGTTCCCGAAGACGTGCTGACGCAGGCGGAGCGGCACGCCGAGGAAGGTGCGCATGGCGGGGTGGTGCTCGGGAAAGCCTGCCGAGTCGGGGTGGCTGGTGAGGTCGTGGAGCCGTCGCGGGCGAGGGTCGCGGATCAGCAGACCCAGCACCCCGCGGCCGGTGGGCAGAGCCCCGAGACGCTGACGCTCCTCGTCGCTCAGGCCGTGCGTGTAGAAG
>JBDSSS010000202.1:0-9054 GCA_039928615.1 Terracoccus sp. | reverse complement strand
CTCGAGACCTGGGCGGCGACGAGCACAGGCACGTTCGCTGAGATGCTCGAGCAGGCCCGCGACACGGTGAAGTCACTCGCCCGAGGCTGAGGCCACCGCGAGCCCGGTTCGGCTCCCGGGTCGTTCGGTGGCTGCGTGCCGGGGGTAGGTGACGGTGAGCGACGTTCCGCCCTGTCAGCGCAGACAGACCCGGCGCGCGAGTAAATCCGGAACCACCAGCACCAGGAGGCCCCATGGCCAGCACGACCCCAGAGACCAGCGCCCCAGCACCAGCTGATGCGACCACCGGACAGCTGATCGCACAGCTCTCCACGCAGATGTCCACCCTCGTCAGGGGTGAGCTCCAGCTCGCGAAGGCCGAGCTGCAGCAGAGCGCCAAGAGCGCCGGCACCTCGGTCGGGCTGTTCGGCGGCGCGGGCGTCGTGGCGCTCTACGGGGTGGGCGCCCTTATCGCGTGCGTCATCATCGCCCTGGCACTCGTGGTCCCCGCCTGGCTCGCCGCCCTCATCGTCGCGGTGGCGCTCTTCGTCGTGGCCGGCATCCTCGCCCTCGTCGCCAAGAAGAAGGCCTCGCAGGTCGCGCCCCCCGTCGAGCGCACCGTCGAGAGCGTCAAGCAGGACGTCGAGAGCCTCAAGGAAGGGGCCCACCATGGCCGCGTCTGACCAGAGCCGTTCGGTCGACCAGATCGAGTCCGACCTCAAGGCCACCCGCACCGAGCTCGAGGCGACGGTGGACGAGCTCGCCTCCCGTCTCGACGTCAAGGAGCAGGCAAGGCGTCAGGCCGCCCACGGTCGTGCCGCCGTGTCGCAGCAGGCCAAGCGCCTGCGTTCTGCCGCGACGGACCACCGTGGCCGGCCGACCACTGAGGTGACAGCGGCCGTGCTGGCAGTGACACTCACGACGGTCGGGACCGTCCTGGTCATGCGGCGGCGACGATGACCACCCAGACCCGTCACGACGCCGACACCGACGCGTCACGGGCGCAGCGGCATACCGGAGACGTCGAGGACACCGACGCGAGCGGCAAGCCGGAGTCTCCCGACGACATGAAGAAGCCGGCGTGGCGCTACGTGCTGCGGCGCACCGTGCGGGAGTTCTCCAAGGACGAGTGCACCGACCTCGCGGCGGCGCTGACCTACTACGCCGTGCTCGCCCTCTTCCCCGCCGTCATCGCGCTCCTGTCGCTCCTCGGCCTCGTCGGGCAGAGCCAGCAGACCGTGACGACCCTGACGTCGCTGCTCAACGACGTCGGAGCAGGTGGCGCCGCGAGCACCGTCGAGCCGATCCTCACGTCGCTGAGCACCGCCTCCGGCTCGGGCCTGCTCTTCCTCGTCGGCCTCGCCTCTGCGCTCTGGTCCGCATCCGGCTACGTCAACTCGTTCGGTCGGGCGATGAACCGGATCTACGAGGTGCGCGAGGGTCGCCCGTTCTGGAAGATGCGCCCCGCGATGCTGCTCGTGACGCTCATCGCGATCATCCTCGTGGCGCTGGTCGCGCTCGCACTCGTCCTGACCGGACCGGTCGCCGAATCCGTCGGCAGCGCAATCGGACTCGGCAGCACGGCCGTCCTGGTCTGGAACATCGCCAAGTGGCCGGTCATGCTCGCGGTCGTCATCCTCATCATCGCGATCCTCTACTGGGCCACACCGAACGTGAAGCAGCCGAAGTTCCGCTGGGTCAGCGTCGGCGCGGTGCTCGCGATCGTCATCTGGATCCTCGCCTCGGCCGGCTTCGGGTTCTACGTCAGCCACTTCGGCAGCTACAACAAGACGTACGGCGCGCTCGCCGGCGTCGTCATCTTCCTGCTGTGGCTGTGGATCACCAACATCGCGCTGCTCTTCGGCGCCGAGCTCGATGCCGAGCTCGAGCGCGGTCGGGAGCTGCAGGCCGGGATCGTGGCCGAGGAGAGCATCCAGCTCGACCATCGCGACACGACGAAGATCGAGAAGAACGAGGCGAAGGACGCCGACGAGATCGAGCGCGGCCGAGAGCTGCGTCTGACGCAGGGCGGCTCGGACGGCGACGGCGACGACTCCCAGGAGGGCGAAAGACCCCGCGGAGCCGAGCACACCCACCACTCCAGCAAAGGAAGAGCTGACGATGGCACGTGAGAAGAAGGCCAGCACGCCGGCCAAGATCCTGTACCGCCCGATCGGTCTCGTCGGCAGCATCGTCGCCGGTGTCGTCTCGGCGCAGGTGTTCAAACAGGTGTGGAAGCGCGCCTCGGCCAGTGAGGGAGCCGATGCCCCGTCCGCGCTCCAGTCGGAGTACGACATGAAGGAGATCCTCGTCGCGGCGGCCATCCAGGGCGCGATCTTCGCCGCCGTGAAGGCCCTCGTCGACCGGGGCGGGGCCCGCGCGTTCGAGCGCTGGACCGGTGAGTGGCCCGGCAGCTGAGTCAGCTGGGTCAGTCGCGCTCCCAGACGAGCCGATCGCGCTCGCGCTCGCGCTCGAGACGCGGCGTCTCGTCGGCGACCCTGACATCCCTGAGACCGCATCGCCTGCGGAACACTCGCACGGGCTCGCTCGTTCAACGAGTGTCAGAAATGACCCAAGCGTCCCTTCGGGGTGGGAGAGGTGCGACATGACGCGCAAGAAGTACGAAGAGTTCGAGGCCGACAGCGGTGCCCTGCTGAAGTACGCCCGCCACGCCAACGGCGGAGGGCTCGTCGAGTCCCGCGCCTTCGTGGACCAGACCGCATCCATCGGCCGGTCGGCCTACGTGGACCGCGACGCCAAGGTCGGGGCCGGAGCCAGGATCGGCATCGGGACCTGGATCGACGGCGGGGCCGTCGTGCACGCCGGAGCCGTCATCGGCGCAAGTGTCCACGTCGGGCCAGGCGCCGTCGTCGGGCGGGGTGCCAAGGTCGGCGACCGCGTCAAGATCGGCGCCCACGCCCACGTCTGGGACGGCGCCCGCATCGAGAGCGACGAGATCATCGGGTCCGGCGCCGTCATCCGCGAGGGTGCGCGGGCCCGCCGCGCCGCCTGAGGCCCGACAGCCCGGACACCGGGCCATCGGACCTCGCCATGGTGTTGACACTCACGCGGCTGCCTCAGTCGTCGTCGCCCTGTCGATCACGATGCGTCCGGTGCTCGAGCACGCGGTCGACGACGTAGTCGACGACCTCGCGTCCGATGCGGTTGCCGTCGTCCATGGCCTTGCGGAAGTGCAGTCCGAGCCAGATGCGTGCGTTCTTGGTGTCACGGGTGAGCGCGGCCGCCGCGGCGTAGTGCCTGCTGGTGTTCGTGACCGCCGACACGATCGTCGCGTCGATCCGGTCCGCCCCGTACAAGCTGGCCATGGTCTCGCTGAAGGCCCCGGTGATGCAGGCATGCCCGCTGGCATACTCGCTGTACGGCGGGTTCGGCACGAGGGGTTCCCATGCCGTCTGCGCTGTGGTCGCAGCGTTGCCGTCGGTGTCGGCTCGCTGAATGGCCTGCATCGGCCTCCAGCTGTGCACGTCGTACTTGGACCGCCAGCAGGTGATGAGGGCGTCGGCCGTGGAGAGGTTGAGCAGCCCGAATGCCCGAGCAGCATCGGCCGCCGATGCCGAGTGCCGGGTCAGCCGGTCCGCGAGCGCCACGTTGTACTGACGAACGGCGTTGTCGTTGAAGAAGAGTGCGAGCTGTGTCTGTGCCGTCGTCCGATCCGATCCCGTCTTGGCTCCCATCCGTCGAACCTCGTCGAACTCCGCGGCGTAGGCCCTGCTCGTGAGCGAACGTGGTCCCGAGAGGTGGATCGAGGTCGCGGTGGGAAGCACCATCGGCGTCACGAAGCCGAGCCATGGGGTCACCATCCCCGTGGGGGGCGGGTCCCAGACACCCGGCCCCGGGGTGGTGACGAGGGTGATGGGCGCGTCGCGCCCGTCTCCGACCCGCGCGGCCAGCAGTGTGTCGGCGGCGTTGTCCCCCACCCTCACGCCTGCGGCTCTCGAGGTGGCGTCGGTCACGTGTGCGAGCCACGCGTCGTAGTCGGCGCGAAGCGAACCCGTGGTGTCGGGGCCGAGTGCGACGAGGACGCGGTACGCCGCAGTTGCTGCAGCGGCCTGCACCGAGGCCCCGCGTGCGGCCGGCTCCTGGTCGAGGTAGGGCCGGTCCCGGCCTTCGACCGTCGCCACCGCATCGAAGACCGCGGCGCCGACGAAGCCGGCCTGAAGCCCTTGGGCGGACACGGGCACGGATCGCTCGGCGAACGTGCGAAACATGATGCGGTTCCAGTCCGTGACGACGGCCGCGGGGACCCTTGAGTGAGGCCGTGAGGTGCCGGACCCCGCTGTGGAGGCCGCAGCAGGCGCTGCGACCAGTAGGGCGCCGAGGGTGAGCGCGGTCAACGACCATCTTGTACGCCGTGACGCTGTGATGTTCATCAGGGTTCCTCCCTTTCGACCCGGTGCCGCTAGGGCATCGAGGCTTCACCTCAGAGGTGCACAGCCGCTCCTCGGTGAAGCGTGCGGCGGTCCCTCCGCCGCACGCTCACTCTCGCCCCCTGTCGTGACCGAGCACATCGGGAGATGTCCCTGACCTCGTCGTCGTCCTCCCCGGGTCATTCCGGTCGGAAGGGGGCCCAAGGTCAGCCCGTCGGTTCACGCGGTCCGGCTTGCGGACTCAGCCCTCGGGCGTGTGCCCGGCAGAGTGGGCGAAGGCGGCTGCCTCGCCGCGGTTGCGGACCTCGAGCTTGGCGAGCACGTTGCTCACATGTGTGCCCGCCGTCTTCTCCGTGATGAACAGTGCCTCGGCGATCCCCCGGTTCGTCACCCCCTGGGCGACGAGGGCGAGCACCTCGTGCTCTCGAGCGGTGAGGCGATCGAGGGGACCCGGCGCCGTCGCCTGGGTCGGAAGAGGCACGCGGAAGCGTCTCGCGGCCAGGGCCGCCTGCCCGTCGAGCCAGGTCGCGCCCATCGTCCGCGCCTCGGACCAGACGGCAGCCAGCAGGTCCTTGCCGGCATCACGCTCGCCGTGCTCGAGCTGGGCCCTGGCCAGCTCGAGGCGAGGACGCAGTGCCGTGTATCGGCCGAAGCGCGGAGCGAGCTCGACCGCACCCTGCCAGGCTCGTATGCCGGATCGTCCGCGCACCCGCGCGTCGAAGCCCTCGGCCATCCGCAGGTGCAACCCGAACCAGGTCTCGCTCCAGTCGGCCGAGCTGAGCCTCGTCGCCCGAGCGAGTGACCATCGGGCCGCCTCGACGAGCTCGGCAGCGGGAGGTGGGTGGGAACCGATGCCGACGAGGATGGCCCGGTAGCCCCAGGCCGCGGCGAGGGCATGCTCGAGGGGGGAGTCTCTTTCCGCGACCGCGCTCATCAGCCGGCCGGCAACGGCGGCCGCCCGGCGCGGGTCGGGCAGCTGCTCACAGATCTCGATGAGGCTCGGCGCGAGGTCGAGGTCGGCGGCGTGGGTGAGGTCCTCGAAGGCGTCGTGCTGCGTTGCAAGGGCGCCCCGTGCGTCCCCGCGGGCCAGCAGCATCATGCACCGGGTCCGTCGGTCCCTCACCGTGAGTCCCGCCGGCACGCAAAAGGCTTCGAACAGCTCGTTCGCCTCGGCGACACGGCCACGGGCCACGAGGACCTCCACCTCCTGCTCAGCGCCGAGCGAGACATAGCGCGCCAGTCCGGCTCGCGCCGCTCTCTCGCGGACCTGGCGGGCGAGGCGGACCGCGTCGTCGAAGGAACCGTGCAGCGCGAGCAAATACGCGAGCTCGCCGGAGGCCTCGAGGTCGATCCCGAGCTCGTCGGCCCGTCCGGCCACGCGCACGGCCTGCCGGAGGACATCGAGCGCGGCGCCGCAGCTACCGAGGTTCCAGAGCGGCTCGGACTGCTCCCACAGCGCCTCGCACACGAGGTCGTCGGCCTCTATGGCGTGAGCGACGTCGAGCGCTCGCCGCGCGAAGTCGAGCGCTTCGGTGTAACGGCCGACACGGCATCCGTGGAAGCAGGACGCAAGAAGAGCCTCCGCGAGCTCGCGGGAGGGGACGTCGCCGGCCAGGGCGACAGCCCGGTCGAGGGCCTCCTCACGACTCATGAGACCCGGAACGTCGACCCATCCGCCACCGATCTCGGTGTGCACCCGACTCGCTGCCAGGGGGTCGCCGTCGGGCTCGAGCAGGAGGACTGCTTGCCGCAGCAGGTCGTGCACCCGCTCTGGCATGTGCTCGTTGGCCAGGACATGAGCGGCGAGCCGCGCGAGGTCTGCCTTCTCGAGGCCAGTTCGCGTGCGGGCGTCGGGCACCCGTCCCCAGAGTTCGAGAGCGCGTTCGAAGTGGTCGGCGGCCGCGGCCGCGCCGTACTGCTTGCCGGCCGCGGCGGCCCAAACCGCGGCCTCCAGTGCGAGCGGCCAGTCCTGCGCTCTTTCGGCATGCAGGGCCAGGGCAGCTCCGTACTGCCAGCGATGCTCGGTCGAGCCTGACTCGACCCGGCCGCGTAGGGCCTGCGCGTAGGCGGCGTGCATCGCGCCGAGCTCGGTCGGCAGCGCGTCGTCGTGGATGGCCTCGCGAAGCAGTGCGTGGCGGAAGGTGAAGAGCTGCCCCCGACGGACGACGACGTTGCTCTCGAGCATCTCGTGCATCGCCTCCGCGAACGGCCCCGACGTGAGGCCGGACGCTTCCTGAAGGAGCTCGAGGTCGATGTGGCTGCCGCCCGCGGCGGCCAGGCGGGCGAGCAGCGCCGAGGGTGCCGACAGCTTCTCGACGTGTCGGAGCAGCAGGTCGTGGAGGTGGCGGGGCACCCCAGGCTCGTCGGCGTACACAAGCTCCTCGATGTGCAGTGGGTTCCCCCCCGAACGAGTCATGAGCGAGGTCAGCTCCTCCGGACCGGCAGCACGGCCGGAGCGCCGCGTGACGAGTTCGAGGACATCGGGCGCCGTGAGCCCCTCGAGGTCGATCCGCACGACACCCGGGCTCCTGGTGAGCTCAATGAGCACCGGCTGGAGCGGGTGTCCGCTCGTCACGTCGTCGGAACGGAAGGTGAGGACGGTCAGCAGCGGGGCCCGACCGGTGCGCACCAGCGCCAGGACGAATTCGCACGTCGACGGGCTCGCCCAGTGCAGGTCTTCCACGACCAGGACGAAGGGCGCGACGTGCGCCATATCCTGCGCCGCCTCGAGCAGTGCCTCCACGGAATGCGCCTGCAGACGTCCGTCCCCACCACCCCACGGCGTGGCGTTGGCATCTGTCATCGTGCGCTCACGCCCCTGTCGGGCAACGTCGCGCAGCGCCTCATGGACGGGCCCGAGCGGAGTTCCCGAGGCGAGGTCGAGACAATGGCCGAATCCGCAGGAGAGCCCGAGGGAGCGAGAGCGCTCCGCCAGTTCATCAACCAAGGAGGTCTTGCCGATACCGGCGTCACCGCCGATGAGCAGTCCTGGGCTCCGTAGCCCGTCCGCGCGAGAGTCGCCCACGAGGGCATTGAGCAGCCCGTCCACGAGACCCAGTTGCGTGTCGCGTCCGAGGGGCCGCGCCTGCCGGGACATGCTGCCCATCCGCGACTCCCAGCGCGAGGAGGCTGAGGTCTTCGTCGGCCTCGCCTCCAGCCTACGCGCGCCGAAGCCCGTGGTCAGGCGTTGACGGAGGCCGGGCTGTCGAGGATGAGGATGATGGCGTCGTGCACTCGCTGCAGATTTTGCTGGCGTACCCGGACCTGAGCTCGGCCAGGAGGGTGGCGGTTCCGCACCAGACGAGGGTCGGGCTCGCTGAGCAGCAGACCGAGTCCGCCGCAGTGACGCCGGAAGGGCCCGGACGGCAATCGCCGTCCGGGCCCTTCCGTTCGTGCAGGCGCAGCGTCAGCTGCAGCCGCTCGTGCTTCCACAGCCCTCGCAGACGTAGCAGGAGCCGGCGGGGCGCATCTTCGTCCCACAGGTCATGCACATCGGGGCGTCGGCCGTGATGCCACCGAACTTCTCCATCAGCTCGGCCGAGCTGTGGACGTCGCTCGAGACCTCACGAGCCGAGGCGGCGCCGGCGCCGAAGTTGACCTCGGATGACTTGTCCTCGGAGCGGTCGATTTTGGTCTCGGCCTTGCGGGAGACGGGAGCCGACTGCTGGAAGGACTCGAGCTCGTCCTCGATGTCCTCGTCGGAGTCGTCCGAGGAGGAGTCCTCGTAGGAGCCGGTCTCGACCTGGCGGGCCCGCTCGGCAGCCGTGTGGATGCCCATGAAGCCGCGGGTGTCGAAGTCGAGGTAGTCCAGCGCCAGTCGGCGGAAGACGTAGTCCATGATCGACTGCGCCATGCGCACGTCCGGGTCGTCCGTGAGGCCGGCCGGCTCGAAGCGCAGGTTGGTGAACTTCTCGACGAAGGTCTCGAGCGGCACGCCGTACTGCAGGCCGATCGAGACGGCGATCGAGAAGGCGTCCATCACGCCGGCCAGGGTCGAGCCCTGCTTGCCGAACTTGAGGAAGATCTCACCGAGCTGGGCGTCGTCGTAGGTGCCGGCCGTGAGGTAGCCCTCGGCGCCACCGACGGCGAACGACGTCGTCTGCGAGGTGCGGCGCTTGGGCAGGCGACGGCGGACGGGACGGTACTCGATGACCTTCTCGACCTTGACGTCCGCAGCCGCGGCTGCGTCGGCGGCGACCTTGTCCTTGGCGGTCGAGCCGCCGTCGGAGAGCGGCTGACCGACCTTGCACGAGTCGCGGTAGATCGCGAGCGCCTTGAGGCCGAACTTCCAGCCCTGCAGGTAGACGTCCTCGATCTCCTCGACCGTGGCGTCCTGCGGCAGGTTGACCGTCTTGGAGATGGCGCCGGACAGGAACGGCTGCGTCGCAGCCATCATCCGCACGTGGCCCATCGCCGAGATCGAGCGGGCGCCCATCGCGGTGTCGAAGACCTCGTAGTGCTCCGGCTTGAGGCCGGGGGCGTCGATGACGTGACCCTTGTCGGCGATGTACTCGACGATCGCCTCGACGGTCTCGCCGGTGTAGCCCATCTTGCGCAGCGCGCGCGGGATGGTGAGGTTGACGATCTGCATCGAGCCGCCACCGACGAGCTTCTTGAACTTCACGAGCGAGAAGTCCGGCTCGATGCCGGTCGTGTCGCAGTCCATCATGAAGCCGATGGTGCCGGT
>JBDSSS010000201.1:0-8631 GCA_039928615.1 Terracoccus sp. | reverse complement strand
GCGACCTTCGTCATCGCCTCCCAGTCCGTGGCGTGATCCGGACGGACCTCCTCGAACATCCGCACCGCCCGAGCCTTCAGCTCCGGCGGGTACCTCTTGGACGTGTTCCCAGACATGACTCCAACCTTCCCAAGGTCTGAAGTCTCCCGACATGCCGGGGCGGTTCAGGGCATCACCTCCGGACCCCTCGCGGTGTTCACCGACATCGACCTGAACTACGTGGGATACGCCATCGTCGCCCTGTTCGTTCTGACCTGGATCATCGCGATCTCGGTATGGAAATTCGCACGCATCGAAAAAAGTAGTCGGCCAAACTACAGAGCGACACTACCTCTCCAGCACTCGACCAATTGAGCTGAGATAAGTCAGACGTTCCCGCTCCACGGGGAACGCCAGCGCATGCCACGCATTGCGCCCAGACCGTCCTGACCCCCCTCCCGGACCCGCTCGGCAACATCAGCCGCAAGTCACAGCAGGGCGCTTGCCTACCCGCGACCGACGCGGGTGTCACCCCCGACCCGGCACCGCGGCCCGCGTTGAGGCCCCATGGCAGAGGCGCGTCATAGTGGGCGGTAGGGGACACGTTCGTCGGGTGCTGAGCATCGGGTGGATCGACTGGTTGTTCGCGCGGATGGAGCCCGTTCTGGCCGGGCGGGCAACAATGTGTGGGTGAACCAGACGTCCTCGGAGTCGCCCAACGTGACGAGCCTCGACCCCAGCATCGCCGACCTGCTCAAGCGGGACGGTGACGGCCTCGTTGCCGCCATCGTCCAGCAGGAGGACAGCGGGGAGGTACTCATGCTCGGTTGGATGGATGACGAGGCGCTGCGCCGCACGCTGACCGAGGGGCGGGTGACCTTTTGGTCGCGCAGCCGCTCGGAGTACTGGCGTAAGGGCGACACGAGCGGGCACGTCCAGTGGGTCAAGGGCGTCCGGCTCGACTGCGATGGCGACGCGCTGCTCGTCACAGTCGACCAGGTTGGCGCGGCCTGCCACACCGGCGACCACACCTGCTTCGACGCACGCGTGTTGCCCGCCGCAGTCGGATCCGCCCCCTGACGCGAGCGCCGGACACGGCATACGGACCAGTGGGCCAGAATGGCCCGGTGCCTGCCTTGCCCGACCCCGCTCCCTCCACCACCGGCTCGATGACAGCTGCGCCCGCGCCGCAAGCCGACCTCACGTGGGGCGTGACCTGGCCAAGCCTTCAGGTGTTCACCGAGCTCGCGATGGAGCACCGGCGGGTCATCCCCGTCGTCCGGCGCCTCCTCGCCGACTCCGAGACGCCGGTCGGGGTCTATCGCAAGCTCGCCCGCGACGAGCCGGGCACCTTCCTGCTCGAGTCGGCCGAGCACGGCGGCATCTGGTCGCGATACTCCATCGTCGGCGCCCGCAGCGCCGCGACTCTCACCGAGCGCGACGGCGAGGTCCACTGGATCGGTGAGCCGCCGGTCGGCCTGCCCACCGAGGGCTCGCCGACCGACGCGGTCCGTGACACCCTCGCCTCGCTCGCCACCGACCGCATCCCCGGGCTGCCGCCGCTGACCGGCGGCCTCGTCGGTGCCATCACCTACGACGCGGTCCGCCGCTGGGAGAGCGTGCCCGACGGCGGCCGCGACGAGCTCGACCTGCCCGAGCTCGCGATGATGCTCGCCACCGACCTTGCCGTCTTCGACCACAGCGACGGCTCGCTGCTGCTCATCGCCAACGCCGTCAACCACGACGCGACCGACGAGCGCATCGAGCAGGCCTGGGCCGACGCCGTCGCGCGGCTCGACCGGATGACGCGCGAGCTCGCCGAGCCGGCGCCGAGCACCGTCGCGACGATCGAGCCCGCGCCGTCGGAGCCGACGAGCAGTCACACCCAGGAGCAGTTCGAGGGGATGGTCGAGGAGGCCAAGGAGGCGATCCGCTCCGGCGAGGCCTTCCAGATCGTCGTCTCCCAGCGCTTCACCGTCCCGTGCGCGGCCGATGCGCTCGACGTCTACCGGGCGCTGCGCGTCAGCAACCCCAGTCCTTACATGTACCTGCTGCGCCTCCCGCACCCCGACGGCTCCGCCTACGACGTCGTCGGGTCGAGCCCCGAGGCCCTCATCAAGGTGACCGGCCGCCAGGCCATCACCCACCCGATCGCCGGCTCGCGCCCCCGCGGCAAGGGGCCCGATCACGACGCCCACCTCGCCGAGGAGCTGCTCGGCGACGCCAAGGAGCGGGCCGAGCACCTCATGCTCGTCGACCTCTCCCGCAACGACCTCCAGCGGATCTGCCGCGCCGGCACCGTCGACACCGTCGACTTCATGTCGATCCGCCGCTACAGCCACATCATGCACATCGAGTCGACCGTCGTCGGCGAGCTGCGCGGCGACCGCTCGGCCTACGACGCCCTCGTCGCCACCTTCCCCGCCGGCACCCTCTCCGGCGCACCCAAGCCGCGAGCGATGGCCCTCATCGACGCCTACGAGGGGCTGCGCCGCGGGCTCTACGGGGGAGTGGTCGGCTACCTCGACTTCGCCGGCGACCTCGACATGGCGATCGCCATCCGCACCGCCCTGATCAAGGACGGCCAGGCCCACGTGCAGGCGGGCGCCGGCATCGTCGCCGACTCGGTGCCCCACCTCGAGTTCGAGGAGACGGTCAACAAGGCCGCCGCCGCCCTCCGCGCCGTCGCCGCCGCGACCGGCATGCGGGCGGTGCGCGCATGACACCGACCGAGAGTGCGCCCATGAAGCCGACCAGGACGCTCAGCAAGGGCCGCGCCGCCCTCGCCGTCCTCGTGCCCGCCCTGCTCCTCGTCGGCATCTCGACCCAGCCGTGGGCCACCGGTGAGGCCCGTGACGTGCTGAGCCGCACCGTCGTCTCGGTGACCGGTGGGGGAGGCGCCCCCGGCGTCGTCGGGCTCGCCGCCGTCGCGGTCGTCGCCATGCTCGGGCTGATGACCGGTGGCCGGGTCATCCGCGCCATCTCCGCCGCCGCCCTCGTCCTCTCGTCGCTCGGCGCCCTCGCCCTCGTGCTCCTGCTCGTGCTGCGCCCCGTCCAGGCGGTCGCCGACGAGGTCGCCCGCGAGCTCGCCCGCACCACCGCCCCCGGCACGACGGGCGCGACGACCCCGTGGGCGTGGGTGGGGCTGCTCGCGTCCCTGCTCCTCGTCGTCGGAGCGGTGTGGGTCGCGGCGTCGAGCCGCCGCTGGGACGGGCTGTCCGGCCGCTACGAGCGCGAGCCCGCCCCCGACCGCGGACCCCGCGGCCAGGTGCGCACGACGTGGGACCAGCTGACCGACGGCGAGGACCCCACCCTGCGCGACGCCCCCGACCAGACCTGACACAATGGCGACAGGCCTCTGGAGACGACACGGAGCCGGTTGGACGAGAGAGGACCAGGACCCCATGGAAGATCAGCACGAGAGCCACGGCCACAGCGTCGCGGCCTGGACGGCCGTCGGCATCATCCTGCTCGGCACCGCCATCGGCTCGGTCGCGGTCCTCATCCCCAACCTCGTCCTCGGGATCGTCGCCTTCGTCGTCATCGTCGCGGGCGCCCTCACCGGCAAGTTCCTCTCGATGGCCGGCTACGGCGACAACGGCCACCACGCGCAGGCCGGCGGCGCCTTCGCGGACGCCCCCGACGAGTCGGGCAAGCCGACCATCGGCAAGAGCTGAGCGCGGTGCCGAGCGTCCTCGACGGGATCATCAGCGGGGTTCGCGAGGACCTCGACCGCCGTCGGGCCACCGTCTCACTCGCCGACCTCGAGTCGCGGATCGCCGAGGCGGCCCCCGCCCTCGACCCCGTCCCGTCGCTGCGTGACGCCCGCGGCGTCGGCGTCATCGCCGAGGTCAAGCGGGCGAGCCCGAGCAAGGGCGCCCTCGCTCAGATCCCCGAGCCCGGTCGCCTCGCCGCGGCGTATGCCGCTGGGGGCGCGAGCGTCGTCAGCGTCCTCACCGAGGAGCGCCGCTTCCACGGCAGCCTTGCCGACCTCGACGCCGTCCGCGCCGCCGTGCGGATCCCCGTGCTGCGCAAGGACTTCATGGTCGACGCCTACCAGGTGAGTGAGGCCCGCGCCCACGGCGCCGACCTCATCCTGCTCATCGTCGCCGCCCTCGACGACGCACTGATGCGCGACCTCGGCGACCAGGCCCGCGAGCTCGGCATGACCGCGCTCGTCGAGGTCCACGACGCCGCCGAGCTCGAGCGGGCCCTCGCTCTCTCGCCCTCCCTCGTCGGCGTCAACGCCCGCAACCTCAAGACCCTCAAGGTCGACCCGGCCACGGTCACCGACCTGCTGCCTCGCATCCCCGCGGGCGTCGTCGCCGTCGCCGAGTCCGGCGTGACCGGCCCCGACGACGTCGTCACCTACGTCCGCGCCGGCGCCGGCGCCGTCCTCGTCGGCGAGGCCCTCGTCACCGGGGGAGACCCGACGGCCGCGGTCGCCCAGTTCATCGAGGTGGCGACAGCCGCCCGTCTCGACACCAGACAGACAGTGGAGTGAGCATGACCACCCGCACCACCGACGCCACCGGCGCCGCAGCCGAGCCCGACCTCTCGACGACGACCGCGCTGCACCGCGCCGGCCGCTTCGGCGCCTTCGGCGGCCGCTACGTGCCCGAAGCCCTCGTCCCCGCCCTCGAGCAGCTCGAAGAGGTCTGGCGCAAGGCCGTCGTCGACCCCGAGTTCGTCGGCGAGCTCGAGCGGCTCCACCGCACCTACACCGGCCGCCCGAGCATCCTCACCGAGGTTCCGCGCTTCGCCGAGCACTGCGGCGGGGCCCGGGTCATCCTCAAGCGTGAGGACCTCAACCACACCGGCTCGCACAAGATCAACAACGTGCTCGGCCAGGCACTGCTCACCAAGCGGATGGGCAAGAGCCGCGTCATCGCAGAGACCGGCGCCGGGCAGCACGGCGTCGCCGCCGCGACCGCCGCCGCCCTGCTCGGTCTCGACTGCGTCATCTACATGGGCCGCAAGGACACCGAGCGGCAGGCGCTCAACGTCGCCCGGATGCGCCTGCTCGGCGCCGAGGTCGTCCCCGTCGACCACGGCAGCAAGACTCTCAAGGATGCCGTCAACGAGGCCTTCCGCGACTGGGTCGCCAACGTCGAGACGACCCACTACGTGCTCGGCACCGTCACCGGCCCGCACCCCTTCCCCGAGATGGTCCGCGACTTCCACCGGATCATCGGCGTCGAGGCCCGCCAGCAAGTGCTCGACCTCGTCGGCCGCCTGCCCGACGTCGTCGTCGCCTGCGTCGGCGGCGGCTCCAACGCGATGGGCATCTTCCACCGCTTCCTCGACGACCGCGAGGTGCGCCTCGTCGGCATCGAGGCCGGCGGGTCCGGCGTCGCGTCCGGCAAGCACGCGTCCCGCTTCTCGACCGGCGTCCCCGGCGTGCTCCACGGCGCCTTCACCTACGTGATGCAGGACGACGACGGCCAGACCATCGACTCCCACAGCGTCTCCGCCGGCCTCGACTACCCGAGCGTCGGCCCCGAGCACGCCTACCTGCTCGACTCCGGCCGCGCCGAGTACCAGCCGGCCACCGACACCGAGGCGATGGACGCCTTCGCGCTGCTCTGCCGCACCGAGGGCATCCTCCCGGCCATCGAGAGCGCCCACGCGCTCGCCGGGGCGATGGTGCTCGGCCGCGAGCTCGGCCCCGATGCCGTCATCCTCGTCAACCTCTCCGGGCGCGGCGACAAGGACGTCCACACCGCCGCGGCCTGGTTCGGCCTCGTCGACGAGGACGGCGCCGCCCGCCTGCCCGAGGACACGGACGCCGCGCCCGAGACAACACCGGATGACACCCTGGAGTCGAGCGTCACCGACCAGCCCGCCGACGACGGCGCCAAGGGCATGGGGATGCAGGCATGAGCGTCGCCGCCGTCCTCGAGCGGTGCCGCGCCGAGGGGCGGGCCGCCCTCATCGGCTACCTCCCCGTCGGCTTCCCGACCGTCGAGGGCTCGATCGCCGCGATGCGCGTGCTCGTCGAGTCCGGCGTCGACATCGTCGAGATCGGCGTCCCCTACAGCGACCCCGTCATGGACGGGCCCGTCATCCAGGATGCCGCCGTGCGCGCCCTCGAGGCCGGCGTGCACCTCTCCGACATCTTCACCGCCGTCGAGGCGGTCGCGGGCTCCGGTGCGGGCGCCCTCGTGATGACCTACTGGAACCCGGTCCTGCGCTACGGCGTCGAGAAGTTCGCCGGTGACCTCGCCGCCGCCGGGGGAGCGGGCCTGATTACGCCCGACCTCATCCCCGACGAGGCCGGCGACTGGATCGAGGCCGCCGACGCGCACGACCTCGACAAGGTCTTCCTCGTCGCCCCCAGCTCGACCCCCGAGCGGCTCGCGAGCGTCACCGCGCAGTGCCGCGGCTTCGTCTACGCCACCGCCGTGATGGGCGTGACCGGCGCCCGCACGAGTGTGGGGACGGCCGCCGACGCCCTCGTCAGCCGCACCCGCGAGGCGACCGACCTGCCCGTCTGCGTCGGTCTCGGCGTCTCGACCGGTGACCAGGCCGCCGAGGTCGCCCGCTACGCCGATGGGGTCATCGTCGGCTCCGCCCTCGTGCGCTGCCTCACCGAGGCGGAGACCCCCGAGGCCGGGCTCGAGGCCCTCGGCGCACTCGCCCGTGAGCTCGCCGACGGCGTCCGGAGGGGCCGCGCGTGAGCGCGCTGAGCGGCATACCCGCACTGGCGAGCCTGCTCCCCGCCGAGATCCCCTCGCCGACCGTCGGGGTCTGGCACCTCGGCCCGCTGCCGATCCGCGGCTACGCGATGTGCATCCTCGCCGGCATCGTCGTCGCCGTCTGGCTGACCCAGCGGCGCCTCGAGGCCAAGGGCTACCGCAAGGGCGTCGCCATCGACATCTCCGCGTGGGCGGTGCCCTTCGGCATCCTCGGCGGACGGCTCTACCACCTCATCACCACGCCGCAGCCCTACTTCGGCGAGGGCGGCCACCCGTGGCGCGCGTTCGCGATCTACGAGGGCGGTCTCGGCATCTGGGGCGCCGTCATGCTCGGCTCCGTCGGTGCGTGGATCGGCTGCCGCAAGAACGACGTGAGCTTCCGCGACTTCGTCGACGCCGGCGCGCCCGGCGTGGCGATCGCCCAGGCGATGGGCCGCTTCGGCAACTGGTTCAACAACGAGATCTACGGCGCGCCAACCGACCTGCCGTGGAAGCTCAAGATCTACGACTGGGACACGAGCGCCGGCCGGGCCGTCGTCGACGCCGCCGGCAACCCCGTCGTCAAGGGCTACTTCCACCCGACCTTCCTCTACGAGGCGATCTGGTGCCTCGTGCTCGCCGCGTTCCTGATCTGGCTCGGCCGCCGCTTCGACCTGCGGGCCGGCCAGGTCTTCGCCGCCTACGTGATGGGCTACCCGATCGGGCGCATCGTCATCGAGAACATGCGCTCGGACTCGGCCAACCACATCCTCGGCCAGCGGGTCAACACGTGGGTCTCGATCCTCGTCTTCCTCTTCGGCATCTACCTCTGGCGCCGCTTCTCCCGGATGGCGGCCCCGACGCCGCCGCAGCCCCTGGAAGCCGAGGCGGCGTCGACCTCCGGTGCAGGGGTGGAAACCAGCGGCGAGCCGGGGCAGACTGGTGACACCGAGATCACGGCTGACGAGTCGTCCCACCCCAGCGACCGCTGAAACACGCACGACGTCTCAGCATCCGAAATCCGCCGTATCAACAGGTAGGACGGCGGCCCCCTCCGATATCGTCAGCACCACGCCTGTGGCCGACGCCGTCCACTCGCCCTTCGTCATGTCAGGGGTTCGATCGATAAGGACGGTGAAGATGTCGCCGCACACCCGCTTCAGTGCCCACCCGGAGAACTCCGGGCTCTACCGGCGCGAGTTCGAGCACGACGCCTGTGGTGTCGCCCTCATCGCGACGATGCGGGGGACGGCCGGGCACGACATCGTCGACCACGCGCTGACCGCCCTGCGCAACCTCGACCACCGCGGCGCGACCGGAGCCGACCCGCTCGTCGGTGACGGCGCCGGGTTGCTCACCCAGATCCCCGACGAGCTCTTCCGCGAGACGGTCCCCTTCAAGCTCCCCAACACGGGGGCGTATGCCGCTGGCATCGCCTTCCTGCCCGTCGACGACGCCGAGCGGGCCGAGACCAAGGCCCAGATCGAGCAGATCGCCGTCGCCGAGAACCTCAAGGTCCTCGGGTGGCGCGAGGTGCCCGTCGACCGCGAGCTCGTCGGCAAGGTGGCCCGCGAGTGCATGCCCGTCTTCGAGCAGCTCTTCGTCGCGAGCTCGATCGGCCGCCAGGTCTCCCTCGGCCTCGACCGGCTCGCCTACTGCCTGCGCAAGCGCGCCGAGCGCGAGACGGGCGTCTACTTCGCCTCGCTCAGCTCGCGCACCATCGTCTACAAGGGCATGCTCACGACCGGCCAGCTCGAGCCCTTCTTCGCCGACCTGTCCGACCCGCGCTACACGACCCAGCTCGCGCTCGTGCACTCGCGATTCTCGACCAACACCTTCCCGTCCTGGCCGCTGGCCCACCCCTACCGTCTGATCGCGCACAACGGCGAGATCAACACCGTCAAGGGCAACCGCAACTGGATGCGAGCCCGCGAGAGCCTGCTCACGTCCGACATCATCCCCGGCGACCTCGACC
>JBDSSS010000200.1:0-2732 GCA_039928615.1 Terracoccus sp. | reverse complement strand
TGACCCGACCACCCACCCGTGGGGCGCCGTCAGGCTCCCCACCCCGACCACGGTGACCGACCCACCAAGCCCCCCCGACGGTGGGCCGGTCACCGTAAGGAGCGATGACGATGACCGCAGGAACGCTCACCGCGCCTCGCGAAGAGGCCACCCCCCGTCGGCCCCCGCGCCGCCGGTGGCCTGCGGTCGTCGTCATCGCGCTCGTCCTGCTCGCCGGCCTCGGCTTCGGCGTCAAGGTCGCGACCGGCCACCCGGACGACGTCCGTGACAACACCCAGCTCGTCGACGTGCAGGGGATGGCCGACCGGGCGGGCATCCGGATCACGCTGCTGGGCCTCGTCGCCCAGGGCGGCATGATCCAGTTCCGCTACCAGGTCGTCGACCCCGACAAGGCCTCCAACCTGCTCGACGACCCGGCGCTGCGGCCGATCCTCGTCGTCGAGGACACGGGCGAGACGATCGTGCTCTCCTCCCGTCCGCACAAGCACGGCTCGGACGTCAACCTCGGGGGCACCTACTTCTTCATGCTGCCCAACGCCCACGACGCGGTGCACGACGGGACCAAGCTGACTGTCGTCATCGGTGACGCGCGGATCGAGCACCTCGTGGCCCAGCAATGACGGCGCGACGACGCTCCGGTCTGCTCGCGGCGCTCGCGCTGGTCCTGCTCGGACTCTTCAGCAGCGCCGCGCCCGCGCTCGCGCACAGCTACGTCCCCCGGTCCGACCCACCCAACGGCGGGATGGTCGCGGTGGGCCGGACCGAGCTGACGCTGTGGCTCTCCGAGGCGGTCTCGGCCGACGGCAGCACCATCGAGCTGCGGGCGACCTCACCGAGCCCGGTCGTCGTGCCGGTCACACTGTCCCTCGACCCCTCGCGCCGGGTGGCCCGGCTCACCACGGCGCCGCTCGAGCGCGGCAGCTACCGGCTCGACTACACCCTCTTCTCCACCGACGACGGGCACACCACGCGGGGGGCCATCGTCTTCGGGGTGGGCTTCCGCCCCGACGGAGTGCCGACGGGGAGCGCCGACCTGCCCCCGATCCCCACCGTGACGAGCCGCTGGCTCGACCTCGGCGGGATCCTGCTCGGCATCGGGCTGCTCGCGATCTCGGGTCGGGTCCTCGGCTCGCTCGGGCCCGAGTGGCTCGCCTCCCGTCGTCGGGTGCGTCGGGTCGGCGCAGCCGGCCTCGCCGTGGCCGCCCTGACCGGGGCACTGACGCCGCTGCTCGCGACCCACGTGGCGGGAGCCTCGACGGGCGACTGGCTCGCCGCCACCCGGGAGGTCCTCGTCGGCAGCCCCTGGGGCCTGACCTGGCTGGCGCGCGAGGTCGGGCTCGTCGCCGGCGTCGTGCTCCTCTCCCAGCACTGGGACGGTCGGATCGCGCCGAGGCGTCAGCGCCTCGCGTGGGCCGTGCTGCTGACCGTCGCCCTGCTCGACGCGCTGGCCGGCCACGCCGTCACCGTCGACTCCGCCGTCGTCGTCACGGTGCTGGCCGCAGCCGCACACCTCGTCTCGGCCGGCGTCTGGGTCGGCGGCCTGGCCCTGCTCGTCATCGGCCTCTGGCCCGTCATGCGCCGGGGGCCCCGGCGCCAGGGCCTGGCCATCGGCACGGCCTGGCGCTCCTTCAGCCCACTGGCCGCCGGCTCGACCGTGCTGCTCGCGGCGAGCGGTGTCTACGAGGCGGGCCGGCACGTCGACGGGCCCGACTCCCTGACGGCGTCGGCCTACGGGATCGCCCTGCTCGGCAAGGTCCTGCTCGTCGCGATCGCCCTCGCGCTGGCCGGCTACCACACCCTCGTCGTCAACGACCGGCTCGCGAGCCGGGTCGGTCAGCGGATCGGTCGGGGTGCGAGCTGGCGGCCCCGCCGCCGTCCCTTCACCTCGACGACCGCCCTCGAGGCGATGGTCCTCGTCGCCGCCGTCGGTCTCGCGGCCGTCATGACGAGCGTGCCAACGACCAAGGAGGTCGTGGCCGCGGCGAACGCGGTCCCGAACCGGCTCGCCGAGACCCTCGACGGGACCTTCGTCACCTTCGAGGCCCTCGACGACGCCCCCGGTCGCACCCGGCTCGTCGTGCGCGCGGCCTCGGTGACCCGTCCCGACCCCGGCCCGATCGAGACGGTCCTCGTCACCCTCCCGGCCGGTGCCACCGGCACCCCAGATGTCCCGCTCGACGCCGTCGAGCCGGGGCACTGGGAGGCCGTCACGGCCGAGCCCACCGGGGACGTCTGGCGGGTGGACGTGGTGCTGCGCCGCGCCAGCACCCCCGACGTCGTCGCGCCGTTCTCGTGGCACCGGCCGGCCGACCCGTATGCCGCCGGGCACGGTTTCCAGGTCGTGCTCACCACCCTCGCGGTCCTGCTGCTCCTCGCGCTCGGCGTCTTCCTGGTGGTGCTGCGCCGCCGCCGGGGTGGCGCCGCGTCGACGCAGGCGCATCGGGCGGGCGAGGCGCTCGAGCCATCGGATCCGCTCGAGCCGCACGACGAGCTGCACGACCTTGACCACACGACGGACCGCACACTGGACGGGGCACGCAGATGAGCACGGAAGACCAGCACGACAGTCCCGCCCCCGCGCGCGGTCGGGGGACCCGCGCGCAGTCCGGTGGGCGTCGTTCGCGCGGCCTGGCCGCGGTGACGGCGCTCGCCGTCGCCGCCCTGACCGGCGTCGCGGCCCCGGCCGGCGTCGCGGCCCCGGCCGTGGGGTCGCCTGCCGGCCCCCCGCCCGG
>JBDSSS010000199.1:0-29702 GCA_039928615.1 Terracoccus sp. | reverse complement strand
GGTGGGGGCCACCCGACGGGGTGGGGGCTACTCGACGCGGACGGTGACGACGTGGATGCCGGTCGCGCCGTCGGGGGCCGGAGGCGCCTCGAGGGGTGACTGCGGCTCGCCCGTGCTGTCGTAGGCCCGCACCCGGACGTCGTGACTGCCCGGGGTGGCATCCCACTCGTAGACCCACTGGCGCCAGGCGTCGATGCTCGCGTCGACGGCGAGACGGGCCTCGGTCCACGGCTGCTGGTCGACCTGCACCTCGACCTTGGAGATGCCGCGGTGCTGGGCCCACGCGACGCCGGCGACGGCGACCTTGCCTGCCTTGACCGACGCCCCCGCCCGGGGGACGTCGATCCGGGACTCGGTCTTCACCGGCCCGAGTGCGGACCAGCCGCGCGGCGTCCAGTAGCCCTGGTCGGCGGCGAAGGTCGTCACCTTGAGCTCGCTGACCCACTTCGTGGCGGACACGTAGCCGTAGAGGCCGGGCACGACGATGCGGGCGGGGAAGCCGTGCTCGAAGGGCAGCGGCTCCCCGTTCATCCGGATCGCGACGAGGGCGTTGCGGTTGTCGGTGAGCGCCTCGAGCGGCGTGCCGGCGGTGAAGCCGTCGACGCTGCGGGACAGCACCATGTCGGCGCCCGCCTTGGGGCCCGCCATCGCGAGCAGGTCGCGCACCGGCCACCCGGTCCAGACGGCATTCCCCGTGAGGTCCCCGCCGACCTCGTTCGACACGCACATGAGCGTGACGAGCGCTTCCTGCATCGGCTTGGACTGCAAGGTGGCCCAGTCGATCTCGACCTCGCGGTCGACCATGCCGGTGACCTTGAGGCTCCACTGGGCCGTGTCGACGCGCGGCACGACGATCGCGGTGTCGATCCGGTAGAAGTCGTCGTTGGGCACGACGAAGGGGGTCAGCCCGGGGATCTTGAGGTCGGCGCCCGGCGGGATGGTGACCGTGTCGGCCGCCGTCACGGTGACGGGGGCCTGCGCCACTGCTTCCCGCGACGCCGTCGCCGCGCTCGAGCCCTTGCCGAGCAAACCCGCGAGGTATGCCGCTCCCCCACCGACGACTGCGCCGACGAGCCAGCGCCGGGCCGGGTTCGCCGCACCGGTCCCGGTGGCGGAGGCCGCCGTGGCCGTCGGGTGGCTGCGGCTGAGGAACCACAGCCCGCCGACCACCCCGAGCACGGTCGGGATGATGTCGAGGGAGGCGGCGCCCGGGCGGGTGAGCACCGCGGCGGTGCCGACGACGCCGAGCAGGGCGAAGGCGAGCAGGGCGGCGGTGAGCCGGCGCCGGGCGAGCATCCCGACGAGGCCGCAGACGACCGCGAGCACGACGACCGTGCCGATGAGCAGGGCCCGCTTGTCGTTGGTGCCGAACGTCGCGATCGCGAAGTCCTTGAGCCAGGCGGGGGTCCGGTCGATGAACGCCCCGCTGACGGCCGCGATGGGGGCCGGCTGGCCCCCGCTGCTACCCGTCGCCACGAGCGCTGCGGCAAAGAGGGTCGCGAGCCCGACCGTGAGCAGGCCGGCGACGAGTCCGTCGACGAAGCCGTGCCACCAGGGCGCCGGCGCCTCTCGGGGCGGGTCGGGCCGGGCTGTCGGGCTGCTCGTCGGGCTCGTCGTCGTCATGGCCTCAGGTGCTCCTTCAGGTGTGGCACGAGCGCGCGGAACGCGAGCGCGCGGTGCGACGCTGCGTTCTTCTCGTCGGCGGAGAACTCCGCAAGGGTTCGTTCGTCGTCGGTGGGCTGCGCGGATGGGACGAAGACCGGGTCGTAACCGAAGCCACCGTCCCCGCGGGGAGCACGGGTGACGTGGCCCGGGTAGCGGCCCACCTCGGCGACCTTGCGCCCGTCGGGCATGACGAGGGCAGCCGCGCAGAGGAAGGCGCCTGCCCGGTTCTCGTCCCGGACGTCACCGAGCTGCGCGAGGAGCAGCTCGAGGTTGGCCCGGTCGCCCTGTCCCCCGGACCAGCGGGCACTGAAGATCCCCGGGCTCCCCCCGAGCACGTCGACGGCGAGGCCGGAGTCGTCGGCGAGGGCCGGAAGGCCGGTGGCCTCCGCGGCCGACGACGCCTTGAGCAGGGCGTTGGCCTCGAAGGTCACGCCGTCCTCGACGACGTCGGGGGCGTCGGGGAACTCGTCGAGACCGACGATCTCGATGCCGAGCTCGGCGCAGACGTCGGCGAGGATCTCGCGCAGCTCCCCCACCTTGTGGGCGTTGCGGGTGGCGAGGACGAGCCGGCTCACCGGCGCTCTCCGGCCGGGGCGTCGAGGGCCTGCTGCTGGACGGCCGTGAGGGCGGCGCAGCCGGTGGCGGCGAGCGCGAGCAGCTCGTCGAGCACGGCCCGGTCGAAGGGCTCCCCCTCGGCCGTGCCCTGCACCTCGATGTAGCGACCGTCGCCGGTCATCACCACGTTCATGTCCGTGCCCGCCGTCGAGTCCTCCGGGTAGTCGAGGTCGAGCACGGCGGCGCCGTCGACGACACCGACGGAGACCGCGGCGACCGAGCCGGTGAGGGGCTGGGCCTTCTTCGGGATCAGCCCCCGCTCACGGGCGTCCTCGATGGCGTCGACGAGCGCGACGTACGCACCGGTGATCGCCGCGGTGCGGGTGCCGCCGTCGGCCTGGAGCACGTCGCAGTCCAGCACGATCGTGTTCTCCCCCAGGGCCTTCGTGTCGATGACGGCGCGGAGGCTGCGGCCGATGAGGCGTGAGATCTCGTGGGTCCGCCCGCCGATCTTGCCCTTGACGCTCGCGCGGTCGGAGCGGGTGTTCGTGGCGCGGGGCAGCATCGCGTACTCGGCGGTGACCCAGCCGGTCCCCTTGCCCTTGAGCCAGCGCGGGACACCCTCGGTGAAGGAGGCGGCGCAGAGCACCCGGGTGCGACCGAACTCCACGAGCACGCTGCCCTCCGCGTGGTCGAGCCAGTTGCGGGTGATCCGCACCTCGCGCGTCTGGTCGGGGGCACGTCCGTCATGTCGGGTGGCAGTCATGTCCTCGAGGCTAGCCATGCAGCCACGCTAAGCCCGAACCGGTCGGCAGATGCCGTTCGTCGCAACCACGTAAGCGGGCCGTAACCCCCGGCCGGGACGGAACTGGGAAAACGCTGGATGCCCCCGGCGCACGGTCGCTACGGTGGTATCAGGATCCAGAGTCGCTCCTCAGACCAGTGCACCGACTGGAAGGGAGCCGACCATGATCGACATCACCTCGTGCCCCGAGTGCGGTCGACCGGCGGAGGTGACCGACCGCCACGTCCTCGAGAGCACCGACGGACCCGTCGAGCACGCCACGGTCGTGTGCGTCGCGCGACACCGCTTCTTCATGCCCGCAGCCGGCCTGGAGCGGCCGCCGCTCGCCGCACTTGCCCTCCGGCCGGGGGCGACCCCGGTGGGCCGACCAGCCCGACTGCACCGATGAGGCGTGCCCCGCCGACCGGGGTCGACGGGGCACGCGGTCACGGTCAGGCCGTCACGATGCGGGGCGGGTCAGCTCGCGTCGTCGCTCGCCGCCGACAGGCGCGCGACCTCGTCATCGGTGAGGGTGAGGTCAGCGGCCGTCGCGGAGTCCGCGATGCTCTCGGGACGCGAGGCCCCGGGGATCGGGATGACCACCGGCGCGAGCGCGAGCTCCCAGGCCAGGGCCACCTTCTGCGGGCTCACGTCGTGCGCCTCCGCCACCTCCTTGAAGGCGTCGTGCTCGTCGCCGAGGCCCGCCGCGCTCTTGATGCCGCCGAGGGGGCTCCACGGCAGGAACGCCAGGCCGAGCTCCGCACAGAGGTCGAGCTCGGGCTGGCTGCTGCGGAAGGCCGGGGAGAACTGGTTCTGCACCGACACGAGCCGCCCGCCGAGCGTCTTCTGGGCGAGCCGGATCTGGTCGGGGTTCGCGTTGGAGATCCCCGCCATCCGGATGACGCCCTCGTCGAGCAGGTCGGCCAGGGCTCCGACCGACTCCTCGTAGGGGACGTCGGGGTCGGGGCGGTGGAACTGGTAGAGCGAGATGGCGTCGCCGCCGAGGCGCTGGAGCGAAGCCTTGGCGGCCTCCTTGAGGTAGTCGGGACGCCCGTTGAGGGTCCACGAGCCGTCGCCGGGGCGCAGGTGCCCGCCCTTGGTGGCGACGACGACGTCGTCCGTGCTGCCCGAGTAGGAGCCGAGTGCCTCGGCGATGAGGCTCTCGTTGTGACCGACCTCCGACGCGTCGCGGTGGTAGGCGTCGGCGGTGTCGATGAACGTCACCCCGGCGTCGAGGGCGGCGTGGATGGTCCGGATGGACCGGTCCCGCTCGGGCCGGCCCTCGATCGACATCGGCATGCCGCCGAGACCGATCGTGCTGACCTGGAGTGAACCGAGACTGCGCTGCTGCATTCGTTGCCTCCTGGGCTGTGGTGGATCGTCGGTGCGAGGTGCCTCGGGCCGTCAGGGCCGGCGGCACGCACCCAGGGAAACGTACCCGGGTGGCCGCCGCGGGCAACGGGGGCGCCTTCCCGCTGGGATCGTGGTCACGGGGCCGGCCCGCCAACGTTGGACAAAACCCGGCGAGCCGACGACGACGGGGCCGATCGGGGTAGAACTCTGTCACCTCGACACAGCAGGAGCAGACGCATGGATCTCGACCGCCGCCACTTCCTCACCGCCGCAGGGGCGCTGACCCTCCCGGCGATCCTCGCCGGGTGCGGATTCGCCCCCTCGACCCCCGCCGCGAAGTCCGGCACCGACACGCTCACCTTCACGACGTGGGGCACCGACAGCGAGCTTGCCGGCTTCCGCACCGCGATCGCCGCCTTCGAGAAGGCGAACCCGGGCTCGAAGGTGGCGCTCAACGCGGTCCCCTACGCCCAGATGTTCACCAACATCGATGCCCAGCTGCAGGCGGGCAACCCGCCTGACATCTTCCGGGTGCCCTACTACACGTTCGGCAGCTATGCCGGCCGCGGCCAGCTGCTCGACCTGACCAGCCACCTGCCGAGCGGCTTCGCCGACCGGTTCACCCCGGCTGCGTGGGCAGCGGTCCAGAACGGCACGAAGCCGTTCGGCGTCCCGCACCACACCGACACCTCGGTGATCCTCTACAACAAGGCGGCCCTCACCAAGGCCGGTGTGGACTCGGTCCCGACGACGCTCGAGCAGGCGTGGACGTGGCAGGAGTTCGAGAAGGTGGCCCAGGCCCTGCGCAAGAGCCTGCCCGCCGACCGCTACCCGTTCGCCTACAACTGGCAGGGCAACGGCGTGACGCGCTGGCTCAGCTGGCTCTTCGAGGCCGACGGACGGTTCCTCGCCGAGGACCTCGTCACGCCCGCGATCGACTCGGCCGCGGGCAAGCAGGCCGTCGACTTCACGAAGGGCTTCTTCAGCCAGGGCCTCGTCCCGCCGAACAGCTCGGTGAAGTCGACGAAGTATGCCGCTGACCTCTGGTATGCCCAGACGACGGCGATGAACTTCGGCGGCGCCTTCCTGATCCCCGACGCGGAGCAGACCCTCGACTTCGAGTGGGGGGCGACCTTCTCGCCGCGCAACGTCCGCTCCGCGGGCGACTTCGGTGGCAACGCGCTCGTCGCCACGGCCAAGACGGGTCAGCCCGAGCTGGCCGCGTCGTTCCTCGACTTCATGACCCAGGCCGACCCGATGCAGGGCTTCTGCGAGGGGGCCTCGCTCCTGCCGACCCGACGCGACCTCAACGACAAGGGGATCACCTTCGCCGTGCGCCCGGAGCTGTCGCCGGTCTTCATCGGCCAGGCCAGCACGGTCCGGCCCGAGGACTCGAGCCAGGTCGCCTCGCCGTCGATGTCGAAGATCATCACCGTCCTGAAGGACCAGCTCGAGGGCGCCTTCGTCGGCGGCCAGGACACGGCTGCGACCCTCAAGGGCATCTCCGAGGGGATCGCGAAGGCCACCGCCTCGTGAGGTCACGGCGTTCCCGCTCCCTGCGGGGGGAGTCGCTGACCGGCTACGCGTTCGTCGCCCCGAACATGGTGCTGCTCACCGTCTTCGTGCTGCTCCCCCTCGTCTGGGCCGTCGTCATCAGCTTCCAGCAGACCGACGGCTTCGGTGCCGGCCGGTTCGTCGGGTTGGAGAACTACGGCCGGCTCGCGACCGACCCCGTCTTCTGGCGGGCCACCGCCAACACGGTGCTCTTCACCGTCATCGTGACGCCCGCCTCGATGGCGATCGGGCTCGGCATCGCGGTGCTGCTCAACTCGGTGCTGCCGGCCCGGGGACTCTTCCGCTCGATCCTCATCCTGCCGATGGCGATCTCCGGGGTCGCGACGGCGCTCATCGGGGTGCTCGTCTTCGACCAGGACACCGGCGTGCTCGACAAGCTGCTCCGCTCGATCGGACTCCCTTCGGTCGACTGGCAGTCCAACGGCACGGCCGCCTTCGCCTCCGTCATGCTCGTCACCCTGTGGTGGCGGGTCGGGTTCAACATGCTCATCTACCTGGCCGGGCTCCAGGCGATCAACCCCGAGCTCTACGAGGCCGCCCGGCTCGACGGCGCCAACGGCTGGCAGCGCTTCCGTCACCTCACCGTGCCGCTCGTCGGCCCGTCGTCGTTCTTCCTGCTCGTGCTCAACGTCGTCTACTCCTTCCAGGTCTTCGACATCGTCTTCGTGATGACCGGGGGCGGTCCGCAGAACGCGACGACGGTCCTCGTCACCTACGCCTACGACAACGGCTTCGTCACCGGCGACCAGGGCTACGCCGCCGCGATCGGCGTCTTCCTGCTCCTGCTGACCCTCGCCTTCACCGTGCTGCGGTGGCGCACGAGCCGGACCCGGGACCTCGTCGAATGAGCGCCGTCACCGCGCCCGCCACGCCCAGCACAAGCCGCCGACGGGGCCGGGCCGGCTACGTGGGCCGCCTGCTGCTGGCCGTCGTCATCGCGGCGATCATCATCTTCCCGCTCTACTGGATGGTCGTCGTCGCCTTCTCCACCCGTGCCGAGCTGCTCGGGGGCGAGCTCCGGCTGTGGCCGCGGGCCTTCACCCTCGACAACTTCGAGCGGGTCTTCTCCTCCTTCCCCGTCACCACGTGGTTCGGCAACTCCGTCGCGATCTCGCTCGTGGTCGCCCTGATCACCGTGACGATCAGCCTGCTGTCGGGCTACGCCTTCGCCCAGCTGCGCTTCCGCGGGTCGACGCTGCTGTTCCTGCTGGCCCTGTCGACGCTGATGCTCCCCGTGCAGGTCATCATGGTGCCGCTGTTCCGGCTCATCTCCGACGCGAACCTCTACGGCACGTACTGGGCCGTCATCCTGCCGACGTCCGCCTCGGCCTTCGGGGTCTTCCTCTCACGCCAGTTCATCCTCGCCATCCCGAGGGACCTCATCGACGCCGCACGGATCGACGGAGCCGGTCACGTGCGCGTCTTCACCCGCATCGTGCTGCCGCTCTCGAAGCCGCTCATCGCGGTCCTGTTCTTCATGACGCTGCTCCAGACGTGGAACGACTTCGCCTGGCCCCTCATCGCGCTCAAGCAGAACGAGCTGTTCACCCTGCCCATCGGGCTGCTCTACCTCCAGGGTCAGTTCGGCTCCGACTACGGCGGCACGATGGCCTTCGCCCTGCTCAACGTCGGTCCGATGGTCCTGCTGTTCCTCGTCTTCCAGCGCTACTTCGTCCAGGGCTTCGCCCGCAGCGGCATCCGCTGACGGCAGGAGGGCCCGCTACAACGAGTACGTCGCGCCGGGCTCGGCCACCTCGACGTCACCGGGCCAGACCGCGGCGGCCTGTGAGCGGCATACCTCCGGGTCGTTCCACGCCGGCAGGTGGGTGAGCATGAGCCGCCGCACCCCACCGGCCCCGACTGCGGCGCACGCGGCGCGGCTGCCGGTGAGGTGGATGTCGCGGGCTGCGTCGCGGCCGTCGACGAACGCCGAGTCGGCCAGGACGAGGTCAGCGCCTGCCATCAGCGGGGTCAGCGCGGGGCAGCTGTCGGTGTCGCCGGTGTAGGCGAGGACCCGCCCACCCGCCTCGACGCGCAGGCCGAACGCCTCGACGGGGTGGTTGACGCGGAACGGGGTGACGGTGAAGGGCCCGACGACGAGCGGCTCGCGGTCGCGGATCACCCCGAAGTCGAAGACCCCGCCGACGTCCTCGACGCCGGTGTTGCCGTAGGCGCGCGCCAGGTGGGCCCCGGTGCCCTCGGGCCCCCACGTGGGCATCGGCGGGCGCGACACCCCGCCCGGCACGTAGCGCATCATCACGTAGAGCCCGCAGAGGTCGATGAAGTGGTCGACGTGGAGGTGGCTGAGCAGGTAGGCATCGACGGCGAGCGGGTCGACGTGGCGCTGGAGCGCACCGAGGGCGCCGTTGCCGAGGTCGAGCACGAGGCTCCACGTGCGGCCCTCGTGCTCGGCCCGCACGAGGTAGCTCGACGCGGGCGAGTCCGGACCCGCGAAGGATCCGGAGCAGCCGACGATGGTGACATCCACGCTCCCGACCCTAGGCTCTGGCACCGACGTCGGCGCAGAGGCGGCGCGTCGCCTACGTCACAGGTCGTCCGCGTCGTCCTCGTCGTCCTCGTCGTCCTCGTCGTCCTCGTCGTCCTCGTCGTCCTCGTCGTAGGCGAGGTCGTCGCCCATCAGGGCATGGGTCAAGGTCTCCTGGAGCCAGGTGAGCAGGTCGTACCACGCCATCGCGTAACCGAGCGGCTCGTCGTCATCGAGTGTCTCCATGGCGACGTGGAGGGCTTCGGCGTCCTCCTCCGTGCGCATGCCCATCCGCTCGGCGAGGAGCAGCCGCACGTCGGTGAGGGCCATCAGGAAGGCCGGGGCCTGCTGCGCGTCGAGGCTCACCCGGTCGCGGTCAGCCGCTGACAGCGCTCCCAGCGCGACGTCGAGGTTGCCGCTCTTGCGCTGGCGCAGGCCCTCCTCGGTGAGCCGGCGGAACTCGGCGGCGACCTGGTCGTCCCCGCGGTGAGCCGTCGGCAGGAGCCGGTCGAGGGCTGGGTCACGCTCGGTGACGTCCGCCGGATCGCCTGGCGGGACAGAGGATTCCGCTGCCTGGTCCCCGGCCGCGAGGGAGACGCCCATCGAGGAGACGAGGTCGTCGAAGACGTCACCGGTCGTCTCGACCTCGGGCGAGAGCAGCTGCCGGGTCTGCTGCATGAGGCCGGACAGGACGACTCGCTCCACCTCGTCGAGCACGGCGACGAAGGCCTCGTCCTCCCGCAGGAACGCCCGCGCCATCAGGAGTCCTTCTCGAAGGTGGCCCAGAGGCCGTAGCCCTGCAGCGCCTCGGCGTCGCGCTCCATCGACTCGCGGGGCCCGTTCGAGACGACGGCGCGGCCCTTGAGGTGGACGTCCATCATCAGCCTCTCCGACTTCGGTCGGTCGTAGCCGAAGTAGGTCTCGAAGACCCACGTCACGTAGCTCATCAGGTTGACGGGGTCGTTCCAGACCAGGGTCACCCACGGCAGGTCCGGGGCGACCTCCGCGTCGGCCACGACCACCTCTTCGGTGGCCGGAGCGATGGACAGGTGGGTGGCGGTCACCGTCCCACCCTAGGACGCCCGCGGGTCCTAGGTTCACGCATCCGGTGCGCCCGTAGGCTGCCACGGTGAGCACCGCGCTGATGACCGACCACTACGAGCTGACGATGCTGCAGGCCGCCTTGGCCTCGGGCGAGGCGCACCGACGCTGCGTCTTCGAGGTCTTCGCCCGCCGCCTGCCCGACGGGCGGCGCTACGGCGTCGTGGCCGGGACGGGACGCTTCCTCGACGCGCTCCGAAACTTCCGGTTCGGCGACGACGAGCTGCGCTTCCTGTCAGACCACGGAGTCGTCGACGCCGCCACCGTGGCCTTCCTCGCCGACTACCGCTTCCGCGGTCAGGTGAGCGGTTACGCCGAGGGTGACTGCTACTTCCCGGGGTCGCCGGTCCTCGTCGTCGAGTCGAGCTTTGCCGAGGGAGTCGTGCTCGAGACACTCGCCCTGTCGATCCTGAACCACGACACGGCGATCGCCTCCGCCGCGTCACGGATGACATCGGCCGCCGGGCAGCGGCCGGTCATCGAGATGGGCTCGCGGCGCACCCATGAGGAAGCAGCGGTGGCGGCCGCGAGGGCGGTCTACATCGCGGGGTTCACGGCGACGAGCAACCTCGAGGCGGGCCGTCGTCACGGCGTCCCGACGACGGGCACCGCCGCCCACGCCTTCACCCTGCTCTACGACTCGGAACGTGAGGCCTTCACCGCGCAGGTCGCCTCCCTCGGCGCGGGGACGACGCTGCTCGTCGACACCTACGACGTGCACCATGCCGTCGAGCTTGCCCTCGAGGTGGCCGGCCCCGAGCTCGGCGCCGTCCGTCTCGACTCCGGCGACCTGCTCATCCAGGCGACCGAGGTCCGGGCCCAGCTCGACGCGGCGGGCCACACCGGGACCGGCATCATCGTCACGTCCGACCTCGACGAGTACGCGATCGCGGGCCTCGCCGCCGGTCCCGTCACCGGCTACGGCGTCGGCACGGCGCTCGTCACCGGATCGGGCGCGCCGACCGCCTCGATGGTCTACAAGCTCGTGCAGCGCGAGGACGGCTCCGGCGTCATGCAGGGCGTGGCCAAGAAGAGCAAGGACAAGGCCACTGTCGGCGGCCGCAAGTGGGCGCTGCGCCGGCTCGGCCCGACGGGGATCGCCCAGGCCGAGGTGATCGGGGTGGGTGAGCGCCCCGCCGACGACGGTGACGACCGGGCCCTCATGGTCGACCTCGTCCGCGGCGGCGAGGTCGTCGGAGCCCACGACATCCACACCGCCCGTGCTCGCCACGAGGCCTCGCGGGCCGAGCTACCGAGGGCGGCGACCCAGCTGTCCCGGGGCGAGCCCGTCATCCCGACGATCTACCAGGAGGACTGAGATGTCAGCGAGCTCGACAGAGACGACCGAGACCGGCGACCTGCGACCCGAGGTGCGGGCGCTGATCATCGTCGACGTGCAGAACGACTTCTGCGAGGGCGGGTCGCTCGCCGTGACGGGGGGCGCCTCCGTCGCCGCGGAGATCACCCAGCACGTCATCCACCACGCGGCCGACTACACGCACGTCGTGGCGACCGCCGACTGGCACGTCGACCCTGGTGCCCACTTCTCCGAGACGCCCGACTTCGTCGACTCCTGGCCGGTGCACTGCGTCGCCGACAGCGAGGGGGCCGAGTTCCACCCCGACCTCGCCGGCGCCGTCCGGCGGGTCGAGGCGGTCTTCCGCAAGGGCGAGTTCGCCGCTGCCTACAGCGGGTTCGAGGGACGCGGTGACGACGCGGACGCGAGCTCGCTCACCAGCTGGCTCGCGTCCCGCGAGGTCGAGCACGTCGACGTCGTCGGCATCGCGACCGACCACTGCGTGCGGGCCACCGCCCTCGACGCCCGGGAGGCCGGCTTCGACACGACCGTCCTGCTCGACCTCACCGCCGGCGTCGCCCGCGCGACGACGGACGCGGCTCTCGAGCAGCTGGCCGGCGCCGGTATCCGCCTCGTCGGCTCCCCCACCGTCGCCGACCCGTCCGCCTCCGCCTAGGCCCGCGGGCACGGTCAGCGCAGCACCCGGGCCAGCGCAGCGCTGGCCCGGAGCAGGTGCGGGCCGATCACCGTCCGGTCGAGCGGGGCGAGCGCGACGACGCCGACCGAGGCGTCGACGAGCCCTCCGGGCTCCCCGAGGACCGGCACCGCCAGCCCGTGGGCCCCGGACTGGAGCTCACCATCGGTGGCGACCACCTCGGACCGTCCCGCACGTCCGGCGAGGATGGCCCGCCCCGCGGCGCCCTGGTCGAGCGGGTGGCGGGCCCCCGACCGGTAGGCCACGTGGAAGTCGGTCCACGTCGGCTCGACGACGACGAGGGCGAGCGCCTCGTCCCCCTCCGCGACGGTCAGGTGGGCCGTCGCCCCCACCGCGTCCGCGAGCTCGCGCAGGACCGGCCGGGCCTCGCTGCGCACGATCGGCGTCACTGCGGCGGCGAGCCGGCTCACGCCGAGGCCCACCCGCACCCGGCCGTCGGCCTGGCGGGTGACGAGCCGGTGCTCCTCGAGCGTGCCGACGAGTCGGTAGACGACGGGCCGTCCCACGCCGAGCGCCGCCGCGAGCTCGGTGATCGTCAGTCCGGCGACCTGCTCGCGCTCGGCCAGCAGCTCGAGCAGCCGCAGGCCCCGATCGAGCGTCCGCGAGGTCTCGGGCCCCGCGCGCCCCGCCGGCTCCACCACGCCGCTCAGCCCTCGGTGTGCGGCTGGGTCTGGCCCCCAGCGGCCGCACTCCGGGCCCACGACAGCGCGTAGACCCCGTCGTCGCAGGCGGATCCGCCTTCGCCGAGGTCGAGCGGGCGGAACGTGTCGACCATGACGGCGAGCTCGTCGAAGCTCTCGGCGCCGATCGCCCCCTCGGTCGCCCCGGGCTGCGGACCGTGGGCGTGCCCACCCGGGTGGACCGAGATCGATCCTCGCCCGATGCCGGACCCCTTGCGCGCCTCGTAGTCACCGTCGACGTAGAACATGATCTCGTCGCTGTCGACGTTCGAGTGGTAGTAGGGCACCGGGATGGCCAGCGGGTGGTAGTCGACCTTGCGGGGGACGAAGTTGCAGATGACGAAGTTCGCCCCCTCGAACACCTGGTGCACGGGCGGCGGCTGGTGGATCCGGCCGGTGATCGGCTCGAAGTCGCGCACGTTGAAGACGTAGGGGTAGAGGCAGCCGTCCCAGCCCACGACGTCGAGCGGGTGGTGCGGCAGCGTGTGGACCGTGCCGACGACCCCGCCGGGCCCGGAGCCGCGGTGCTTGATGAGCACCTCGGTCGCCTCGTCGGCGGCCGCGCCGACGTCCTCGGCGAGGAGCGGCCCGTCCGGCAGCCGCAGGTCGCGCTCACAGTAGGGGGCGTGCTCGAGCAGCTGGCCGTAGCGGCTGAGGTACCGCTTCGGCGGCGCGATGTGGCTGTTGGCCTCGATGCAGTACGCCCTGAAGTCGGCACGGAGGGGGTCGTCCTCGGAGGCGACCGGCAGCCAGCGGTGGGTCGTCGCCCGGGGGATGATCACGTAGTCGCCCGGTCCGACGTCGAACGCACCGAAGACCGTCTCGACGCGGCCCCTGCCGCGCTCGACGTAGACGCACTCGTCACCGATCCCGTTGCGGTACCAGGGACTCGGCGCCCCGGCCACGGCATACGAGATTCGCACGTCGGCGTTGCCGAGGACGAGTCGACGTCCCGTCACGACGTCGGTGCCCGCCACGGAGCCGGTCTCGAAGAGGTCGTGCAGCTTCAGGTGCCGGGGAGTCAGCGGATGGTTGGGCGTCGTCGACTGGTCGGGCAGGTCCCAGACACGGGAGGCGGTGATGCTCGACGGGATGTTGCGGTGGTAGAGCAGCGAGCTGTCCGAGCTGAAGCCCTCCTCCCCCATCAGCTCCTCGTGGTAGAGCTCGCCCGACTCCCGACGGTGCTGGGTGTGCCGCTTCGGGGGGATGTTGCCGGCCGCCAGGTAGTGCGCCATGTCGTTCACCGCTCCTTCGTCGTCCGCGCCGCCGCGTCCGCTCAACGGACGCCCGCGTATCGCTTCTGCCACAGTGGAGTACCCTGCGGAGCATGTCAAGGTCGCCGCTGCTGCTCCGTCTCATCGACGACGCCGCCGTCTTCCCGCCGGGTGACGCTGCGCTCGACGTCGCCGTGCACGAGCACCTCGAGCGCCGGGTCGGGCCGTATGCCGCCCAGCTCGGCCCGCTGCTCGTGCCCGCCGGCGCCGCGGCCGAGCTCGCCCGCCTCGCCGGCGACGACGAGCGCTGCGTCACGAGCCCCCTCGAGGTCGGTCTCGTCGTCCGGCCCGGAGCTCCCGCGGCACCGCTGGCCGACGCCGTCTCCCTACTGCGCGACGACCCGCACCTCGTGGTCACCGGCGCCGAGCTCGGCTGGGCCGACGGCTGGCGGGCGGCCCTCGACCTCGAGGTCCCGCTCTCCGTCGAGGTCGGACTCGACACCGAGCAGGAGCGCGCGCTCGACGACATCGCCTCCGCCGTCGACGACGAGGCCGACGTGCAGGCGAAGTTCCGCACCGGCGCGACCCTGTCCTGGGCCTGGCCCGACGAGCAGGTCCTGGCCCGCTTCCTCGACGGAGTCATCCTGCGCGGGCTCGCTTTCAAGCTGACCGGGGGCCTGCACCACGCCGTCCGCACCATCGAGGGCGAGCCCCAGCACGGCCTGCTCAACGTGCTCCTCGCGACGCACGAGGCCCTCGATGGGGCCGAGTCCGACGAGCTCGCCGGCATCCTCGCGCAGACGTCGGCCGAGGTGCTCGTCGACCGCATGATCCGGCTCGACGCCGACTCCGCGGCCCGTGTGCGGGCCAGCTTCACGGCCTACGGCTGCTGCGGGGTGCTCGACCCGATCGGCGAGCTCACCGCACTCGGCCTGCTCGACGCGCCAGCCTGACACCCGCCCACCCGCGACCCACCCGCTGCCCACCCGATCCAGAGGAGACCACCCGTGACCCCGTGGCTCGACATCGCGGCCGACCACCCCTTCGGCATCCACACCCTCCCCTACGGGGTGTTCTCTTCGGTTGACGACCCGACGTCCCGGCGCCTCGGCGTGCGGATCGGGGACCACGTGCTCGACCTGTTCGCGACGTCGGCAGCCATCGGGCATCCCGGCAGCACGTCGGACATCGCGGAAGCCCTGAGCGCGCCGACCCTCAACGCGTTCCTGGCACTTGGGCGCCCGGCGTGGACGACGACCCGGGAGTGGCTCATCAGGGTCCTCACCGACGAGTCGTTGCGCGGACGCGTCGAGCAGCACCTGCACCCGCTCGACGAGGTCACGCTCCACCTGCCGATCGAGGTCGCCGACTACGTCGACTTCTACGCCAGCGAGGACCACGCCGGCAACGTCGGCCAGATCTTCCGGCCCGACAACCCGTCGCTCCCCCCGAACTGGAAGCACCTGCCGATCGGCTACCACGGGCGGTCTGGCACGGTCGTCGTGTCCGGCACCGACGTCGTGCGACCCACTGGTCAGCGCAAGGCGCCCGCCGACGCTGCCCCCGTCTTCGGCCCGAGCATCCGCCTCGACATCGAGGCCGAGCTCGGCTATGTCGTCGGCGGCGCCACGGCCCTCGGCTCGCGCGTCACCGTCGACGAGGCACCCGAGCACCTCTTCGGCGTCGTCCTGCTCAACGACTGGAGCGCCCGGGACCTGCAGGCGTGGGAGTACGTGCCGCTCGGCCCCTTCCTCGGCAAGTCCTTCGCGACGTCGGTCTCGGCCTGGGTCACCCCGCTCGACGCGCTCGAGGCGGCCCGGGTCGAGCTGCCCGGCCAGCAGGAGCCCCCGGTGCTCGACTACCTGCGCGGCGACGCCTTCGGCCTCGACGTCCATGTCGAGGTCTCGCTCAACGGCACGGTCGTCTCGCGGCCGGAGCACGCCGGCATGTACTGGTCACCGGCGCAGATGCTCGCCCACCTCACCGTCAACGGGGCCTCGCTGCGCGCCGGTGACCTCTTCGGCTCGGGCACGATCAGCGGTCCGGCCAAGGACACCCGGGGCAGCTTGCTCGAGCTGACGTGGAACGGCACCGAGCCGCTGGCCCTCGCGGACGGCACCACCCGCGGCTTCCTCGAGGACGGCGACACGGTCGCGATGACCGCGTGGGCACCGGGCCCCGACGGGTCGCGGATCGGGATCGCCGAGGTGATCGGCACCATCCGGCCCGCGCTCTAGGGCTGGAGCCCGTCCCACGACCAGGTCGGGATCGTCAGGCCGCTCGGCACCCCGTCGGCGCTGGAGCGGTGGCGGTACATCGACGTCGTCGTCGCCCAGGCGAAGTAGTCGTGCAGCACGAGCGCGACCGGCTGACCGGCCAGTCCCACGTCGGCGAGCGCCCCGTCGAAGCAGTCGATGGCGCGCTGGTTCATCTCGTCGTGCTCACCGTTGCCGCTGTGCAGCCGGACGACGTGGCTCTCGTCGGCCATCGTCGTCGAGTAGACCGTCGGTCCCCCGAGCGCCTCGCCCCAGTAGGCCGCGAGTCGCTCGCTGTGGTCGTCGCGGAAGCCGTGGCTGAAGGCGTGCGCCACGATCTCGTCGGCGAGCACCCGCTCATGCCAGGCCCGAGAGAGCCGCAGCAGCCCCGCCGTCCCGCCAGCGGCATCGAAGACCGTCAGCATCAGGGCCCCGTCGTGGGCCGCTTCTGCTTGCCGACGACGACCTGCGTGCGGGCGATCTTGTCGTGCAGGGACTGGCGCTTCGAGTCCCAGAGTGGCCAGAGGCCGTCGAGACCCCAGACGATCGTGTAGATCCCGCCGACGAGCGGGATGACCTGGATGAGGGTCAGCAGCCGGCGCCGGACGGCGGTCGAGAGGTCGAGGGGTCCGGGGCGGTCGGCGCGACGGACGCTGATGCCCACCACCATCTTGCCGGGCGTCTGCGCCGTCGTCGTCCAGAAACCGACGCAGTAGGCCGCGCTGAGGACGAGCCAGAGCAGCGCCGCCTTGCTCGCCTCGCTGGTGACCTGCGGCAGGAGGTTGTTCATCGCCGTCTCGTCCTGGGCGGCCGCCGCGTCGACGAGCGCCTGGATGCCGTCGAAGTAGCCCGGCACGAAGGCCCGGAGGGCGAAGTAGGAGAGCGCGAGCAGGATGACGCCGTCGATGAGCCACGCGCCGAGGCGTCGCCCCCATGACGCGAGCGGGACTCCGTCGGCCGTCGTCGGGACGCCGGTCGTCCAGCCGGACTGGGGCTGACCGAACTGCGGCGCGGCCTGGGGAACCTGCCCGCTGGCGGACTGTCCCTGCCACCCGCTGCCCTGCGGCATCGGGGTGGTCGGGACGGGTGGCGCGGCCTGGCCCGGGCGCGCGGCCTGGGCGAGTCCGCCCTGGCTCTGCGAGGCCGTCGGCGACTTCTTCGGCGTCGTGTGGTTGCTCCACGAGACGCCGTCCCAGTAGCGCAGCTGGTCGGGGCTGCTCGGGTCCTGGTACCAACCGGGGGGCTGCGGGCTCATGGCACCACTGTGCCATGCAGGCGACCCCCCGCAGCCCACCTCGAGCCGCCGGGCCCGGCGAAGGGGCCACGATCGCAGGCCGGGCACGCCAAAGGGGTCACGATCGCATGCCCCGGCTCGGCCGGGGATGCAGTCGTGACCCCTTGACGCGACGCGCCGGTCAGCAGGCGCTCAGAGGTTGCCGCGCTTGTCCTGCTCGCGCTCGATCGCCTGGAAGAGGGCCTTGAAGTTGCCCTTGCCGAAGCCGAGCGAGCCGTGCCGCTCGATGAGCTCGAAGAAGACGGTCGGCCGGTCGCCGAGCGGCTTGGTGAAGATCTGGAGCAGGTAGCCGTCCTCGTCGCGGTCGACGAGGATCTTGCGCGCCTGCAGCTCCTCGATCGGGACGCGGACGTTGCCGATCCGCTCGCGCAGGGCCGGGTCCTCGTAGTAGCTGTCGGGAGTCTCGAGGAACTCCACGCCGTTGGCCCGCAGCGCGTCGACCGAGGCGAGGATGTCGTTCGTCGCGACGGCGAGGTGCTGGGCGCCGGCGCCGCGGTAGAACTCGAGGTACTCGTCGATCTGGCTCTTCTTCTTGGCGATCGCCGGCTCGTTGAGCGGGAACTTCACCCGGTGGTTGCCGTTGGCGACGACCTTGCTCATCAGCGCGGAGTAGTCGGTGGCGATGTCGTCGCCGATGAACTCGGCCATGTTCACGAAGCCCATGACCCGGTTGTAGAAGCCGACCCACTCGTCCATCCGGCCGAGCTCGACGTTGCCGACGATGTGGTCGAGGGCCTGGAAGAGCCGCTTGGGCTGGCCGTCGCGGGCGACGTGGGTGGACGCGGCGGCGACGTAGCCCGGCAGGTACGGGCCGGCATACGTCTGGCCGTCGATGGTGCGCTGCACGAGGGTGTGGCGGGTCTCGCCGTAGGTCGCGATCGCGGCAACGCGCACGGTGCCGTGCTCGTCGGTGCGGTCGGCCGGCTCCTCCAGGACGGTCGCGCCGGCCTTCTTCGCCTGGGCGATGCAGCGGTCGACGTCGGGCACCTCGAGGGCGATGTCGACGACGCCGTCACCGTGGCGGCGGTGGTGGTCGGCGAGCGGGCTGTCGGGGTCGACGGCGCCGGTGACGACGAAGCGGATCGAGCCGCTCTTGAGCACGAAGGACTTGTGGTCGCGGTTGCCGTTCTCCGGGCCGGAGTAGGCGACGAGCTCCATCCCCCACGCGCTCTGGTAGTAGTGCGCGCTCTGCGTCGCGTTGCCCGATACGAAGACGATCGCGTCCCAGCCGGTCACGGGGAAGACGTCGGTGTCCTCGTCGTACTCCACGAGCCCGACGAGCTGCTTGAGCTGGTCGAGGTCGAGGTCGGCCTCCCGCTCCTGCTCGGTGAGGTCGGCGGTCCGGTCGGCTGACTGCGGCATGGTGTCGGTCATGACCCCGAGGGTGACGCAGACCCCGAAGGTGGTCAACAGCACCCGTTTCAGTTGCACAGAGTGCACACATTGCTGGCCGTATGCCGCTTGGTGGTGGACACTGTGTCCATGCCCTCGCGCTCAGCGTCCCCGGTCGACGACCTCGACTGCCGGATCCTGCTGCTGCTGCTGACCGAGCCCGGCATCGGTGTCCTCGGCGCGTCCCGCCGGCTGGGGGTGGCCCGGGGCACGGTCCAGGCCCGGCTCGACCGGCTCCAGCGGGGCGGAGCCCTCGCCTCGCTCGCCCCGCACGTGGACCCCGCCGGCCTCGGCTTCCCGGTCACCGCCTTCTGCACCCTCGAGATCCGCCAGGGCCAGGGACACGAGCCGGTCATCGAGCACCTCGGAGCCATCCCGGAGGTGCTCGAGGCCCACACGATCACCGGGTCCGGGGACCTGCTGATCCGCATCGTCGGGCGCGACAACGCCGACCTCCAGCGGGTCATCGACCGCGTCGTCGACGACGCCCACGTGAACCGCGCCTCGACGGTGATCTCGCTGGCCACCAGAATCGACCTCAGGACCATCCCCCTCGTCGAGGCCATCCTCGACGGGACCGACACCGCAGGAGCGAGCCACCCGTGAGCGCCAACCCCTACCAGCCGAGCCCCGACGTGAAGCTGACCCACCCCGAGTGGTCCAAGGACGCGACGATCTACCAGGTCAACCAGCGCCACTTCACCCCCGAGGGGACCTTCCGGGCGGCGGAGGCGCACCTGCCCCGGCTGCGCGACCTCGGCGTCGACATCATCTGGCTGATGCCGGTCAACCCGATCGGCACGCAGAACCGCAAGGGGGTCCTCGGCAGCCCCTACGCCGTGCTCGACTTCTACGGGGTCAACCCCGAGTTCGGTGACCTCGAGGACCTCAAGCACTTCATCGCCGAGGCGCACGCCCTCGGGCTGCACGTCATCCTCGACTGGGTGCCCAACCACAGCGCCTGGGACAACCCCCTGACGACCGAGCACCCCGAGTGGTACGCCCGCGACTGGAAGGGCGACTTCCGCCCGACACCGTGGTGGGACTGGGACGACATCATCGACTTCGACTACGGCCAGGAGGGACTGCGCCGCTACATGACCGAGGCGATGACCTACTGGATCCGTGAGGTCGGCTTCGACGGCTTCCGCTGCGACACGGCGGGCTTCATCCCGATCGACTTCTGGGACAACCTGCGGCGCGAGCTCGACGAGATCAAGCCGGTCTTCATGCTCGCCGAGTGGGAGTCGCGTGACCTGCACGCCCGCGCCTTCGACATGACCTACGCGTGGAGCTGGAACGAGACCCTCCACCACATCGCCCACGGCAAGGCCACCGTCGACGCCCTCAAGGTCTACTACGCGTGGAACGACCGCTTCTACCAGCGGGATGCGATCCGGATGACGTTCGTCAGCAACCACGACAAGAACGCCTGGGAGGGGACCGAGTACGAGCAGTTCGGCGATGCCCTCGACGCCGCGATCGTGCTGTCCGTCGTCGGTGAGGGCATGCCGCTTATCTACAACGGGCAGGAGGCCGGCAGCGACCGACGCCTCGTCTTCTTCGACAAGGACGAGATCGAGTGGCGCGAGGACCCGCAGGGGGAGCTCTACCGCACCCTCTTCGCCCTGAAGAAGGCCCACTCCGCCCTGTGGAACGGCGCGTGGGGCGCCCGCATGGTGCGCGTGCCCAACGACGACGAGTCGTCGGTGCTCTCCTTCGTCCGGGCCCACGACGACGACCGCGTCTTCGGGGCCTTCAACTTCACCGACACCGAGCGCACCGTCACCCTCGGACACGGCCCGCAGGCCGGCGACTGGGTCGACGCCTTCTCCGGGCAGGCCGAGACGCTCGTCCGCGACGGTGAGCTGACGCTGCCCGCCTGGGGCTACCGGGTGCTCGTCGCGCCCTGACCGGCGCGGGCCTGCACCGCCCCGTCGAGCGCCTCGAGCAGAGGGGGGCGCAGGTAGGGCACGAGGGTCGTGACGTAGGTGTCGGTGAGGTGGTGCCCGTCGTAGAAGAGCAGCACCCCACCCACCACGGCCGAGCACTGGGAGGTGCAGAACCGGGAGGTCAGGTCGGCGACGGTGACCCGGTCAGACCCCAGCGCGCGTGCGGCGTCGACGAGCGGGTCGGGTTGGAGCCACCGCGCCCGGGCACCCCGGCAGGCGGAGAGCCGCGTGGGGTTCTCCGCGACGCACTCCGGGCCCCGGCCCAGTGCGGTCGGCAGCCGGGGTGAGTCACGGATGACGAGGACGTGCTTGCCCTTCGCCTCCCACGCTCGCAGGACGCCGGCATAGCTGTCCTGCCACTCCTGCTGCCGCTTCGCCAGCGACCCGCCCTCGACCAGTCGCGTCGCGATCTCCGAGGTGATGATGAGGTCGTAGCGGTCGCTGCTCGTCTCGGCCAGCACGCGGCGCCCCCAGTCGCGACAGCCGTCTGCCTGAGCGGGTGTCTCCCAGCTGAGCCGCTCGGTGGTGAGGGTGCACCCGGTCGCGACGAAGGTGGTGACGTGGGCCCCGCGCTCGGCGGCGATGGCCTCGACGGCGGCGAACCACTGCCCGGCGTGGGAGTTGCCCACGAGGGCGATCGAGATCGGTGACGCCGGGTCCCCGTAGCTGCACGACGTCGTTCCCGGGAAGGGCGGGTCCTCCCAGCAGCCGTCGTCGTAGAGCCGCGTCCGGTTCTGCTGGGCGATGATCGGCGCCGGGACGACCGGGCCGGTCGTCGTGGTCGGGCAGTCGGCCCCGTCGGCGAGGCTGGCCGCCCCGAAGCACGACCCGGGGGCGGTGACAGTCGCCGAGAGGGCCGCGCGGGCCTGCTCGGAGTCGCGCTCGGTGAGGAGGTTGACCCCGCCGGCCACCATCGCGACGACGAGCATGCCGACGAGGGCTGGCACGTAGGTGCGGCCGAGCGAGGCGTCGCGGGGGGCCGCGCGGAAGCGGTCCTCGACGAACCGCTTCGTCGCCCACGCCAGGCCGAGGCTGATCGCGATCACGCCGACCCCGGTGCGCAGCCCCAGATCGTGCCCGACGAGCGAGGTCACGACGACGACGACGGGCCAGTGCCAGAGGTAGAGCGAGTAGGAGATGGTGCCGACGAACTGGAAGGGCCGCGTGCCGAGCAGGCGACCGGGAGCCAGCCGCCCGGGGGACGCGGAGGCGCCGATCACGGCGACCGCCCCTGCCACCGGCAGCAGGGCAGTCCACCCGGGGAACGGCGTGTCGGCCGAGTAGGCGATGCCGGCACCGACGATCGCTGCAAGGCCGCCGGCGGCGGCGAGCCCTGCGCCGACCACGTGCACGGGGCCGGCGGGTGGGCGCGGCGACCGGCTGCGCAGGGCCGCGGCGGCCAGCAGGCCACCCGCGCCGAACTCCCAGGCCCGACCGGCCGTGGAGAAGTAGGCGGCGCCGGGCGAGTCGGCCATCAGGCTCAGCGACACCCAGAACGAAAGGCCGGTCGCCAGGGCGACGACGATCGTGGCGGCGACCCGGGGCCGTCGCCTCAGGCGCGCGGCGACCAGGGCCGCCGCGAACAGCAGGACCGGCCAGACGACGTAGAGCTGCTCCTCCACCGAGAGCGACCAGTAGTGCTGCACGGCAGAGGCGGGACCGCCCTCGCGCAGGTAGTCGACGGCATCTGCCGACAGGACGACGTTCTCGACGTAGAAGGTGGCGGCCAGGCCCTCGCGGGCGTTCTGGGCCCAGCGGAGGTCAGGCAGCAGCAGGGCCACCGCGACCATCGTGACCGCGAGCACGAGGAGAGCGGCCGGCAGCAGGCGCCGGATCCGGCGGGACCAGAAGCGCAGCAGACTCCGCAGCGAGGCGTCTCCCTCCTCGAGGAGGTGCCCGGTGATGAGGAAGCCGGAGATGACGAAGAAGACGTCGACCCCGACGTAGCCGCCCGAGAGCACCGAGGGCCAGACGTGGTAGGCGAGGACGAGGACGACAGCCACGGCCCGAAGGCCCTGGATGTCCGGGCGGAACGTCCGTCGGCGGCGGTCCGAGGGGCGGCTCGCCGCCCCTGACACGAAGGGACGTGCCTCGTCACGGCCGACCTCGGCCACGACTCCCCCTGCTCCCATGCCCGACATCGTCACATACCGAGCGGGACAAAGCCGCCCGAGACCGGCGTGTCCCGTCGCGACGGTGCTGCAGAGCACCGTGCCCACTCGACGGTGGTGGGTCGAGTGGGCACGGTGCCACGCCTGCGCGCCGCGGATAACGGGTCAGGCGGTGACGGTGATGGCGCTGCCGTTGCTGACGAGCGACCAGTCGGTGCTCGAGAACAGGCTCGGGTCGATGACCTTGTTGGCCGAGACCCAGTCGATGATGAGCTGGCGGATCTCGATCTGGCGGTTGTAGACGACCGGCGCCGTGGTGACACCTGGGAAGTTGCCACCGCCCGACTGGCGGTAGTTGTTGATCGCGATGACGAAGCGCGCGTCCGCCGCGACGGGCTGACCGGCATACGCGAGGTTCGTGATGCGCGCCCCCGGGGCCTTCGCGATGTCGATCGTGTAGGTCAGGTCGGCGTCGAGCCCGCCCATGATGTCGTAGTTGTAGTCCGGGGTGCCGTTGGGCGCGGTGGCCGTCACGGCGTTGGTGACCTCGTCCGGCGCGAACGGGCCGGTCCCGCTCACCTGCTTGAAGTAGGTCGCGGACTGCTCGAGGTAGGCCTTGACCTCCGCGCCGGTCAGGACGATCCCGAGCAGCGTGTTGTCGTAGATGTAGAGGCCGGCCACGTCGCGGATCGTCACGTCCCCGGCAGGGATCGCGGCGAGCTTGTTGAACGGCGCCGCGATGGACAGCACCGGGAGGCTCGCCTCCGCCGTGCCCGCGAGGGCGGTCTTGACCGCGTCGGCCTGGACGTAGTTGATGAAGTCCATCGCGGCCGTGTCCTCGTAGCGCGACGTCGCCGCCGACATGGCGGTGAGGCTCGTGCCGATGACGCTGTTGACGTAGGCCAGGGTCTTCGCGTGCGCGCCGGCGACGGCGTCGACGACCTCCGGGTCCTCCGGGACGGTGGTGGAGTTGTAGAGCTGCGACGCGGCCTGCACGACCTGCCACTGCCCGCGGACCTTCTGCAGGTCGAGCGACATCCGGGTCACGCGCATGCCCCAGTAGTAGGGCTCGGAGAGCAGCACCTGCTTGCCCGTCTTCGCGTTGGCCACGAACAGCTGCGGGATCTCGACGTGGGCGTGCCCGACGAGGATCGCGTCGATGCCCTCGACCTGCTCGGCGAGGAGCGAGGACGCGTTCTCCGGGTAGGGCAGCGCGTCGCCGTAGGACGAGCCCGTCTTGGACCCGGAGTGGCACGAGACGATGACGACGTCGGCGCCGGCGGCCTTGAGGCGCGGCACGAACACCTTGGCCTGCTCGACGATGCCGGGGAACTTCACCTTGCCCTCGACGTTGGCCTTGTCCCAGATCGCCACACCGGGCGTGACGAGCCCGAGGATGCCGACCTTGATCGGCTTCTGGCCGGGCACCTTGACCGTCTTGATGACCCATGGCTTGAAGACCGGGGCGCCGGTGTTCCAGTCGACGGAGTTGGCGGACAGGAGCGGGAAGTCGAGCTGCTTCTCGAAGGCGCGCAGGGTGTCGAGGCCGTAGTTGTACTCGTGGTTGCCGAGCGCCGCCGCGTCGTAGCCGACCGCGTTCATGGCCGCGGCCATCGGGTGGGTCGAGCCGCCGGTGATCGGGTCGATCTTGGCGTAGTAGTAGGCGAGCGGGGTGCCTTGGATCGTGTCGCCGGCGTCGAGCGTGATGCACGTGTCGGCGCCGACCTCGGTGCGGATCGCCTTGATCAGGGTGGACGCCTTCGCCAGCCCGACGTCGTTGTTGCTGCGGTCGGTGTACTCGCGGTTGTTGAAGTAGTCCCAGTTGTAGACGTTGCCGTGCAGGTCGGTCGTGCCGAGCACGGTGAGACGGACGGTGTCGCCGTTGGTGCCCTTGCCTGCAGCGCCGGCGGGAGCGGCCGCGCCGACGGCGGCGAGTCCGGCGCCGCCGACGGCGGCCATCGCGAGCAGCTGGCGCCGGGTGGTGCCCGAGCCGAGGTCAGGGGTGGTCTTCTCGTTCATGTCGTCCTCTTGAGAGTCGTGTCCGGGTGACGCTGCGCCGCAGGCGCAAGGCCCGACCCTAGCCCGGGGCCCCGACGGCGGAGGTCAAGCGCACGTCAAGAACGAGGTATCAACCGGGACGTCACGGGCACTGACCCCTGCAGGGCCGCCGTCGGGGCGGCCCGGGAGCGAGGAGCGGCCCGTGCCGACCATCCGTGACCTGACCCTCGCCGTCTCCGGCAGCTCGTGGATGGAGGCCGCCGTGACCGTCGGCTACCGGCTCGAGCTCAGCCCGTCGGAGACGGACGAGGACGGGGCGCCGCCCTGCTTCGAGGAGTGGATCGAGATCCTCGCGGACGAGCCCGGCGGCGACCGCCCGACGCTCATCCACGCCCTCCGGCCGACCCGGCTCCCCGCCGTGGCGAGCCCCGTGCTGGACCGGACCCGTCAGGTCCTGCTGCCCGGCGAGCCGGGCTGGCGGCCCTACGCCCCGAGGCCGGTCGACTCCCCCACGGTGCGCAAGGGCGACAGGCTGCTGCTCGTCATCGAGCTGCGCCGGGTGGACCGGGGCGGAGCGACCACTCGGGCGGTCGGGCAGACCGGACCCGTGCCCGGCTGGACCTGAGCGCCACCGGTCAGCGACGGCCGACGAGCCAGAGCCGGACCTTGTCGACCCGCTGGAGGACCTGCTCCGAGCTCGCGGCCGCGAGGTCCGGGCCGCCGCAGGCCCGGCGCAGGTCGGCGTGCACGTTGGCGTGCGGGAAGCCCTTCTGACGGGCGTAGGCCGCGACGAGCTTATTGAGCTCCTTGCGCTGGGCGGCGAGCGCCCGGTGGGCCGCGACAGGGGCGCCCTGGGCCGCGGGCCCCTTCTTGACCTGACGGTTCTGGCGCTCGTGGAGCAGGGCCGTCACTTGGTCGGGCTCGAGCAGTCCGGGCAGACCGAGGTAGTCCTGCTCGTCCTCGGAGCCGATCTGGGCGTGCATGCCCCACTGCTGCTTGTCGAAGAGCACGTGGTCGAAGTGCGCGTCGGACTCGAGCGCCTCGAAGGAGCCCTCGTCGGCGCCGACCGCCTTCGCCTCCCGGGTGGCCTCGTCGATGAGCTCCTGCTCCTGCGCCCACATCGCGCCGACGTCCTCGGGGTTGGGTGCCCGGTCGAGGGCGTGGTCGCGCTGCTCCTCGAGGCGGGAGGCGTGGTCGAGCACGACGGGGACCGACGGGAGGAAGACCGACGCGGTCTCGCCGCGGCGGCGTGCCCGGACGAACCGGCCGACGGCCTGGGCGAAGAAGAGCGGCGTCGAGGTCGACGTCGCGTAGACCCCGACGCAGAGGCGCGGCACGTCGACGCCCTCGGAGACCATCCGCACCGCGACCATCCAGCGGGCGTTGCTCTCGCCGAACTCCTCGATCCGGCGGGACGAGCCGGCGTCGTCGGAGAGGACCACGGTCGGGGCCTCACCCGTGAGCGCCCGGAGGATGGCGGCATACGCCCGGGCCTGGGTCTGGTTGGAGGCGATGACGAGCCCGCCGGCGTCCTCGACGTGGCGGCGCACCTCGGTGAGCCGCGTGTCGGCGGCGGCGAGGACGGCGGGGATCCACTCCCCCTTGGGGTCGAGGGCCGTGCGCCACGCGTGCGCGACCATGTCGCGCGTCATCGGCTCACCGAGGTTGGCCTCGAGCTCGTCACCAGCCTTGGTGCGCCAGCGCATGCTGCCGCCGTAGGCGAGGAAGAGCACCGGCCGCACGACGCTGTCGCGCAGGGCCTCGGCGTAGCCGTAGGTGTAGTCACTCGAGCTGACGAGGGTGCCCTCGGGGTCGAGCTCGTAGGTGACGAAGGGGATCGGGGAGGTGTCGGAGCGGAACGGCGTCCCGGTGAGCGACAGCCTCCGCGTAGCCGGCTCGAAGGCCTCGCGGATGGCGTCGCCCCAGCTCTTCGCGTCACCGCCGTGGTGCACCTCGTCGAGGATGACGAGGGTGGGACGGGTCGTCGTCAGCTCGCGGTGGAGCGAGGGGCGTGAGGCGACCTGGGCGTAGGTGACGGCGACCCCGTGGTAGTCCTCGCTGTGCCGACCGATGCTGTTGCTGAACTTGGGGTCGAGGCTGATCCCGACCCGCGCCGCCGCGTCGGCCCACTGGGTCTTGAGGTGCTCGGTGGGGGCGACGACGGTGACCCGCTCGACGATCCCGGCGCTGAGCAGCTCGGTCGCCACCCGCAGGGCGTAGGTCGTCTTGCCCGCGCCCGGCGTGGCCACCGCGAGGAAGTCCCGCGGCGAGGCGAGCAGGTAGCGGTCGAGGGCGTCCTGCTGCCAGGCGCGCAGCTTGGAGGCAGTGCCCCAGGCCGCCCGCTCGGGGAAGGCTGGAGGGAGATGGAAGGCGGCCCCGGAACTCATAGGCCGCTCACGTTAGCCGTTTTGCCCGGATGACATGCCGGGGCCCCACCGTCGTGGTGGGGCCCCGGGCACGTGGTATGCCGCTGTGCGCGGCGGTGTGGTCAGGCGCGGTAGGCGACCCACTGGGCCTGCATCCGGCTGACCTGGCCGGAGGTGAAGGTGTCCATGCAGGAGTCCTGCGTGTAGTCCATGAAGTTGTGGATCGGGTCGAGCCCGGCACCCGTGCAGGTGTCGCGCCCGGTCGGGCAGTTGAACGCCGGGCTCGACTCGGCCGGGGTGTCGCTCACGTAGTCGCCGCTGCCCGAGCAGCCGCCCTGGAACGTGTGGTAGAGCCCGGCCCAGTGGCCGACCTCGTGGGTGGCGGTGTCGCCCTCGGCGTAGATGCCGGCGTTGCCACCGGGCAGCGAGCCGGTCAGCACGACGACGCCGTCCTGGTCGGTGATCCGCTTGGCGGGGAAGGTCGCCCAGCCGAGCAGGTCGTTGGTGAGGTTGGCGGTGTAGATGTTCAGCGCGGCCTTGTCGCCCTTGCGCAGCGTCGACTTCATCGCCTTCTCGGCAGCCGAGCCCTGGGTGAGGGTGTACCAGGAGGCGTTGTTGGTGCGGTCGGTCCCCTTGAGCGCGAAGCCGAGCCCGGAGCCCGCATAGGCGTTCTTGAGCACCGTCATCTGGCTGGAGATCGCCGCGTCGGACACGGCGCCCTGGGCGCCGTCGGTGATGACGTGGACGTAGACGTCGATGGTGACGGCGGCGAAGGGGGTCGTGCCACCGGTGCCGGGCTTGCCCTGCTGCCCGGTGAGCTTGCCGGCGGAGTTGCGGCTCAGGCCCTTGGCGGCGAGCGCCTTCGTCAGCGCTGACTCCTGCGCCCTGACCTGGGCCGGGGTCAGCTCGTGCGGGTCCTTGGCGGTCCCGTTGGTGGTGCGGGCGCCGAGCGCGGCCGGCTCGACACAGGTCGCCGACCGGGCGAGGTCACCGGCGAAGGGGGACGCCTGGGCCGGGACGGTGACCGACGCGGCGACGAGGGCGAGCGGAGCAGCCAGTGCAAGGGTGCGGAGCTTCATCTGTGGAGACCTTCCTCAACGAGCCGCCACCCGGTCGGGGGGCGGTTCTCGGACTCTATGCAGATGCCGCCCAGCACAGTGCTGTAAGGGGCATGGACTTCGTCCGGAGTGGGTCAAGCCCGCTCCTGCCAGAAAGGCCGCCGGCGGCCCGCCGGCCCCCGCTGGCGTCAGTCCTTGCCGCCGCCGCCGCCGCCGTCGCCATCGCCGTCCTGGGGGTCGCGCAGGCCGTCGTGGATCTCCTTGCAGACCGGGCAGACCGGGAACTTCTGGGGGTCGCGTCCGGGGACCCAGATCTTGCCGCACAGGGCGACGACCGGGTCGCCACTCAGGGCGCTCTCGAGGATCTTCTCCTTGCGCACGTAGTGCGAGAAGCGCTCGTGGTCGCCGGGCTCCTGGAGCTGCTCGCGAACCTCCTCGCGCTCGATCGTCGCCGTGCTCGTGCGCGGGCCCTGGGGCTCGGCGAGGGGCTGGGGCTCGAAGGGGTCCGGAGGCATCGTGCTCATGGCGCGAGTGTATGCCGCACGGCCCCGAGGAGCCGGGCCCCGGCGGGGTGGGTCCGCAGCTGCTCGGGCAGCGACCCGGGCCGGCCGCTGAGCAGGACCTGCTCGACCCGACCCGTCGGGGCCGCGCCGGGGTCCGGCTCGAGCCCGAGACGGCGCAGCGTCTGGCGGGCGACGGCGTCGGGTGAGTCGAAGACCGTGACGGGTCCGTCGACGCCGCCCACCCCGGCCCGCTGCAGGGCCGCGGCGATCCGGTCGCCCACCAGCCCGTAGTGCGTGCAGCCCAGGACGAGACCGCGCACGTCGGCCGGTGTGTGCCGGACGGCGGCCTCGATGGCCGCATCGACGGCCTCGACGGCACCGGACTCGATCGCCTCGGCGAGCCCGAGCGCGGCGACGGCATACGTCTCGGTGTCCTGGGCGAAGGCGTCGACGAGCCCACGCAGGTAGGCGCTCGACGTCGTCGCCGCGGTGGCCCACACCGCGAGCGGGCCACCCGCGAGCGCCGCCGGACGGATCGCCGGGACGGTGCCGATGACGGGGATGCCCGGCTCGAGCTCGGCCCGGAGCGCCTCGAGGCCGTGGACCGACGCCGTGTTGCAGGCGACGACGATGGCATCGGGACGGTGCGGGAGCGCGGCCCGGGCGGAGGCCAGGATGAGTCGGCGCACCTCGTCGGGGGTGCGCGGCCCGTAGGGCATGTTGTCGGGGTCGAGCGAGAGCACGAGGCCGAGGTCGGGGCGCAGCGCGTGAAGGGCATCCGCGTGACCGACCAGACCGACTCCGCTGTCGACGAAGGCAACTCGCCTGGCCGTCACGGGTGGCACCTCAGTTCATCGAGGGGTCGTCGGGGAACGTCGCGACGTAGGCGAGGCTGTCGCGCTGGCGCCGCAGCACCGTGCGCCACAGCTGGTCCGGGTCGGCGCTGAAGGGGTCGCGCACCTCGGCGTCGACGACATACCAGTCGCCCCGACGGATCTCGCCCTCGAGCTGGCCCGACTCCCACCCGGCGTAGCCGGCGAAGATCCGCAGGCCGGCGAGCTCGGCCTCCACGACGGGCGTCGGGACGTCGAGGTCGACCAGACCGATCGAGCCGAAGAGGCGCTGGACGCCGAGCGGCTCCGGCTCGTCGCCGGGCACGGTCACGAGCCCGAGCGCCGAGTCGGTCGAGACCGGCCCGCCCTGGAAGAGCACCGGGGGCGCGGTGACCACCTGCTGCCAGCCCGGCAGCACGGAGTCGACGTCCGCGCTGAGCGGCTTGTTGAGCACGACGCCCTGGGCGCCGTCCCCGTCGTGGTGGAGCATGAGGATGACCGACCGGTGGAACACCT
>JBDSSS010000198.1:0-5436 GCA_039928615.1 Terracoccus sp. | reverse complement strand
CCGGCAGCGAGCGTGACCGGCCCGCCCCGAAACCGCGCGGTGCGAATCTTCGGCCCCTGCAGGTCGACGAGGATGCCGACCGCGCGACCCGACTCGTCACTCGCACGCCGCACGTCGTTGTAGACCTGCTCGTGAACGGAGTGCTCGCCGTGCGAGAGGTTGAGGCGGGCCACGTCCATCCCCGCTTCGACCAGCCCCTTCAGCTGTTCGTAGGAGGAGGTCTGGGGTCCGATCGTGCAGACGATCTTGGCTCGACGCATGCTTCAACCTTAGGTCTCGTGTGATGGCAGTCACCCACCGGCCTCGGCCCGTTCAGCAGGCTTCGGTCGTGGGCGGGCTCAGACGGTGAGCGGGCGGTCGGTGGGGCTGATCGGCCGCGGCAGCGAGCTCGAGCCGGTGAGCCACGCGTCGACTCCGGCCGCTGCGGCGCGGCCTTCGGCGATCGCCCAGACGATCAGCGACTGACCCCGGCCCACGTCGCCGGCAACGAACACTCCGGGCACGCTCGACATGAAGCTCTGGTCGCGCCGGACGTTGCTGCGCTCGTCGAGCTCGACCCCGAGCTGCTCGACGACTCCCGGCCCCTCCGGCCCGAGGAAGCCCATGGCGAAGAGCACGAGCTGAGCGGGGATGACCCGTTCGGTGCCCTCCTTGCCGCTCGGTCGTCCGTCGACGAGCTCGACCTCGGTGATGCGCAGGGCCGCCACGTGGCCGTCGTCGTCGCTGACGAACTCGGTCGTGCTCACGGCGTAGAGCCGCTCGCCACCTTCCTCGTGGGCGCTGGCGACGCGGTAGAGCATCGGGTAGGTGGGCCACGGCTGGCTCCCCGGGCGGTCCTCCCCCGGCTGCGGCATGATCTCGAGGCTGGTCACCGAGAGGGCACCCTGGCGGTGCGAGGTGCCGATGCAGTCGGCTCCCGTGTCACCGCCGCCGATGACCACGACGTGCTTGCCCGTGGCGAGGATCTGGTTCTGCACCTCCTGCCCGAGGGCAGCCCGGTTGCCCTGCGGCAAGAACTCCATGGCCTGGTGGATGCCGCCCAGCTCGCGACCGGGGGCCGCGAGGTCGCGAGGCACGGTGGAGCCGAGCGCCAGCACCACCGCGTCGTAGCGGTCGCGCAGCGCTCGCCCGGTGATGTCGGCGCCGACGTTGACACCGGTGCGGAAGCGGGTGCCCTCCGCCTTCATCTGGTCGAGCCGGCGGTCGAGCACGGCCTTCTCCATCTTGAACTCGGGGATGCCGTAGCGCAGCAGCCCGCCGGGTCGGTCGGCCCGCTCGAAGACGGCGACGGTGTGCCCGGCGCGGGTCAGCTGCTGAGCCGCCGCCAGGCCGGCCGGACCGGACCCGACGACGGCCACCGTCTTGCCCGAGAGCCGTTCGGGTGGAAGGGGTTTGACGAGGCCGTTCGCGAAAGCCCGGTCGATGGTCGTGACCTCGATCTGCTTGATCGTGACGGCCGGCTGGTTGATGCCGAGCACGCACGCGGTCTCACACGGGGCCGGGCACAGCCGGCCGGTGAACTCCGGGAAGTTGTTCGTGGCGTGCAACCGCTCGATGGCGTCCTCCCAGTCGCCCTTCCAGGCGTGGGTGTTCCATTCGGGGATGAGGTTGCCGAGGGGACAGCCGGCGTGACAGAACGGGATGCCGCAGTCAATGCAGCGACCGGCCTGCCGCTCGATCTGGCCGGCCTGCTGCTCCTCGTAGACCTCTTTCCAGTCCCGGATGCGCACCGAGACCGGTCGACGCGGCGGGAGCTCGCGATCGCGGACGTTCAGGAATCCTTGCGGGTCAGCCACGGGAAGCCTCCATGATCCGGTTCCACACCTCGGGGCCGTCGACGTCGAGGCCCTCCTCGAGCGCCGCGGCGCGGACGTCGAGCACGCGCTGGTAGTCGCGCGGAAGGACGAGCGTGAAGCGGCTCGTCGCCGCCTCCCAGTCGTCGAGCAGCGCCCTGGCCACGGGCGAGTCGGTCCACGCGAGGTGGGCCTCGAGCAGCGCGCGCAGGTCGGTGACGTCGTCGGGCCGCAGCGGTGACAGCCCGACGAGCTCGGCGTTGACGAGGTCGGGGTCGAGGTCGAGGACGTAGGCGACGCCACCCGACATGCCCGCCGCGAAGTTGCGACCGGTCGCGCCGAGGATGGCCACGACTCCCCCGGTCATGTACTCGCAGCCGTGGTCGCCGACACCCTCGACGACGGCGCGGGCACCGGAGTTGCGGACGGCGAAGCGCTCGCCGACGATGCCGCGCAGGTAGATCTCGCCCGTCGTCGCGCCGTAGGCGATGACGTTGCCGGCGATGACGTTGTCCTCGGCGACGAGCGCGGAGTCGGGGTGCGGCCGGACGACGACCCGGCCACCGGAGAGACCCTTGCCGACGTAGTCGTTCGCGTCGCCGAGCAGCTTCATCGTGATGCCGGCCGGCAGGAACGCCCCGAAGGACTGCCCGCCGGAGCCGGTCATCGTCAGCTCGATCGTGTTGTCGGCCAGGCCGTCGGGGTGGGCCCGGGTGACGTGGTGGCCGAGCATCGTGCCGACGGTGCGGTTGACGTTGCGCACGGCGATCTTGGTGCGCACCGTCTCGCCGTCCTCGATGGCGGGCAGGGCCCGCGTGAGCAGCTCGTTGTCGAGCGCCTTGTCGAGGGCGTGGTCCTGCGAGCTCGACTGGTAGAGCGTGCCGCCCGTCGGGTTGTCGGCGACGGAGAGGATCGGCGTGAGGTCGAGGCCGCTCGCCTTCCAGTGGTCGACAGCGCGCTCGAGGTCGAGGCTCGAGACCTGGCCGACGGCCTCCTCGATCGAGCGGAAACCGAGGGCCGCGAGGTTCTCGCGGACCTCCTCGGCGATGTACTCGAAGAAGGTCTCGACAAACTCGGGCTTGCCGGAGAAGCGCGCCCGCAGCTCGGGGTTCTGGGTCGCGATGCCGACGGGGCAGGTGTCGAGGTGGCAGACCCGCATCATGATGCAGCCCGACACGACGAGCGGCGCGGTCGCGAAGCCGAACTCCTCGGCGCCGAGCAGTGCGGCGACGACGACGTCACGGCCGGTCTTGAGCTGGCCGTCGACCTGCACGACGATCCGGTCGCGCAGGCCGTTGAGCACGAGGGTCTGCTGGGCCTCGGCGAGGCCGAGCTCCCACGGCGCACCGGCGTGCTTGAGCGAGGTGAGCGGCGAGGCGCCGGTTCCCCCGTCGTGGCCGGAGATGAGCACGACGTCGGCGTGCGCCTTGGAGACGCCGGCGGCGACGGTGCCGACGCCGATCTCGCTGACGAGCTTGACGTGGATCCGCGCCGAGGGGTTCGCGTTCTTGAGGTCGTGGATCAGCTGCGCCAGGTCCTCGATGGAGTAGATGTCGTGGTGCGGCGGTGGGGAGATGAGCCCCACGCCCGGGGTCGAGTGCCGGGTCTTGGCGATCCACGGGTAGACCTTGTGGCCGGGCAGCTGGCCGCCCTCGCCGGGCTTGGCTCCCTGCGCCATCTTGATCTGGATGTCGTCGGCGTGGGTGAGGTAGAGGCTCGTGACGCCGAAGCGTCCGGAGGCCACCTGCTTGACGGCGGACCGGCGCTCGGGGTCGAGCAGTCGGTCGGCGTCCTCGCCGCCCTCGCCCGTGTTGGACCGGCCACCGAGGTGGTTCATCGCGACCGCGAGGGTCTCGTGCGCCTCCTTGGAGATGGAGCCGTAGCTCATCGCACCGGTGTTGAAGCGCTTGACGATCGCGCTGACCGGCTCGACCTCCTCGATCGGGACGGGCAGGCGCCCGGTGACCCCGGTCGGCTTGAAGCCCATCAGCCCGCGCAGCGTCATCAGCCGCTCGGTCTGGTCGTCGATGCGCGTCGTGTACTGCTTGAAGACGTCGTAGCGCCGCTGCCGCGTCGAGTGCTGGAGGCGGAAGACCGTCTCGGGGTCGAAGAGGTGCGGCTCGCCCTCGCGGCGCCACTGGTACTCGCCGCCGACGTCGAGCACGCGGTGGGCCTGCTGGGTCCCCTCCGGCGGGTATGCCGTGGCGTGCCGCTCGGCGGTCTCGCGGGCGATGACGTCGAGCCCGACACCGCCGAGCTGGCTGACGGTGCCGACGAAGTAGCGGTCGACGAGCTCCTGCGCGAGGCCGATGGCCTCGAAGACCTGGGCGCCGCGGTAGGAGGCGACCGTGGAGATGCCCATCTTGGACATCACCTTGAGCACGCCCTTGCCGAGCGCCTTGATGAGGTTCTTGACGGCCTGCTCGGAGCTGACGCCCTCGATCATCCCGGAGCGGACGAGGTCCTCGACCGTCTCCATCGCGAGGTAGGGGTTGACCGCGCCGGCGCCGAAGCCGATGAGCAGGGCCACGTGGTGGACCTCGCGGACGTCGCCGGCCTCGACGATGAGCCCGACCTGGGTGCGGGTCTTCTCGCGGATGAGGTGGTGGTGGACCGCGGCGGTGAGCAGCAGCGACGGGATCGGCGCGAGGTCGCGGCCCGAGTCGCGGTCGGAGAGCACGACGAAGCGGGCCCCGCGCCGGATCGCCTGGGACACCTCGGCGAAGATCTGCTCGAGCCGGTCGTGCATCGCCGTCGCACCGCCACCGACCTCGTAAAGGCCACGCACCACGTGGGTCGCGTAGCCGGGCAGGTCGCCGTCGGCGTTGACGTGGACGATCTTGGCGAGCTCGTCGTTGTCGAGCACCGGGAAGTCGAGCACGATCTGGCGGGCGTGCGCCGGCGACGCGGACAGGGCGTTGCCCTCGGGGCCCATGAAGGTGCCGAGCGAGGTGACGAGCTCCTCGCGGATCGCGTCGAGCGGCGGGTTGGTCACCTGGGCGAAGAGCTGGGTGAAGTAGTCGAAGAGCAGGCGCGGCCGCGAGGAGAGCACCGCGATCGGGGTGTCGGTGCCCATCGAGCCGAGGGCCTCACCGCCCGTCTTCGCCATCGGCGTGAGCAGGATGCGCAGGTCCTCGGTCGTGTAGCCGAAGGTCTGCTGGCGACGGGCCACCGAGGCCGCGGTGTGCACGATGTGCTCGCGCTCGGGCAGGTCCGCGAGGCGGATGAGACCGGCGTGGAGCCACTCGGCATACGGCTTGGCGGCGGCGAGCTGGGTCTTGATCTCGTCGTCGCTGACGATCCGGCCGTGCTCGGTGTCGACGAGGAACATCTTGCCGGGCTGGAGCCGGCCACGCTGGACGATCCGTTCCGGCTCGATCTCGAGGACGCCGGACTCGGAGGCGAGCACGACGAGGCCGTCGTCGGTGACGGTGTAGCGGCCGGGCCGCAGGCCGTTGCGGTCGAGGACCGCACCGACGAGGGTGCCGTCGGTGAAGCAGACGTTGGCCGGGCCGTCCCACGGCTCCATGAAGGTCGAGTGGAACTCGTAGAAGGCCTTGCGCGCCGGGTCCATCGTCGCGTGGTTCTCCCACGCCTCGGGGATCATCATCAGCACGGCGTGCGGCAGCGAGCGCCCACCGAG
>JBDSSS010000197.1:0-13143 GCA_039928615.1 Terracoccus sp. | reverse complement strand
CAGCGGGCCGCCCGACGACGACGCCCTGATCGAGCAGGCCATCTCGCTGGTGACGAGCCTCCTCGAACGCGGATGGGCTGTGGCGGGCGACATTGTCGCGGGGCAGCACGTCCCTTGGACCGTGTCGAGCGACGCCGCGCACCACCGCATCGCAGCCCTGTGGCGGCACGACCACGACTCGGCGGTCGGGTACGACGTGTGGTTGGACCCCACCGAGCCCGGCATCGCGCGTGGCGAGGCACTCGTCAAGCGAGAGGAAGGACTGGTCGAGTGGGTCTCACCCGCCCGCGCCGCCCTCCAACGGCGTGGCGACCGGGGAGCGTCGGAAACGCCGCGGCCGCCAGAGGATCCGCGGGCTGGCAGCCTCGATAACGCTCCCGCCGACTAGCCTCCCTCCATGGCCGCGCCACGCCCCTATCTCGCCCGCACCCCGTTGGCACTCGCGCACCGCGGCGGGGCGCTCTACCCGCCGAACCTCGGGCTCGAGAACACCCTCACCGCGTTCGGGAACGCCGTCGCGCTCGGCTACACCCACCTCGAGACCGACGTGCACCTCACCCGGGACGGTCGGCTCGTCGCCTTCCACGACAGTCGCCTCGACCGGGTCACGGACCGGTCGGGACGCATCCGGGACCTGCCGTGGTCGGAGGTCGCGGCCGCCCGCCTCCGTGCCGAGGACGAGAGCGGTGAGCAGGAGCACGTCCCGCTGCTGACCGACGTGCTCGACGCCTTCCCCGACATCTTCCTCAACATCGACCTCAAGGCTCCCGGGACCGGTCCGGCGCTCTGGCGCCTCGTCGAGGAGCGGGGGCTGCACGACCGGGTCTGCGTGGGGTCCTTCTCCCAGACGAGCCTCTCGCAGTTCCGTCGGCTCTCCCGGGGGCGCGTGGCGACGGCGGCCGGACAGGTCGGGACGGCCCTGGCCCGCTTCGCGCCGCAGGCCCTCACCCGCCTGGTGCGCACCCCCGCCGACGTCTTCCAGGTGCCCGCGTCGCTCCCCGTCGGGGGCCGGGCGGTCCCCGTCGTCACCGATCGGCTGCTCGAGGCGGCCCACGCGAACGGCAAGCAGGTGCACGTCTGGACGATCGACGACCCCGACGAGATGCACCGCCTGCTCGACCTCGGCGTCGACGGCCTCGTCAGCGACCGGATCGACGTGCTCAAGGACGTCCTCACCGAGCGCGGCACCTGGACGGGCGGCTGAGGCCAACAGCAGCAGGTGCCGACTGATCTGCAGACTGATCGCCGTGCCGGGTCAGTCTGCAGATCAGTCTGCATCCGGTGTCGTCAGGGCTACAACAGATGCAGACTGATCTGCAGACTGATCGCTCTGCAGTGTCAGTCTGCGGATCAGTCTGCATCCGGTGTCGTCAGGAGGGGGCGCGCGGGGCGGGCCCTGGCGCGTCCGGGCCGCCGCCCTCAGCGCACGAGCGCGTGTCCTCGGCTCGTGCTCAGCCGGGTCCAGCGTCCGTTGGCCGACAGGGTCGCCGGCTCGTCCGTCGTGGTGAAGCCGAGCACGTGCGCGGCGAAGGCGAGCCCCGCGGGCAGCGGAGGGACGGTCTCGCTCATCGTGCCCCAGATGCGGAGCCGCAGCTGGTGGACTGCCTGAGCGCCCGACCCTGTCGGCGCACCGTTCGCAATGTCCGAGATCCCTTGCAGCGCAATGCTGTCCAAGATCGCCGCGTCGATGGTGCCGACCCTCTCCCACCCGTCACGCGGTGGGGTCAGCGCTGCCCACGGGACGCGCACCGTCGCGGCCGGGACGTCGAGGATGCTCGTCGAGGGGTCGTTGCGGGCGAAGCGGTCGGCGAGCGAGGCGAAGGACACCGTCGCGTCGGTTCGCGCTTCGGCATCCGACTGCGTCGGCAGCGGCGAGATCCGCAGCCCGAGCACCGTGCCGTCCCCCATCAGACCGGAGCCCTCGAGGACGGCCACGGTGCTGAGCAGGGCCGAGCCGATCACCTGCAGGCGGATGGCGCCGTCGGGGTTCGCGGTGCGGGCCCGCCCGACGAAGGTCGCGAGGTCGGCGTGTCCGCGCGGGTCGCCGAAGTCGATCCGAGCCATGCCCGTCAGCGCTTCCGGCGACGGAAGGGGGCGGGACCCGCGAGGTGGACGCTCATCGACTCGCGCTCCCAGTCCCGCATCCGCCGCGGCCTCGCGGTCGTGAAGTCGTAGAGCGCGAGCTCGGTCTCCGCAACGGCGTAGACGGTGTCGCCGACGCCCTCGGGGTCCGTGACGATGTAGGCGACGTCGAAGCCGGCCCCGCCGATCCGCGACACCCAGAGCCGGATCTCGACCGGCTCGTGCCGGAAGCCCAGCGGCCGGCGGTACTCGATCTCGTGCCGGGAGACGAGCACCCCCTCGTCGACGAGCGACCGGTCCTGCCCGAACCAGTCGCGGAAGGCGATGACGCGCGCGTCCTCGAGCAGCCGGAGGAACTGGACGTTGTTGATGTGGGCGTAGGCGTCCATGTCCGACCAGCGCAGGGACACGTGCGCGGCATACGGCTTCCTGCTCTCCATCTCGTCCGTCATGGCAGCATCCTCCCAGCCCCGTCCACACCCCCGCTGCCGTGTCCGCGTCGTCCACACCCGGGCGGTATGCCGCCGGGCCCGTCAGCGGCAGCCCGTAGGTTGGGTGCCATGTCGAGCTCCCCCACCGCCCCTCCCGCCACCGACCTGCGCGAGCGCGCCACCCTCGCGCTGCGCCGGCTCGTCGGGCGCGACGACGTCGACTTCCGCGACGGGCAGTTCGACGCGATCAGCGAGCTCGTCGAGGGCCGGCGGCGCGTGCTCGTCGTCCAACGCACCGGGTGGGGCAAGTCGGCCGTCTACTTCGTCGCGACGTCGCTTCGGCGCGCCGAGGGGTCCGGTCCGACAGTCATCGTCAGCCCGCTGCTCGCCCTGATGCGCGACCAGATCGCCGCGGCCGAGCGGGCCGGGATCCGCGCCGTCACGCTCAACTCCACCAACGCCGACGAGTGGGGTGCGGTCTCGGGAGCGCTTGCCCGGGGCGAGGTCGACGTGCTCCTCGTGAGCCCCGAGCGGCTCAACAACCCGCGCTTCCGCGACGAGCAGCTCCCGGCACTCGCCGAGTCGTGCGGCCTGCTCGTCGTCGACGAGGCCCACTGCATCAGCGACTGGGGCCACGACTTCCGCCCCGACTACCGACGCATCCGCGACCTGCTGACGACCCTGCCCGAGCGAACCCCCGTGCTCGCGACGACGGCCACGGCCAACGAGCGGGTCGTCACCGACGTCGTGGAGCAGCTCGGCGCCGGCGGCCGTGACGTCCTCACCCTGCGCGGGCCCCTCGCCCGGGCCTCGCTCCGCCTCGGCGTGCTGCCGCTCGCCGCCCCCGAGCAGCGTCTGGCCTGGCTCATCGCCCACCTCGAGGAGCTGCCCGGGTCGGGCATCGTCTACGCCCTCACCGTCGCCGCCGCCGAGGACGTCGCCGTGTCGCTGCGCGAGGCCGGGCACACGGTCGCCTCCTACACCGGCCGGACCGAGCCGTCCGAGCGGATCCGGCTCGAGCAGGCGCTGCGCGACAACGAGATCAAGGCGCTCGTCGCGACGAGCGCCCTGGGGATGGGCTTCGACAAGCCCGACCTCGGCTTCGTCATCCACCTCGGGGCGCCGTCGTCACCGGTGGCCTACTACCAGCAGGTCGGTCGTGCGGGCCGGGCGACCGAGCGGGCCGACGTGCTGCTGATGCCCGGGCCCGAGGACAAGGACATCTGGCGCTACTTCGCCTCCGCCTCGATGCCGAAGCAGGACCAGGCCGACGCCGTCGTCCGGGCCCTCACCGAGTCCGGTCGACCGCTGTCGACGGTCGCGCTCGAGTCGATCGTCGACGTCCGGCGCACCCGCCTCGAGCTGCTCCTCAAGGTGCTCGACGTCGACGGGGCCGTGCAGCGGGTGCCCGGCGGCTGGACGGCCACCGGCCAGAGCTGGACCTATGACGCCGAGCGCTACGGTCGGGTCACCGAGGCGCGCGAGCGCGAGCAGCAGCTGATGGTCGACTACGAGCGCACGACCGAGTGTCGGATGGCGTTCCTGCAACGCTGCCTCGACGACGACACGGCCACCCCCTGCGGGCGCTGCGACGGGTGCACCGGCACGTGGTTCGACGCGACGATCCCCGAAGCCGCCATCGGGGCCGCCCGGTCACGGCTCGACCGCCCGGGGGTCGTCATCGATGCCCGGGCCCAGTGGCCGACCGGGATGGAGCGGCTCGGGGTGCCACTCAAGGGCAAGATCGCGCCGCACGTGGCGATGGGCGAGGGCCGGGCCGTCGCCCGTCTCAGCGACCTCGGCTGGGGCCAGCGGCTGCGTGAGCTGCTGCGCGGAGAGGACCGGCCCGTCCCGCCGGAGCTGCTGCGTGCCTGTGTCGAGGTGCTCGCCGGCTGGGGCTGGGCGGAGCGACCCGCCGCCATCGTCTCGGTCGCTTCCCGTCGGCGTCCCGTGCTCGTCGAGTCCCTCGCCGCCGGCATCGGGGACCTCGGCCGCCTTCCGCACCTCGGCACGCTCGACCTCGTCGACGGTGGGCCCGTGGGTGAGCCCGGCGGCAACAGCGCCTTCCGCCTGGCCAACGTCTGGGGACGGCTCGAGGTCGGGTCCGAGCTGCGCGAGCGGCTCAGCGGCATCCCCGGACCCGTCCTGCTCGTCGACGACCTCGCGGACTCCCGCTGGACCCTCACCGTGTGCGCGGGGCTGCTCCGGGAGGCCGGGGCGCCGGCCGTCCTGCCGCTCACGCTCGCCGTGGAGGGGTGAGCCTGCGGCTCGGTAGGGTCGACGCGTGACCGACGACACTCATACCTCCGGCGACTCGGGTGCGCTCCCCGCCCTCACCCACCTCATCGACGTCCTGACGCTCGAGGAGCTCGGCACCGCGCACATCTCGGTGACCGGACTCGAGGGACAGAATGCCGCGTCGAGCATCGGCGCCACCTCGGCCCGCGTCTTCGAGGGCCAGAGCCAGCGGATGCCGCACGGTCGGGTCTTCGGTGGGCAGGTCCTCGCCCAGTGCGTGATGGCGGCCGGCCTGACCGTGCGCGACCTCGAGGACGAGCTCGGACCGCGGCCGATCCACTCGCTGCACGGCTACTTCATGCGGCCGGGCGACGACACCCTGCCGATCCGCTTCGCCGTCGAGGAGATGCGGGACGGGTCGTCGTTCTCGACGAGGCGGGTGCACGCGGTCCAGAAGAACGCGCCGATCATGTCGATGACGTGCTCCTTCCAGCGGCCGGCGGGCGGGCTCGACCACCAGGACGAGATGCCGACCGTCGACGGGCCCGACGGCCTCGACTCCCTCGCCGACTCGTTCCGGGGCATCGACGACCCGGGAGCACGACACCTCGTCTCGGCCCGACCGATCGAGCTGCGCCACGTCGAGGGAAACCTCTTCCTCGAGCCGGCCACGCAGCAGCAGGCCGACCAGCACGTCTGGATGCGGGCCATCGGCAGCCTGCCGGACGACCCGCTCCTGCACGCGGCCGTCCTCGCCTACGCGAGCGACTACTCGCTGCTCGAGCCGATCCTGCGCCGGCACGGCCTCGTCTGGTCCGACCCCCGGCTGCGTGCCGCGAGCCTCGACCACTCCATGTGGTTCCACCGGCCCGTCGACATGCGCGACTGGATTCTCTACGCCCAGCACTCACCCTCGGCGACGAGCGGTCGAGGTCTCGGCATCGGGGAGATGTTCAGCCGCGACGGCCGGCTCGTGGCGACGACCGCCCAGGAGGGCATGGTCCGCGTCAAGGAGTCCTGAGACCGCCGGGGCCCGGGCGAAAGTGCCCACTCGACGACGGGCGAAAGTGTCCACTCGACGAGCCCGTCGAGTGGGCACTTTCGTTCGTCAGGACTCGAGCCGGACCGCCGCGACGTCGTGGCCGTCGAGGCGCAGCCCGCCGGGCTCGGTGAGCGTGCCGGCCGACCACGAGAGCAGCACCTCGCTGACGCGGCCCGGCAGCGGGACGTTCTGCGGGGACGAGGCGAGGTTGGCCACGACGAGCACGCCGCCGCGCCGCAGCACGAGCCACTGGGCGTCCTCGTCCACCTCGACCGAGACCTGGGTGAGGTCCCCGCTCGCGATGTCGGGCTCCGCCCGGCGCAGCGCGATGAGGCGGCGGTAGAACGCGTACGTCTCGGCGTGGCCGGGGTCGCCGACCTCGCTCCAGCGCAGCACGCTCCCGTCGCGCGTGGCCGGGTCCTGCGGGTCGGGCACCTGCGCCTCGTCCCAGCCGTGCGCCGCGAACTCGCTGCGGCGGCCGGTGCGCACCGCGTCGGCCAGCCAGTCCTCCTCGAAGGAGGTGAAGAAGGCGAAGGGGGTGCTGGCCCGCCACTCCTCGCCCATGAACACCATCGCGGTGTAGGGCGAGAGGAGGTAGAGGGCCGCACCGATCGCCTGCTGGCCCGGCGTGATCGTCGCACCGACTCGGTCGCCCGTCGCGCGGTTGCCGACCTGGTCGTGGGTCTGGAGGTAACCGACGAAGGCGTGACCCGACGTCACCTCCTTGTCGACCGGCGCGCCCCACGTCTTGCCGCGGAAGGAGGACATCCGCCCGTCGTGGAGGAACGCGTCGGTCAGCGTCTTGGCGAGCACCGACAGCGCCCCGCCGTCAGGCCACGCCGCGTCGTGACCAGCGAAGTCGGCGTAGTAGCCCTGGGTCTCCCCGGTGAGGGTGACGTGCAGGGCGTGGTGCAGGTCGTCGTCCCACTGGCCCGTCATGCCACGGCCACCCTGGGCCGTCGGCGTCACCATGACCGGGTCGTTGAGGTCGCTCTCGGCGATGAGGTCGAGCGGCCGCCCGAGCTCGGCTGCGAGAGAAGCGACCTCATCGGAGAGCTGCACGAGGATGTGCGGGCTCGACTCGTCACGCAGCTCGTGCACGGCGTCGAGACGCAGTGCGTCGACGTGGAAGTCGCGCAGCCAGCGCAGCGCGTTGTCGACGACCCAGCGGCGCACGACCTTGCTGCAGTCGGCGTCGAGGTTGACCGCGGCGCCCCACGGGGTCGAGTGCTCGTCCGTGAAGTAGGGACCGAACTCCGCGAGGTAGTTGCCCGTCGGCCCGAGGTGGTTGTAGACGACGTCGAGGCACACGCCCAGACCCTGCCCGTGGCAGGCGTCGACGAAGCGCTGGAACGCGGCCGGGCCGCCATAGGCGTCCTGGACGGCATACGGCGCCACGCCGTCGTAACCCCAGCCGCGCGTCCCCCCGAAGGCGGACACCGGCATCACCTCGACCGTGTCGACCCCGAGGGTGACGAGGTGGTCGAGGTGGTCGATGGCGGCATCGAAGGTGCCCTCGGCGGTGAAGGTGCCGATGTGCAGCTCGTAGACGACGCCGCCCACGGCTCCGGATCCCGCTCGCGGTCCGGGCCACGTGCCGTCCGACCAGTCGAACGCCTCGGTGTCGAAGCTGCGGCTCGGCCCGTGCACGCCGTGCGGCTGCCAGGCGCTGCGCGGGTCGGGGCGGGGGTCGCCGCCGTCGATGCTGAAGGCGTAGTCGAGCGGGCCGTCCGCGTCAGGGGTCCAGGACCACCAGCCGTCGGCTGTCGAGGACATGGGGTGGCGTTCCCCGTCGGTCCCGTCGGAGCCGACGACGACCTCGACGCCCGCTGCGGCGGGGACCCAGACAGTGATCGGTGCGGCGCTCATGCGGTCTCCCCGTCACGGACGAGGAGGGCGACCGGCAGTGAGCCGAGCACGTCGCTGACGCGTACGGCGCCTCCGTCGGTCGTCGTCGCAGCCGAGCTCGAGGTGAGGACGTCGCGCCAACGGCCCTCGGGCAGGGTCACGGTCGCGTCACCCCAGCCGCCGTCGTCGGCCAGTCGCCCCGCGAGGCGGGTCGCCAGCACGACGAGGTCGGGCGAGTCCGCCGAGCCCCGGCCGAACGCGACGAGGTGGTCGCTGTCGGACGCAAGCGGCAGGTGGGCCGTCCCGGTCCCGATGACCGCCTCAACGCGGTCGGAGCGGACGCGCAGCGCCCGGGACGTCACGAGGAGCTTCTCGTCGTCGAGGTCGCTGGGCGCCCCGCCCCGGTCGAGGCGGGCGAGCCGGTCCCGACGCGACGCGTAGTCGACGAGTCGCCGGTTGTCGGGGTCGACGAGGGACAGGTCGATGACGTCGGTCCCCTGGTAGACGTCGGGGATGCCCGGCATCATCAGCTGGACGAGCTTCTGGCCGAGCACGTTGGCCCGCGTCTCGACCGCGGTGGCGGTGTGCCACGCGTCGAGGTGCGCCGTCACGGCGGGGTCGCTGACGACCCCGTCGACGAACGTCGCCACGGCCGCCTCGTAGTCCTCGTCTGGCTCGCTCCACATGGTGAAGAGCTTGGACTCGCGGATCGCCTTGAGCGCGTAGCCGCCGAGGCGCTCGGCGTCGATCGGCCAGGCCCCGACGACGGTCTGCCACAGGAAGTACTCCGTGAGCGCGTCGAGGCGCTCGCCGCGGTGGGCCGAGGCGATCTCGCGAGCCGTGGTGAGCCACTCCTGCCAGGCGGCGGGCCGCTCGGACAGGACGAAGAGGCGGGCCCGAACGTCCTCGGCCCGCTTCGTGTCGTGGGTCGAGAGGGTCGTCATCGTGTGTGGCCAGTCCGCGGCGATGCCTTCGGCGAACCGATGGAACTCCGCGGTCGGGATGCCCACCCGGCTCGGGTCACCGCCGACCTCGTTGAGGCCGGTGAGGCGCACGTAGCGGTAGTAGGCGGTGTCCTCGATGGACTTGGCCATGACCGGTCCGCACGTCTGCTGGAAGCGCACGACGAAGTCGGCGGCGGCCGCCCGCGTCGCCTCGTCCCAGCCGGGGCCGTCGCCGGCAGGCCGGTCGGTCTGCAGCGCATCGCCCGTGGCGAGGTCCGCCACGAGCTCGACCGCCTCGGCGTCCTCGGCCTCGAGCGCGCCGGCAGCGTGCTCGCGGGCCTCGTCGAGCGCGTGCCTCGAGTCCTGCGACATGTCGTCGCCGGGGACGACGTAGGAGCGGTAGCGCTCCATCCCGACGAGCAGGGCGACGATGACGCGTCTCAGGCGGGCGGGGTCCTCGCTCGGCAGGACCTGGGTGAGCACGCGGAGCAGCCGGTTGACCTCAGCGCCCTCGAGCTTCTCGGCGACGAAGTGCTTGGCCTCGACCACGATCCCCTCGAGATCCTGGCTCCGGCCGAGCAGCTCGTCGGACAGCGCCGTGAGGGGCGCCTCCCCGTCCGGGTCGACGAACAGGCCACCGATGCGGAGCATCGCGTCGTAGCCCGTCGTGCCGGCGCAGACCCAGTCGGCGGGCAACTGCTCGTCGCCCTCGAGGATCTTCTCGACGACGACCCACGCGTCGTCCGTCGCCGTGGCGAGCATCCTGAGGTAGCCCCGCGGGTCGGCGAGACCGTCAGGGTGGTCGATCCGCAGACCGTCGGCGTCACCGGAACGGATCAGCTCGACGATCCGCTCGTGCGTCGCGTCGAAGACCTCCTGCAGCTCGACCCGGATCGCGATGAGCGAGGTGACGTCGAAGAAGCGCCGGTAGTTGAGGTCGGTCGCCCCGACCTTCCACGACGCGAGGCGGTAGTGCTGGGCCTCGAGCAGCTCGGCGAGCGGCATACCGCCCGTTCCGTCGGCAACGGGGAAGACGTGGTCGTAGTAGCGCACGACCGTCTCCCCGCCCTCGGTGCCGAGGCTGATCTCGCCCGCGGCGAGCACCTCCTCGAGGTCCGAGCCGAGCACGGGCATGAGGATCCGGCCGCCCTGGGCGTCCCAGTCCACGTCGAACCACGACGCGTGGGAGGAGTCGCGGCCCTCCCGCAGCACGGCCCAGAGCGGGGCGTTGAGGGTCAACGGTGTCGGCGTCGTCATGTGGTTGGGCACGACGTCGAGGACGATCCCGAGACCGGCGGCCCGGGCCGCTACGGCGAGACGGTCGAGCGCCTCGTCGCCGCCGAGCCCCGCCGACACCTTGGTGTGGTCGGTGACGTCGTAGCCGTGGTTCGACCCGGGGGTCGCCTGCAGCACCGGCGAGAGATAGAGGTGCGAGACCCCCAGCGCGGAGAGGTGGTCGACCTGCTCGCGCGCGTCGTCGAGGGTGAAGTCCGGCTCGAGCTGCAGCCGGTGGGTGGAGACGGGGACCCGGCGATAGCTCACGCGCTCGCACCCTCCGAGACGCCCGAAATCATCGACGGGGCGATCCGCGGGGAGCGCAGGACGACGACGCTGCGGGGGCTGACCTGGATCTGCCAGCCGGGCTCGAACTCCTCGGCCTCGACGTCCTGGTTCCCAGTGTTGATCTCCGGGATCCACGTCGCGCCGTACTCCTCGTCCGGGAGGGTGAAGGTGAGCGGCTCGTGGTGGGCGTTGAACATCACGAGGAAGGAGTCGTCGACGACCGTGAGGCCGCGCCGGTCGGGGGCGGGGATGGCCGAGCCGTTGAGGAAGACCATCAGCGTGTTGGCCGAGCCGCCGTCCCAGTCACCCTCGTTCATGTGCTCACCCGACGGGGTGAACCACGCGATGTCGCCGAGGTCGCTCTCGCCACCGTGGTCGGCGCTGCCGGCGAAGAAGCGGCGCCGGCGGAAGACGGGGTGCTCCTTGCGGAGGTGGACGACCGAGCGGGTGAAGGCGAGCAGATGCCGCTGGCCCTCGTCGAGGTCCCAGTCGACCCAGGAAATCTCGTTGTCCTGGCAGTAGGCGTTGTTGTTGCCATCCTGCGTGCGCCCGAGCTCGTCGCCGTGGCTCAGCATCGGGACACCCTGCGACAGGAGGAGCGTCGTGATGAAGTTGCGCTGCTGCTGTGCGCGCAGGGCGAGCACCTCGTCGTCGCTGGTCGGGCCCTCGGCGCCGCAGTTCCACGACCGGTTGTGGTCGTCACCGTCGTTGCCGCCCTCGCCGTTGGCGTCGTTGTGCTTGTGGTCGTAGGAGACCAGGTCGCGCAGCGTGAAGCCGTCGTGGGCCGTGATGAAGTTGATCGAGGCGATCGGCTTGCGGCCGGAGTGCTCGTAGAGGTCGCTCGAGCCGGTGAAGCGCGACGCGAACTCACCGAGGGCGCCACCGTCACCGCGCCAGTAGTCGCGCACTGTGTCGCGGTACTGCCCGTTCCACTCCGTCCACAGGGGCGGGAAGTTGCCGACCTGGTAGCCGCCGTCGCCGACGTCCCAGGGCTCGGCGATGAGCTTGACCTGGCTGACGACCGGGTCTTGCTGGATGAGGTCGAAGAAGACTGACAGCTTGTCGACCTCGTGGAACTGGCGGGCGAGGGTCGCCGCAAGGTCGAAGCGGAAGCCGTCGACGTGCATCTCGGTGACCCAGTAGCGCAGCGAGTCCATGATCAGCTGGAGCACGTGGGGGCTGCGCATGAGCAGCGAGTTACCGGTGCCGGTCGTGTCGTAGTAGTGCGAGAGGTCCTCGCCGACGAGCCGGTAGTAGCTGTTGTTGTCCAGGCCCCGGAAGGCGAGCGTCGGGCCCATGTGGTTGCCCTCGGCGGTGTGGTTGTAGACGACGTCGAGGATGACCTCGATGTTCGCCTCGTGCAGCGCGCGCACCATGCCCTTGAACTCGAGCACCTGCTGACCGCGCTGCCCGCCGGCCGCGTAGCCGTTGTGCGGGGCGAGGAAGCCGATCGTGTTGTAACCCCAGTAGTTCGACAGGCCGCGGTCGATGAGGTGGCTGTCCTGGACGTACTGGTGCACCGGCATCAGCTCGATGGCCGTGATCCCGAGGTCCTGCAGGTGGCTGATCATCGCGGGGTGCGCAATGCCGGCATACGTCCCGCGGATCTCGTCGGGGATCTCCGGGTGCAGCTCGGTCAGACCCTTGACGTGCGCCTCGTAGATGACGGTGTCGTGGTACTCGTGGCGCGGCGGACGGTCGTCGCCCCAGTCGAAGAACGGGTTGATGACGACGGACAGCATCGTGTGCGGGAGGCTGTCGTCGAGGTTGATGTCGAGCGTCTTGGCGGCCTCGTCGTCACCGAAGTTGTAGCTGAAGAGCGACTGGTCGTTCTCCGCCTGACCCTCGATCGCCTTGGCGTAGGGGTCGAGCAGCAGCTTGCTCGGGTTGCAGCGGTGCCCCTGGGAGGGGTCGTAGGGTCCGTGGACCCGGAAGCCGTAGCGCTGGCCGGGCTGCACGTAGGGCACATAGCCGTGCCACACGAAGCCGTCCGTCTCCGGCAGGTCGACCGTGGTCTCGACGAGGTCGTCGTCGATGAGGCAGAGCTCGATCCGCTCCGCAACCTCCGAGAACACGGCGAAGTTCACGCCGGTCCCGTCGTAGGTCGCTCCGAGGGGGTAGGGCTTACCTGGCCAGATCTCCATGGACCTTCTTCCGTCATCATTCACGCGGTCCCGAGGACCACGGCGCCGCGCTGGTGCGCGACGTCGGGGCGGACGCCAGTGGCCGCAGCGCCCCATTCTCCCCTGTTTCCAGGGATGGCGTGCAACTGCGTGCCGTGCGTGGACACGGGGGTATGCCGCTGAGCGGGGTCCCCCGAGCCGCCCGCTCCGGCGTCCGAGGCTCTGCATACCCGCTCGGGGCCCCGGGGCTGCATGCCGGGGCACAAGGGGTCAGGATCACACGCTCCCCGGGCGACGGGGTCACGATCGCACCCCCGGGCGGGGCCCACCCTGCGATCTCGACCCCTTCCGGCGCCGTCGCGGCACACCGCGGCGACGACGCTGCCTCAGAGGCTGCCGCCGAGGGTGACCCCGCCGTCGATCGTCACGGTCTGGCCGGTGATCCACGAGGAGTCGCTGCTCAGCAGGAAGCTGACGGCGCCCGCGACGTCCTCGGGGGTGCCGAGCCGCTTCATCGGGTAGGCCTTGGAGACCACGTCCTCACGGCCCTCGTAGAGCGCCTCGGCGAACTTCGTCTTGACGACGGCCGGGGCGACGGCGTTGACGCGCACGTCCGGGCCGAGCTGGTGGCCGAGCTCGGTCGTCAGGTGGATGAGCGCCGCCTTGGACACGCCGTACCAGCCGATGACGCCGGAGGCGCCCTGACCGGCGACCGAGGCGACGTTGACCACGGCGCCGGGGTGGTCGGCGTCACCGAGGCCCGCGGCGACGCACTTCTTGATCCACGAGAAGGCCGCGACGACGTTGACGTCGAGCACCTTGCGGGCGATGTCCACGTCGTTGTCGAGCATCGGACCGTAGGCGGGGTTGAT
>JBDSSS010000196.1:0-29362 GCA_039928615.1 Terracoccus sp. | reverse complement strand
CCCTGAGTCAGCCGGCCCGCCCGCGGCACGCTGCCGCGCCTCGAGGTCGACCAGCTGCCTCCGGAGGAGGTCCAGCTTCGTGGGCTCTGCTGCCATACAACGACTCTAGAGTCGACCACCGACAGTGACGCCACGGCAGCGAGTCGCCGTCGAGCGCAGAACAAGAGCGTCCCCGGTGCCGAAAGCACCGGGGACGACTCAGGGAACGGTCGCGGTCAGCGGGCGAAGGTCCGGTGACGGTCGGCGACCGCTGCCACCGGCTGGTCGGCCGGGCGAACCGTCTCGGCCCCGTGCCCCTCGATGCTCTCGGCGATGAGGCTGGTGGCGTCGATGCCGTGCCGCAGCATCTGCACCAGTCGCCGCTCGGTGTCGGCGACACAGGCTCGCGCGATCCCGTCGATCGCCAGCGCGACGATGGTCGACGCCGCCGACGGCCGCATGGCTGCGATGTCGGGCGCCACGTCGAGGTGACGCCGGGCCCATGCCGCGGAGAGCGGTGCGCTCGTCAGGGCGAGCCGTGAGGCCTCGCTGATCCGTCCGTCCGACCGGCCCTCCCGCGCGGCGAGGGCACGCTCTGCGGTGAGGATGGCGAGGGCCATGACGTTCTGGCGCTCCGCGGAGGCCACCGGCATAGCGGCGCGGGCCGCGACGAGGACGAGCATCGCGGGGACCCGGTCGTCCTGCGGGTTGAGGCCGACGACCTCGGGAATCATCGTCGACAGCTCCTGGCGAGAGCCGTCATCGAGGCAGTCGTTGACGCAGCGCGCCATCGAGGCGAGGACGGGATGCGTGCAGCTCGGGTGGTCACTCCACCTCTCGCCGGCGAGGTAGGAGGCCATCTCCATGAAGCAGGCCCCCCGGCGGGCGTTGCGGTGGCGTCCCCTGGATAGGACGGGCACCCCATCGGGAACGAACGGCTCTCGTCGTCGCAGCATGGTCTCTCCTGCCTCTGCACTCGCGGCTGTCGGTCTGTCGGTCGTGGATGTCGCACCCGTCGCTCGGGCGGGCAGCCGACCTACCAACAGGATGCGCCCGAAAAGGCTCCCTGACCAGCCCTGCTGCCCGTGGGCTTGCCGACAGGGGGGACAGTCGCTGGCATGACGACGTCGTCAGGGCAGGACCGGGGCGCTTCCGCGACCGGGGTGCGGGCCCATGTGGCCGACTCCTGGATGCGTTCCGCTGCTGCGGGGGTGCGTGCCGACACGGTCGACGCCCCGATCACGCTGCCGGGCCAGGAGCGGCGGGACCACCGCGCCGCCCACCCGCTCGCGAGTGTTTTCCCACTGCTCGACGACGTGCTCGGCCAGGCGGCCAGGGACTGCGACGCCATCATGGCGGTCTCCGACTCAGAGGGTCAGCTGCTCTGGGTCTGCGGCACCCCCAGCGTGCTGCGTCGCGCGGAGTCGATCGGTTTCGTCGAGGGCAGCAACTGGGACGAGCGGCTGGCCGGCACGAACGCCCCCGGCATGGCGCTGCGCCTCGACCGGAGCGTCAACATCATCGGGGCTGAGCACTTCCGGCGCTCGGTGCAGCGGTGGAGCTGCGCGGCGACGCCGGTCCACGACCCGTCCGACCAGTCCCTGCTCGGTGTGCTCGACATCACGGGTGGGGACGACATCGTCGTCCCCCAGACGATGGCCATGGTCCGGGCCGCGGCCCGGATGGCTGAGGCGGAGCTGGCCAGGGAGCTGCTCGTCCGTGGCGCCCGCACACCGTCTGACCTTGCTGGCTCCGGACCGCGCCTCACGCTCGAGGCTCTCGGCCGCAGCGACGCCTTGCTGACCATCGACGACGGCCGCGGGCGCCCGCACACCCTGCGCCTCAGCCCCCGGCACAGTGAGATCCTGCTGCTCCTCGCGTCGGCCCCCCGCGGGCTGTCCGGCGACGAGCTCGCGGTGCTGCTCTACGAGGAGGACACGAGCGCCTCGACGCTCCGGGTCGAGCTCGGGCGCCTGCGCAACCTGCTGGGCGACGACCTGCTCGCGTCGCGGCCCTACCGGCTCGCGGCCGACCTGTCCGGCGACTGGCTCGGGGTCGGAGCCCTGCTCGTGGCCGGCGACGTCGCCGGTGCGATGCGGGCCTACCGGGGACCGCTCCTGACCCGGTCGTGTGCCCCGGGAGTGGTGCGTCTGCGCGACAGCATCGAGGGCGACCTGCGCCAGGCGCTGCTGCGCAGCGGCCGCCCCGACCTCATGTCGGCGTGGACCCGGTCGGCGTCCGGCGCTGACGACTACGCGATGTGGCGGGCCCAGGCAGTCGCGCTGGGGGCCTCCTCACCCCTGCAGCCGCTCGTGCGGGCCCAGCTCGCCCGCCTCGACCGCGAGCTCGGCGCCGCTCGCGGGTGAGAGTGCCCCCTCGACGGCGCGTCGAGTGGGCACTCTCCTCCGCGCCGAGAGCGAGCAGCATCCGACGCAACGTGGTTGCAACGTTGCGCTGCCTAGGGTCGGCGCCAAGCCCCTCGCGGGCACCACCAAGGACGCTGGGAGATCGACATGACCATCTACGCACCCCCCGGGGCACCCGACTCGATCGTCGCGGTCGAGAGCCGCTACGGGCACTTCATCGGCGGCAACTGGGTCGAGCCCAAGAAGGGTCTGTACTTCGAGAACATCTCGCCGGTCAACGGCAAGCCCTTCTGCGAGATCGCCCGGGGCACTGAGGAGGACATCGACGCCGCGCTCGACGCCGCGCACTCCACCGCCGTCGCGTGGGGGCGCACCTCCCTCGGGGACCGGTCCCTCGTGCTCAACCGGATCGCCGACCGGATGGAGGCGAACCTCGAGGCCCTGGCCGTCGCCGAGAGCAGAAAGAACGGCAAGGCCGTGCGTGAGACGCTCGCCGCCGACCTTCCGCTCGCTGTCGACCACTTCCGATACTTCGCGGGTGTCCTTCGCGGACAGGAGGGTTCGAGCAGCGAGATCGACGCGGACACCGTCGCCTACCACTTCCACGAGCCGCTCGGCGTCGTCGGACAGATCATCCCGTGGAACTTCCCGATCCTGATGGCCGTCTGGAAGCTGGCCCCGGCCCTCGCCGCCGGCAACTGCGTCGTGCTCAAGCCCGCCGAGCAGACGCCGTGGTCGATCCTCAAGCTGATGGAGCTCGTCGGCGACCTGCTCCCGGCCGGTGTGCTCAACGTCGTCAACGGCTTCGGCGTCGAGGCCGGCAAGCCGCTCGCCTCCTCCCCGCGCGTCGCCAAGATCTCCTTCACCGGCGAGACGACGACCGGCCGACTGATCATGCAGTATGCCGCCCAGAACATCATCCCGGTGACGCTCGAGCTCGGTGGCAAGTCACCCAAAGTCTTCTTCGACGACGTCGCGAGTGAGCGGGATGCCTTCTACGACAAGGCACTCGAGGGCTTCACGATGTTTGCCCTCAACCAGGGTGAGGTGTGCACGTGCCCGTCCCGGGCGCTCGTCCAGCGCTCGATGTATGCCGACTTCGTGCCTGACGCGGTGGCGCGCGTCGAGCAGATCGTGCAGGGCAACCCGCTCGACACCGAGACGACGATGGGAGCCCAGGCGAGCAACGACCAGCTCGAGAAGATCCTGTCCTACATGGACATCGGCCGGCAGGAGGGTGCCAAGGTCCTCACCGGCGGTGAGCGCAATGTCCTCGCGGTGACCTCGCCGAGGGCTACTACATGGCCCCCACGATCTTCGAGGGGGAGAACTCGATGCGCGTCTTCCAGGAGGAGATCTTCGGCCCCGTGGTCTCGCTGACGAGCTTCGCCGACGAGGCCGACGCACTCGAGATCGCCAACGACACGCTCTACGGCCTCGGTGCCGGCGTGTGGACCCGAGACGGCACCCGCGCCTATCGGATGGGCCGCGGTATCAAGGCCGGTCGGGTCTGGACGAACTGCTACCACCACTACCCCGCCCACGCCGCGTTCGGTGGCTAAAAGCAGTCGGGCATCGGTCGCGAGAACCACAAGATGATGCTCGACGACTACCAGCAGACGAAGAACCTGCTCGTCTCCTACTCGCCCGACGCCCTCGGCTTCTTCTGATCCGGACGTGACCTCCATGTCCCCACGCGCAGGCGATCCCGGTGTCCCGACTTCCCTCGGCCGGGTCGCCCTGAGCGGTGAGGCGGCGGACCTGCTCCGTCGCCTCACCGCGATCCACGGACCGTTGATGTTCCACCAGTCCGGGGCTGCTGCGACGGCAGCTCGCCGATGTGCTTCCCGGACGGGGAGTTCCAGACCGGTGACGCCGATGTCCACCTCGCCGACCTCGAGGTCGACGGGTTGCCCCGCCCCGTCCCCTTCTGGATGTCGGTCGCTGTACGCCTACTGGAAGCACACGCACCTCACCGTCGACGTCGTGCGCGGCCGGGGGAGCGGCTTCTCGGTCGAGGCGCCTGAGGGCGTCCGGTTCCTCATCCGGTCGCGCCTGATGACCGACGAGGAGCTCGCTGCTTTCGACATCGAGCCGGCGGTGGTGGGACGGCGTCGCGCCGACTGAGGTCGACCCCCGCCACGACGCGCGGTGGGTATGCCGCTGGGGCCGACGAGTGCTCAGGCGGGAGGGGCAACGGTGACGTCACCCTGTCCGGACCGCTCGAGGGCGTCCGCGACGAACCCGCTCGACCTCAGCTGCTCGACCACGCTGCCCAGCCAGGCGGCGGACGCGGCCTGACGGTCGCTCGGCACGCAGACGGCCTGACGGATCTGCATGAAGGCCTCGTCGACGAGACGCACGTCGGGGCGGTCGGCGACGGCGGCGGACAGCGGCTGGCGGATGCCGGCCCCGACCTCGAGCTCCTCGTCGAGAAAAACCTCGACCCCCTCACGGCCCCGCACGATGGTGGCGGCCCGGAGGGTCCGGGTGAGGAACAGGTCGTAGGCCGAGCCCTCCTTGACGCCGATCCGGACGCCGTCGCGGTCCACGTCCGCCGGGGAGCCGAACGGCGACTCAGAGCGCACGGCATACACTCCCTCGATGAGGACGTAGGGGGCGGTGAAGTGCACCCGGTCCGCCCGCGCGGGCTCGATGGCCATGAAGCCGAGGTCGGCCACGCCCGTCGTGAGCGCCTCGAAGGACGCCTGCGCGGCGTCGAAGCAGGCGAGCTCCACCCGCACACCGAGCCGGCGGGCGATCTCGCGCGCGAGGTCGACCGTCACCCCCCTCGGCGCGCTCGAGGTGCCCTGAGCGAGAACGGGGTTGCCGAGGTTGACGGAGGCGCGGAGGACGCCCGTCGGAGCGAGGTCGGCGACGATGGCGGGGGTCACTGGTGTGGTCACCCACTCAGGCTATGGCAGCGGGGGACGACAGCAGGGCGCCGCCGGCCCGAAGGCCGACGGCGCCCTGGCGCACGCGAGACGGGTGTGGACTACGGGTAGTCGACCACGGTCACGGGCACGTCCGGGTTGGCGATCGTCGAGGACCCACCGACTCCGTTGACGACGTGGCGGATACCGCCCTTGCCGTTGGCGGGGTCGAGGAAGATCGTCAGCATGTTGTGCAGGCGCACCCCCGGCGTCCTCGGGACCTCGAAGGCGTTCTCGGCGAAGATGTCGAGGCCCTGGTTGAAGAAGCTGTAGGACCCCATGCCGGTGCCGGTGAAGTGCTTGACGTCACGGGCGACGAGCAGCGCCGGGTAGCCGTCGTGCGTGGGAGAGGACATCCACGCAGCCTGGCTCGGCGGGTCGTAGGGCAGCTCGTTCTGCAGGAAGGTCACGTCGCCGTACTCGCCGTTCCAGATGATCTCGGTCTTCTGGTAGTGCTCGACGAAGAGGCCGGTCGCGGTGACGTGGTCGCCGTTGACGATGACGCCGGTGTCGGCCGTGTTCTTCGTCCACCCGACACCGTTGCCGTGGTCGGCGCGCCAGGCCCAGATGTCGTCGAGGACGACGTTGTCGCTGTTGACCTCGAGGCTCACCGACGCCTTGCCGAGGTAGGGGCCACCGATCCGGAAGAAGACGTCCTGCAGACCGGTCGGGTTGGCGGCGCTGCTCTTGCCACCGTGCTCGCGGCCCTCGTCGCTGCGGCGGTCGTCGCCGCGGCCCTTCTGCTTGGTGCCGACCTGGAGCAGGACGGGGGAGTTGACGGCGCCGGCGTCGAAGGTGATCCCGGCGATGTCGACTCCCGGCACGTCCGCGACGCTCATCGCGATCTGGCCGCGCGTCGGGGTGAGGCTGGCGAGCCCCAGTCCGAGCACGATGGTGTTGGCCCGCTTGACCTTGATGGTCTGGTCGAGGTGGTAGACACCGGGCGTGAGGAGCAGGTTGCGGCCCTGTGCGAGCTCACGGTTGATCGCCTTGGCGGAGTCCGAGGGCTTGGCCACGAAGAAGTCGGAGATCGGGATCGAGCGGCCCGGAGTGCTGCCGTCGGCCCACGTCACGCCGCTCGTGTTCTTGGCCGCAGCGGGCACGAACACCCGGTAGGCGCCGCGGTCGTCGATGTAGGTGTAGGGCTTCTCGCGGCTGACGGAGGTCTTCGCGACGGTCGTGTAGGGACCGCCGCCGCAGGCGTCCGACTGCGGGAAGCACTCGGCGGGGGCGCCTTCGGTGCCGGAGAAGACCTGGTTCCAGACCCCGTTGCTCCAGCCGTTGAGGGTGCTGTTGCGGACGAAGAACTGCTGCTGCGAGCCGTTCACGATGCCCTGGGAGAACTTCGAGTCGGCGATGAAGCCGCCGCTCGCGAAGGAGGGCCCGGTGCAGTAGTCCATCAGCGTGGTCGCACCGTTGACCTGGACCCGGCGCAGCGGCGCGGCCTGGGAGACGGCCCAGAACTCGTTGGTGTAGCAGCCGGCGTCGGGGTTGGTCACGTTGATCGTGAGGTTGGACATCGAGCGCCAGAAGTTGTTGAGCGCGATGCAGTTGCCGCCGTAGCACTGGTTGTGGACGTAGATCGAGCCGTTGACGACGACGTCGCCCGGGTCCTGACCCAGGCCCGCGACCTCGGTGTAGTAGCCGACCTGGAAGTTGAGCGGCTTCTCGGCGGTGCCGTAGGTGCCGGGCTTGAAGAGGATCGCGTCGCGCTCGGGACCCATCTCGTTGGAGACCTGCCGGGCGGCGATCGCGTCGACCTTCGCCTGGATCTGCTCGACGGACATCGACGGGTCGAGGACCGTCGTGTTCGGACCGAGGTCGGGGACGGTGCTCGACGGGGCCTTGCCGGAGTGGCCGGCCAGGGACGGGGCGGCACTGGCGGTGGTGGTGGCCGCGGTCACGGGGGAGCCGGCGGCGTAGGCCACCGAGGGGACGACCGCCAGGGCGGTCGCGAACGTCATCATGGCCAGGGGGCGAAGGCCACGCGAGGGCCGGTGGCCCTGATCTCGTCGTTGAGTCATGCCCTCACCTTTACCCTTCGGAGGCCGCTCGGCAACCGGGTGGCCCACGTTGTGAGAGCGTTCTCACCGCGAGCGCCTCGCGAGGTGTGCCGCTCAGCAGCGGTCGGCTGCGCGGCGGGCCCGCCTCGAGCGTGACGGGGGGCAGGTTCCCGGCCCGCCCCGGCTCAGCTGCTGCTCGGGACGGGCTCGGGCGTCTCGACCTCGGCCTCGTCCTCGGCGCCCCCGCGGCGCACCGCTGCGAGGAGCATCTGGGCGATGTCGACGACCTCGACGGCGTCGGTGGCCTTGCCGTCCTGGATCGCGGCGTTGAGGCCGTCCGAGAGCATGACCTTGCAGAAGGGGCAGCCCACCGCGATCCGGTCGGCGCCCGTGGCGAGGGCCTCCTCGGTGCGGTTGGTGTTGATCCGCGTGCCGAGCTTCTCCTCCATCCACATCCGGGCCCCGCCCGCGCCGCAGCAGAACGACGTCTCCTTGCTGCGCTCCATCTCGGCGTACTCGACGCCGGGCAGGATCTGGAGCAGCTCACGCGGCGGGGCGTAGACCTGGTTGTGCCGGCCGAGGTAGCACGGGTCGTGGTAGGTCACCTTCTCGCCCGTCGACGCTGCGCCGGTGAGCGTGCCGGCCGAGGCGGCCTCCCCCGGGCGGGCGACAGGGACGAGTCGCTTCTCGCGGACGAGGCGGTTGAGCAGCTGGGTGTGGTGGAGCACCTCGTAACGGCCGCCGAGCTGGGGGTACTCGTTCTTGATCGTGTTGAAGCAGTGGGCGCAGGTGACGACGATCTTGCTCGCGCCCACCTCGTTGAGGGTCTCGACGTTCTGCTGGGCGAGCATCTGGAAGAGGAACTCGTTGCCCGCTCGGCGCGCCGAGTCACCCGTGCACGCCTCGCCGTCGCCGAGCACGGCGAAGCTCACGCCGGCGGTGTGGAGCAGCTCGGCCACGGCCCGGGTCGTCTTCTTGGCCCGGTCCTCGTAGGCGCCTGCGCAGCCGACCCAGAAGAGGTAGTCGACCTCGGAGAGGTCCTCGACGTCGCCGCCGACCTGCGGCACCTCGAAGGGCAGGTCCTTGGCCCAGTCCATCCGCAGCCGGGGTGCGAGCCCCCACGGGTTGGAGTTCTTCTCGAGGTTCTTGAAGAGGCCGTTGAGCTCGGCCGGGAAGGCCGACTCGATGAGGTTCTTGTAGCGACGCATGTCGACGATCGCGTCGACGTGCTCGATGTCGACGGGGCACTGCTCGACGCAGGCGCCGCACGTCGTGCACGACCACAGCACGTCCTCGTCGATGACGGCGTCGGGCCCGTGCGGGTTGTAGGCGGTGAGCGGGTTGCGGATGTCGTAACCGGTCTCGCCGACGAGCTGCTCGGTGGCGGCCGCGGCCCTCGTCGCGTCGCTGAGACCCTCGGCCGCCTCGATACCGCCGGCCCGGACCTCCTCGGACGCGAGCAGCCACGGGGACTTCGCGTGGGCGTGGTCTCGCAGCGCCATCACGAGCAGCTTGGGCGAGAGCGGCTTGTCGGTGTTCCATGCCGGGCACTGGCTCTGGCAGCGGCCGCACTCGGTGCACGTCGTGAAGTCGAGCAGGCCCTTCCAGGTGAAGTCCTCGACCTTGCCGACCCCGAGGGCCGCGTCCTCGTCGAGCTCCTCGATGTCCTCGAAGTCGATCGGGGCGCCGTTGACGGCGATCGGCTGGAGGGCGCCGAGGGAGGTGCGGCCGTCGGCGTGCCGCTTGAAGAAGATGTTGAAGAAGGCGAGGAAGCGGTGCCAGGCCACGCCCATCGTCGGCTGGAGGGCGATGGTGATCATCCAGGCGAAGGAGATGAGGATCTTGATGGCCGCGACGACGACGATCGTGCTCTCGAGGGTGCCCACCTCCATCCCGGTGAACAGCCGGCCGAGCCACTCCGTCGTCGGGTAGTGCAGTGCGTTGGCGTTGCCCACCGCGGTCGTGCCGAACGCGCCCCCCTTGAACTCGAGGGCGTACTCGAGGCCGCGCAGGGCCAGGATGCACAGGGTGACGCCGAGGATCGTCAGCTCGACGTAGTAGGCGTGCCACCAGTTCGACCCGAAGAAGCGGCTGCTCCGTCCGCCCTCGCCGGCTGCCGAGCGCGGGTGGTTGCGCTGTCGGATCACCATGAGCGTGACGATCCCGATCAGGCCGGCCCAGGCGAAGAGCTCGGTGACCCACTCGTAGAGGAAGAAGTGCCCGATGACCGGCAGCAGGAAGGCGGGGAAGAAGAGCTGCCCGAAGGCGGTGATCAGGGTGAAGAAGAGCACCCCGAAGCTGATCATCGTGAACCAGTGGGCGACGGCCACGACGGGCAGGCGCGACATCCTGGTGTGGCCGAGGAACTCGCGCAGCAGGGTCCGGGTCCGCGCGGCCTTGTCGTCCCCCCGGTCGGCCGGCTGGCCGAGGCGGAAGGTCGCGAGGAAGTGGTTCACCGTCTTGACGAGCAGCGCGACGGCGACGGCGGTCACCCCGATGCAGACGACGGCGGCGACGATCTGAAGGGCACTCATGGGCGGGAGTCTACTGACGAGTTAGCAAGCGCTTAGTCAATGTGACCGGCCTCGCTCCCGACCGGGATGTGGGCGCGGGATGACAGGGGATAACGAAAGGTTGGAATATGCATAACGAGGTTGCCGTTGTCCGCATGAAGGGCACCCGCGCGCCGCCCTGTCCAGCCCATCCCGACCGCCCAAGGGGGCCCACCGCAATGCCGATTCACGACGACGTCACCAAGCTGGTCGGCAACACGCCGCTCGTCCGGCTCAACACGGTCACCGACGGGGCGCGAGCGACCGTCGCGGCCAAGCTGGAGTTCTACAACCCGGCCAGCTCGGTCAAGGACCGGATCGGCGTCGCGATCGTCGATGCCGCCGAGGCGAGCGGCCAGCTCCAGCCCGGTGGCACGATCATCGAGGCCACCTCGGGCAACACCGGGATCGCGATCGCGATGGTGGGCGCCGCCCGCGGCTACAAGGTCGTCCTGACGATGCCCGAGTCGATGAGCAAGGAGCGACGCGCGCTGCTGCGCGCCTTCGGCGCCGAGCTCGTCCTCACCGACCCGTCGACTGGCATGAAGGGCGCCGTCGCCAAGGCTGACGAGATCGCCGCCGAGCGTGGGGGCGTCCTCGCCCGCCAGTTCGCCAACGAGGCCAACCCCGCGATCCACCGCGCGACGACGGCGCAGGAGATCTGGAACGACACCGACGGCGCGGTCGACATCGTCGTGGCCGGCATCGGCACCGGCGGCACCATCACCGGCGTCGGCCAGGCCCTCAAGGAGAAGAACCCGGCCATCTCGATCATCGCCGTCGAGCCCGCCGAGTCGCCGATCCTCAACGGCGGCCAGCCCGGACCGCACAAGATCCAGGGGATCGGCGCCAACTTCATCCCCGAGATCCTCGACACCGAGATCTACGACGAGGTCATCGACGTCGACGCCGCCACCTCCGTCGCGTGGGCGCGCCGCTGCGCGACCGAGGAGGGCCTGCTCGTCGGGCTCTCGTCCGGCGCGGCCGTCTATGCCGCCGTCCAGGTCGCCCAGCGCCCGGAGAACGCCGGCAAGACGATCGTCGTGATCATCCCGTCCTTCGGCGAGCGCTACCTCTCGACGATCCTCTTCGAGGGTCTCGTCGACTGACGTCGGCAGAGGTCGAGAGACAGGAGAGGACGGTCGTGAGCTCTGCGGCAACGATGGACCCCGGCGAGCCCGGACAGCCCGGTGAGACCCCGGCGCTCGCGCTCGTCACCGGACAGCAGACGGGGGAGGGCGAGGTGCGGCAGCGGGCTCAGCGGCATACGGACGACCCCTCCGCGTATGCCGGACCGCTGGGTCTCGTGCACCGGCTCGCCGACCGCGCCCGCGAGGACGTCGACTCCGCGTTGGTGCGTGACCCGGCGGCTGGCTCACGTCTCGAGCTCGTGCTCACGTCTCCCGGACTGCACGCGGTGTGGGCGCACCGGGGTGCGCACGCGCTCTGGGCGCACCGCCGCGGGCGGCTGCCGGCGCGGCTGCTCGCGCAGGTGACCCGCTTCGCGACCGGTGTCGAGATCCACCCCGGGGCCACGCTCGGGCGACGCTTCTTCATCGACCACGGCATGGGCGTCGTCATCGGTGAGACCGCCGAGGTCGGCGACGACGTCATGATCTACCACGGCGTGACGCTTGGCGGCCGCTCGCTCACCCGCGTCAAGCGGCACCCCACCGTCGGCAACCGGGTGACCGTCGGCGCCGGCGCACGCATCCTCGGCCCGGTGCTGATCGGGGACGACGTGCAGGTCGGCGCGAACTCCGTGGTCGTCAAGGACATCCCCGACGGCGGTGTCGCGACGGGCATCCCGGCGGTGGTCCGCTTCCCGAAGCGGGACGCGAGCAACCACTGGCTCGACCCGGCGATGTACATCTGAGCCCGAGTAGGGCCGAGTCGTGGCTCGGCGATTGGGCGGTGCGCCGCTCGCGCCGGCGTGGCTAGACTCGGCGGCGCACCAGGAGGGCTCGCATAGTGGCCGAGTGCGGCGGTCTTGAAAACCGCTATGGGTTCATCGCCCATCGTGGGTTCGAATCCCACGCCCTCCGCCAGGGGTCCGCCTCCCGGTCCTGTGAAGGAGCTGCTGGTCCCGTCAGCGGCTTGAGTTGGTCCGTTCGGGACCGGGGCTCTAATGAGCCACAGTGTCAGCCCAGTCGCGGTGAGCCAGATGGCGCCGCCCTGGTCGATGGGTCGCATTTGTCGAAATAGCAGAGTATGTGCGAGACCCGTTCTGACACAGAAGAATTCGACTCCCGTTTCCCGGACGCGGATGCGCCACCTGAGGATACTTCTCTCACGGGGGTCGTTACTGGGGAGGGTTCATCATGTCGAGTCGAGCACATCTCGCGTCGGGCCATCGGCAAAGCTTTCGCGTGGGTTTCGCAGCCGCGGTCCTGGTCGGCCTCGTGTCGGTCGGCGGCACCCCGTCAGTCGCAGCACCGCAGACCGTCGTCCCCGCCGCATCCACTCCCGAGAGGTCCACGAATGATCCTGCGCCCCCGCCGCCCGAGCAGTCGGGCGTGGCGAAGCCGCGGCACAGCTCGGTCGGGCCGGGCAGTTCTCGCATCGACATAGAGGTCAAGTTTCGTCCGGGGTCCGGGGTGCGGCTGAGGGGTGGCACGCTCGTGGTCGCCGCCGCATCCAGCCTGCCTGCGGGACTCGCGTCCCAGGGGCCTCCGGCAGACGCATCAGACATCGCCAGAGTTCGTGCCGTCATCTCCTCGCGGGGAGCTTCGATCGAACGGCTGATGTCGAGCGACGAGGCGGTCATCGACAAGGCTGTCGGACGCGTCTCCCCGGGCACGGGGACCGTCCAGACCGACCTCAACCTGTGGCACCACATCACGCTCCCGGCCGGGACCGACATCGTTTCCGCTCTCGACGCGCTCAACGCCCTCGACGTCGTCGAGATCGCTTATGCCGCCCCCTTGCCATCCGTCCTGCCGGCGTCGCCGGACCTGCGCCCCCGTCAGGGATATCACTCCCCGGCGTCACTGTCGGGGATCGACGCCAACTACGCATGGACGATCCCGGGAGGCACGGGGAGCAACGTGCGGGTCCATGACCTCGAGTATTCGTGGAACGGGACGCACGAGGACTTGAGCAAGCTGCGCACGTCCTTCTATGCGAACGGCACGCCGGTCGACCCCTTCGCCGCAAGCATGGGCCAGCACTCGCGAGACCACGGAACCGCGGTGGTCGGTGAGATCGCGGGCGACTCGAACGGATTCGGGGTCACGGGTCTCGTGCCGGACACGACGATGCAGATCACCAACGTGACGAGCACCGCCGGCTACACCCCGGCAAGCGCGGTGGCAGTCGCCACGAGTGTGCTTCGGGCGGGGGATGTGATGCTCATCGAGCAGCAGACCACTGGTCCTGGTGGCGCCTGTGGACGCGATCAGGTGGGTTGTGTCGCCCTTGAGTGGATCCCGTCCGTCTACGACGCAATCCGCAACGCCACGACGCAGGGGATCATCGTGGTCGAAGCCGCCGGAAACGGTTGGCAGAACCTGGACTCGCCGATCTACGGCACGTCGTTCCCGCAGGGGAAGGCGGACTCAGGCGCGATCATCGTGGGTGCAGGCGGTGCCCCTGGGTGCCAGAACCTGAACAGCCCCGGAGCGCGATCACGGTTGGACTTTTCCAACTACGGTCGCCGTGTGGACCTCCAGGCATGGGGCGAGTGTGTCACCACCACGGGGTACGGCAACGCGTATGACGGAGGGTTCAACGCCTGGTACACGGGGAGTTTCGGCGGGACGTCCAGTGCCTCGCCGATCGTCGCCAGTGCTGCGGCATCACTCTCGAGTATCGCGAAAGCACGTGGGTTCGTACTCAGCCCCCGCGACATTCGCACTCGGCTCCGCACAACAGGCACGCCTCAGACGGCTGGCTTGGCCGGCAGCATCGGGCCACTTCCCAACCTCCGCGCGGCCATCGCAGGGCTGGGTGTTGCGGTCGACACGACACCACCGGCAGTGGGCGCGGTCAAGTACTACAGCACCCCGGGCAGCCAGCTTGGCTCGACGGTGAACGTCACTGGCGCGTGGACTGCCACCGACGCGAGCGGTATCGCGGCCTACGCGGTTTACGTGCGAACTAATGGCGGCGCATGGAGTCCACAGACACTGGCGGCTGCCACCTCTACCTGGAAATCGTGGCTCTTGACGCCGGGTAGCCGGTACGAGATCGCCGTGGCAGCCAAGGACACGAGGGGGAACTGGAGTGCCTACCGGTACAGCCCGGCCTTCAAGGCCACCGTGTTCCAAGAGAACTCGGGCTACATCGGGTACTCGACCGGGTGGGTGCGGGCCGCCTATGCCTCGGGCTCGGGAGGCTATGTCACGGTGTCGGGTCAGGCGGGGGCGAACGCCCAGTTCACCTTCACCGGCAGTGGGGTCGCGTGGATCGCGACCAAGGCGACCAACCGCGGTTATGCCCATGTCTATCTGGATGGCGTGTACAAGGGTGCCGTTAACCTCAATTCGGCCACAACCGTCCCACGGACGGCGGTCGTGTCCTATTACTGGCCCACGGTCGGGGTCCACTCGATCAAGCTGGTCGTCGTCGGGACCGCCACCAACCCGAAGGTTGATGTGGACGCTTTCGTGAAGCTGGGGTGACCGAAGGAAAGACCGGCCTCGGGCCTGGCCCCTTGAGCAGCTGGCCCCATGGGCAGCCAGCTGCTCAAGGGGCCAGCCACCACGAGGCGCCCTCGCCCTCCGCATGAAAAAGGGGCTCCGCGTGTGCGGAGTCCCTTTTGTTTCAGGCCCCCTCGTCATCGAGGCGAGCGTGTCGTGCGGTCTGGGCAGATGGGGCCTCAGAGCAGGCCCATCATCTCCTCGTGGGTGGTGTTGCGGTTGTACTGCCCGACGGGCTGTCCCTTCGAGGGCCGGTTGAGAACCGCGAAGAACGAGACGATGTACGACATGACGGTATTCAGTTTCCTTACAGTGCGGCCGCTGCGGGCCAGGTGGTGGGTCGTCGTGACGGGACGGCCCGGACCGAGAGGACGGCCCCGGCTCCACTCGCGTGCGGGTGGGCGGATGACGACGCCTTCCCCTCCATCATAACAGTTGTGCAAACATCAACTGACCAGGGTTGACCACGATCGACGAGCATGGGAGTCCGATGAGCGAGCGACCTGGGGGCCGTCCCGGCTCCGCTGACGGTGGGGCCTTGGCGCTGGACGATGCCCTCGCCCGAGTGTCCCGGCTCGAGCTGCCGACCCCGCCCGGTCTCGTGCTGCGCGGTCGGCGCTTCGACGCGGCCCGTCCGGCCGTCATGGCGATCGTCAACCGCACCCCCGACTCCTTCTTCAGCGGCAACCGGCACGCCGACCTCGACGGGGCCAAGGCGGCTCTCGACGAGGCGGTGGCGCTCGGGGCCGACATCGTCGACGTCGGTGGGGTGCGGGCCGGACAGGAGGGGGAGGTCGTGGACGCCGTTGAGGAGACCCGCCGGGTCGTCCCCTTCCTCGAGTGGGCCAGGACCCGCCACCCCGGTCTGGTGCTCAGCCTCGACACGTGGCGCTCGGAGGTCGCGGCGGAGGCCGCGAGCGCCGGGATCGACCTCGTCAACGACACCTGGGCCGGCCACGACCCCGATCTCGTCCACGTCGCGGCGCGGATCGGTGCCGGCTACGTCATCTCGCACACGGGGGGTCTCCCGCCCCGGACCGACCCCGTCGGCGTCAGCTACGGTCCCGACCCGCTCGACGTCGTCCGCGACGTGCTGCGCACCCTCGCGACCGGGGCTGCGGCTGCTCTCGCTGCGGGCATCCCGGCCGAGCGGGTGCTCGTCGACCCCACCCTGGACTTCGGCAAGACGACCCGGCACTCCTTGGAGGTGCTGCGTCACACGGACGCGATCGCCGCGCTCGGCTTCCCTGTGCTCCAGGCGATGTCGCGCAAGGACTTCGTGGGCGAGACCCTCGACCTGCCCGCCGAGGAGCGGCTCGAGGGGTCGCTCGCAGCGACCGCCGTCGCCGCTTGGCTCGGGGCGGCGGTGTTCCGGGCCCACGACGTGCGGGCGACCCGGAGAGTGGTCGACATGGTGGCCTCGATCCGCGGTGACCGGCCCCCCTCGCTGTCCCTGCGGGGCACGACGGAAGGGGCCTCGGACGACGCCGGATGAACTCCCGAGATTGCCCGCGCTAACCCAGAACTGGCTCTTCCCAACATGCTAGGTTCGTCGCGGTTGCAGTTGCAGTTCCTCGCAGTCGAGTAGTTGCCCGTCATCCACATGGTGGCGGGTTTCTCAGTGACGTCGACGGGTTCCACCCGGCGGTTGAGTCAAAAGCGGCAGGGGCAGCCTGGGTTGCGCGAAGTGCGTATCCCATTGGCTAAGAAGGAAAGAGTTACCGGTATGGCACAGGGCACCGTCAAGTGGTTCAACGCCGAGAAGGGCTTTGGTTTCATTGCCCAGGACGGCGGCGGCCCCGACGTCTTCGTCCACTACTCGGCCATCGAGTCGAACGGCTACCGTTCGCTCGATGAGGCGCAGCGCGTCGAGTTCGAGGTCACGCAGGGCCCCAAGGGTCCGCAGGCCGACGCGGTTCGTCCGCTCTGACAGAACGCAACGAGCGACACCCACGTCGTTTGTGACAACGCCCCCTGGCTCCGGCCGGGGGGCGTTGTTGTCGTGCTCGTTGTCGTGCGGGTCGAGCCTCAGTTGCACTGCTCGTAGGGCGTCGTGGTCGGGCTCGCCGTCGCCGGCGTCGTCGGAGTGGGCGTGCTGGTCGACGGGGTGGCCGTCGCCGACGGGGTCACCGCGGGCGGGGTCTCGATGGCCTTCTTGATGAGCGCCCGCACCTTGGTGTAGTCGGGGTTGGTGGAGCTGATCCCTTCCGAGGACGTCAGCGAGACGCTGTTGATCGTCGAGCCCTGGATCCGCTCCACGAGGGTGACGAACGCCGAGAGGTTGCTCGCCGAGATGTCGGTGTAGATGTTGTTCTTCGCGATCTGGGCGATCTCCGGGTACTTGCTCACCATCCGGGCGGGGTTCACCTGCTTGACGATGGCCTGCACGACGCACCGCTGCCGGGCCTGGCGGTAGGTGTCGGAGTCGGCCGCCCGGCTGCGGGCGTACCAGAGCGCGAGCTGGCCGTTGAGGTGCTGGAAGCCGGGAGTGAAGTAGCCGGTAACCCCGGTGATGTGGCCGAACCCGTCGGCGTGGCCGCCGATCGGCAGCCTCCCCCCGAAGGCGGCGTCCTTGACGTTGATGTCGACGCCGCCCATGGCGTCGATGAGCTGCTGGAAGCCCTTGAGGTCAATGATGACGAGCTGGTTGATGTCCATCCCGACGATCTGCTGGATGGCTCCGCGGATCTCGGTGCGGCCCGGGGTGCTGTCACCGGGGTAGGAGGCGGGGTTGTCCTTCTTGTAGTTCTCTGCCTCCTCCCACAGGTTGGTGAGCATGCACTGACCCGGACCCTGCGCGCAGGTGCTGTCGGGGCTGCCGAAGGAGCCGGAGGTGTAGCGGGCTCGCAGCGGGCTCTCGGGGGCGAGCGGCGCCTTGAGCAGGTTGCGCGGCAGCGAGATGAGCGTCGCGCGCCCCGTCTTCGTGTCGATGCTCGCCACGATCATCGAGTCGGTGCGCACCCCGGTCCGGTCCGCGCCGGCGTCCGATCCGAGCAGCAGGATGTTGAGCCTCGGCTGCTCCGCCCACGGGTCCTGGCCCTGGACGACCTGGGGTCCGGAGGAGCTGCCGTCGATCCCCGTCGACGTCGACGGGGCGCCGAAGACCTGCGAGACCGTGTCCTGGGTGATCGTCGCGTACTCCGCGACCTTGAGGGAGCCGGCCGCGACGAAGAAGACCATCACCGTCGTGAACGCCGCGAGGACGCGCGTGCGGGTCCGGTCGAGGCGGTGTGGGCGGGCACGCATCGCGGTGAGGATGATCGACGCGCACCAGATGATGCCTGCGACGACAAAGACGATGGCGATGGCCTGCAGCGTTCCCGGGCTCGTGACGACGTCGAGGACGGTGGTGCGCAGCCCCTTGGTCGCCACCACCCACGTCAGGGCGACGGCGGAGAGCAGGGCGACGGCGAGCAGGACCCAGCCGAGCACGCGGTTGCGGGTCTGCGTCAGGCCGGCCCCGGGGAGGGCGGTGCCGAGCGCCGTGAGACCGACGGCACGCCAGAAGCCGGACCGACGCGGCGCGGGCAGGCCGTCGTCACCGGTGGCTGCGGGTTGGTCCGCGCGGCCACGGTCGTCGACTCTGCTCATGGGTTCCTCTCGCGCCTGCTGGTGGAGGCAGCCCGCTCATTGTGCACCTCGAACCTAGGAGATGTGACCAGTCCGCGAGAGGTGGTGGTCGCGAGGGACACCGACCCCGCGTTTGGCCCGGCACGGCGTGGCCGGTAGCCTTGCTCCGCTCGCGCATCCCTGCCCCCACGGGTCGGGTGCCGGACGTGGAGGCGTCGCATAGTGGCCTAGTGCGCCCGCCTGCTAAGCGGGTTGGGGTTAACACCCCTCGCGGGTTCAAATCCCGCCGCCTCCGCCGCACCAAGAGAGCCCCGAGCCCGCGCGCTCGGGGCTCTCCGCGTCTACCGCTGCCCGCCGCCCTCATCCGCTCCATGGTCCGCTCCATGGTCCGCTCGGTCCGCTCGGTCCGCTCGGTCCGGCGGAAGCGGCAGCCGGCGCTTGTGCCACTCGGGGACGGCGACCCAGAACACGAGGGCGAGCAGCGCGACCCCGGCTCCCATCGCGAGAGCGACGGCGTGGCTCAGCATCACGTCGAGCACGAGCGTCACGCCGCCGACGATGCCGATGCCGAGGGCGATCAGCCCGAGCGAGGTGAGCCTCGCGGTGTAGGTGACGATGAAGTCCTTCACCCCGCGGTGGAACAGCACCCGGTGCATGGCCACCGGCGCGGTGAACAGGACGACGGACACGGCGGTGGCGATGAGGGTGGCGACGTAGACGCCGCGCTGGAAGGACGTCAGCGTCGTGAAGCGCTGCTGGAAGGGCAGCGTGAGCAGGAAGGCGAAGAGGATCTGGGTCCCGGCCTGTGCGATCCGCACCTCCTGGAGCTGCTCGGTGAAGTTGCGGTCGAGCCGCTGCCCCGACGTCTCGTCGCGGGAGTAGTCGGGAGCGTCGCGGGGCGGGTCCATGACGTCCTTCCTACTCCGTCACGGGCACCCGACGCGTCGAAGGCTGCTCGGGAACGACGAAGGACCCGACACCGCGGGGGTGTCGGGTCCTTCTTCCACGTCGGTCGCCACCCGCCACCGGGCGGGTGGCGGGTCTCAGCTCGCGTCGAGGCGGGAGCGCAGCCCGTCGAGCTCGGCGCGCAGCTCGGTCGGCAGCTGCTCGCCGAAGACCGCGAACCACTCCTCGATGAGCGGCAGCTCGGTGCGCCAGTCCTCGACGTTGACCGCGACGGCCTTGGCGACCTTCTCGGCCGTCATGTCGAGACCGTCGACATCGAGTGAGTCCGGTGTCGGCACGAGACCGATGGGCGTGCTGACGGCGTCGGCCTCGCCCTCGAGCCGGTCGACGACCCACTTGAGGACCCGGCTGTTCTCGCCGAAGCCGGGCCACAGGTAGGAGCCGTCCTCCTCGTCGCGGCGGAACCAGTTGACCCCGAAGATCCGGGGGAGCTTGCTGGCGTCGGCCTTCGCGCCGATGTCGAGCCAGTGCTGCATGTAGTCGCCAGCGTGGTAGCCGATGAAGGGCAGCATCGCCATCGGGTCACGGCGCACGACGCCGACCTGGCCCGTGGCGGCGGCGGTCGTCTCCGAGGAGAGCGTCGCGCCGATGAAGGTGCCGTGGGTCCAGTCGCGCGACTCGTAGACGAGCGGCACGGTCGTCTTGCGGCGACCGCCGAAGAGGATCGCGTCGATGGCGATCCCGTTGGGCTCCTCGAACTCCGGCGCGATCATCGGGCACTGCTCCGCCGGGGTGCAGAAGCGACTGTTCGGGTGGCTCGAGAGCACCCCGTTGCGGCCGTCCTCGGGCGTCCAGCTGTTGCCGTGCCAGTCCGTGAGGTGGTCGGGGGCCTCGTCGGTCATGCCCTCCCACCAGACGTCGCCGTCGTCGGTGAGGGCGACGTTGGTGAAGACGGAGTTGCCCTTGGCGATGGTCGCCATCGCCTGCGGGTTGGTCGACTCGCCGGTGCCCGGCGCGACGCCGAAGAGCCCAAACTCCGGGTTCACGGCATACAGCCGGCCGTCGGGACCGAAGCGCATCCAGGCGATGTCGTCCCCGACCATCTCGGCCTTCCAGCCGGGGATCGTCGGGGTGATCATCGCGAGGTTGGTCTTGCCGCACGCGGACGGGAAGGCAGCGGCGATCGTGTGGACCTTGCCGGCCGGGGAGGTGAGCTTGAGGATGAGCATGTGCTCGGCGAGCCAGCCCTCGTCGCGGGCGATGGCCGAGGCGATGCGCAGCGAGTAGCACTTCTTGCCGAGCAGGGCGTTGCCGCCGTAGCCGGAGCCGTAGCTCCAGATCGCGCGCTCCTCGGGGAACTGGACGATGTACTTGGTGTCCGAGCACGGCCAGGCGACGTCGGTCTCGCCGGCGGCGAGCGGGGCGCCGACGGAGTGCAAGGCCGGCACGTAGTCGGCGTCCTGGTCCTCGATGGCGCGGAGCACCTCGGTGCCGCAGCGCGCCATGACGAGCATCGAGACCACGACGTAGGCGGAGTCGGTGACCTCGACGCCGAACATCGGCACCGTCGCGTCGATGTGGCCCATGACGAAGGGGATGACGTACATCGTGCGGCCCTGCATGCAGCCGCGGTAGAGGTCGGTGAGCCGACCCTTCATCTCGTCGGGGTCCATCCAGTTGTTCGTCGGGCCTGCGTCCTTCTCCTGCGCGGAGCAGATGTAGGTGCGGCCCTCGACACGGGCGACGTCGCTCGGGTCGGACGCGCAGTAGAAGGAGTTGGGCTTCTTGGCCTCGTCGAGGCGCACGAAGGTGCCGGAGTCGACGAGGGCGTCGGTCAGCTCCGTCCACTCCTCGGGGGTGCCGGTGACCCAGCGGACGTCGCGCGGCTGGGTCAGCTCGGCGACCTCGTCCACCCACGCGGAGAGACGTGGATGGGTGGTGTCGGGGCTGTGTCTGGTCGCGGTCGTGGACATGGTGGGCCATCCCTTTCGCGTGGTGCCGTCTGGCACCACGTCCTGCCGGTGGTCGTTCACCAGCCATGGACGGCGCCCTGGTGGAGGCGCGAGTGTCCACATGGTGAACAGATGACGTGGTGATTTCACGGTAGCCCTCACCCGGAGAGGGATCAGCGCAGTTTGCCCCCGGGCTCGGTGAGACGCCTCACACCTCATCGAGATCGCAAGGAATGCGACGGGATCCTGTCGGTTTCTTGCAGGACTTGCAGGGCCCGGCATCAGGTGGTGGCGGGCCGTCGGGCGCCACCGGGGTATGCCGCTCACGCGCGGTCGCGTCGCCCGGGCACGCGCGCTCCGGGTGGTCGATCGGGCGGATTTCGTGGAACGGCGGGGCAGGCGCTAAAGTTTCCTCTCGTCCCACCCGGTGGGGCAAGGCACCCGTAGCTCAACGGATAGAGCATCTGACTACGGATCAGAAGGTTAGGGGTTCGAATCCCTTCGGGTGCACTCTGTGTTGAGACAGACGACGGGGCCCTGACTGCGCAAGCGGTCGGGGCCTTACTCGTTCCCCGTGCCCTGTCACGTCGGGTCTGCGCCGGGGGAGCCTCACCCCCGGGGGCGCCGTCTGGCGCTTCGTTAGGTTGTCGTCCATGTCCTCCCACGACGACAATCGCTCCCTGCTCGGCTCGGTCTCGCTGGGCACCGGCGTCATGATCGGGGCCGGCATCTTCGCCCTCGTCGTCCAGGTCAGCGAGCTGACCGGGAGCCTGATGCCCTTCGCGTTCCTCGCCGGCGCCCTGGTCGTGGCCTTCAGTTCCTACTCCTACATCAGGTACTCCGACACCAACCCGTCCTCCGGTGGCATCGCCATGCTGCTCAAGGCGGCCTACGGCCCCGGAGTCATCGCTGGGACCTTCTCGCTCTCCATGTAGGTCTCCATGGTGGTGGCCCAGAGCCTTCTGGCCCGGACCTTCGGAACGTATGCGCTGCGCCCGTTCGGTCTCGAGGGCTCGGTGGTTCTCGTGCCGCTGCTGGGCGTGGTGGCCATCGTGGTGGCAGCACTGGTCAACCTCGTCGGCACGGAGTGGGTGGAGCGTTCTGCGACGGTGACGGCGGCGCTGAAGATCTTCGGGATCGCGGCCCTGGCCATCGGCGGGATCGTGGCAGCCGGACCCTCGTCCGTGCTCGACTTCGCCGGTGGCGACGCGTGGAGCGGCGACCAGGGCCTCCTCGGCTTCCTGGCCGGCGCGACGCTGTGCATCCTGGCGTACAAGGGTTTCACGACCATCACCAACCAGGGTGGCGACATCGCGGAGCCGAAGAAAAACGTGAGCCGCTCGATCACGATCTCCATCGCGCTGTGTGCGGTGCTCTACCTGCTGCTCACCGTGTCGGTGGCCAGCAGCCTCAGCGTCGACAAGATCATCGAGGCCCGCGACTACGCGCTGGCCGCCGCGGCAGAGCCACTCTTCGGGTCGTGGGGGGTCGGTCTGACGATCGCCCTTGCGGTGGTGGCGACCTTTTCCGGCCTGCTGGCCAGCATCTACTCGGTCACCCGGCTCTACGACATGAGGCGCGACATGGGACAGGCGCCGGGTCTGCCGTCTGCCGTGAGCCATCAGTCGTTGGTGGTGACGGCTGGTCTGGCCATCGTGCTCACGGCATTCCTCGACCTGGGTCAGATCGCGTCGATGGGCGCGATCCTCTACCTCGCCATGGACGTCGCCATCCACTGGGGCGTCATCCGCCACCTGAGTTCCGAGATCGGGGCGAAGCCGGTGGTCCCGGCCATCGCCATCGTGCTCGATGTCGTCGTGCTCGGCGCGTTCGTCGCGGTCAAGGTGCGTGACGACGTCCTCACTCTCGGGGTGTCCCTCGGCGTGGCCGGGCTAATCGCTCTCGGCCAGGTGATGATCGCCCGTCGCTCGGACCAGGACGCATCGCAGCGGGACTGACCGGGCGGCCCTCGGCGGGTGCCCCGACCCTGGTGGCCGCCGCCAACCGCTGGCCTGAGGATGCTGAAACCGCGGGGCTCACCGCTGGGCCCGTCCGTTTCGCTCGCCCCGCCACCACGGTCTTCAGTGAACCTTCACACGAGGGTCACCAAACCCTTCGGGGACAGCAGGCATCGTCATTCCTGACCCGGGTCCTGCCATCCGCAAACCTGACCCAGCTTGTGCACACAGACCCTTTGAAGGAGCCCATCCGTGCCCGACATCTCCCGCCGAACCCTGCTGCTCGGCGCCGCAGCGACTGCCGGTCTCGCCACCGTGGGCCTGACCGGCTGCGGCGGTCCCGACACCTCAGCGCTGGGTTCCTCGTCCGCCGCCGTCCGCACGGCCGAGGCGGCGCGGCGCACCTCGGGACAGCGGGTGGTCTCGGCGCGGCTCACGCCAAAGGCGACGACCATCGACCTCGGGGGACGCACCGTGCAGACGTGGGCGTACGGCGAGAGCGTCCCGGGGCCGCTGCTGCGGGCCCGAGCCGGTGACCTGTTGCGCGTCGCAGTCGACAACGCCCTCCCGGCGGAGACCACCGTCCACTGGCACGGGATCGCCCTGCGCAACGACATGGACGGTGTCCCCGGCATGACCCAGACCCCGATCCGCGCCGGCGGCACGTTCCAGTACGAGTTCACGGCTCCCGATCCGGGCACGTATTTCTACCACCCGCACACCGGGGTCCAGCTCGACCGGGGTCTCTACGGCGTCCTCGTCGTCGAGGACCCGACGGATCCCGGCGACCACGACCTGGAATGGGTCCTCGTGCTCGACGACTGGGTCGACGGCACGGGAAAGACCCCCGACGACATCCTCGCCGAGCTCAGCGCCAAGCAGGCCACCGACGGGTCAGGCGGCATGGGCGGGATGGGTGGCATGGGTGGGATGGGCGGCATGGGTGAGGGGATGCAGTCGCGGCTGCTCGGCGGCGCCGGCGACATCGACTACCCGCACTACCTCATCAACGGGCGCGTCCCGTCGAACCCGGTCACCCTCACCGGCAAGCCGGGCCAGCGGGTCCGGATCCGGATCGTCAACGCCGGGTCGGACACTGCCTTCCGTCTCGCGCTCGGTGGCCACCAGCTGACCGTGACCCACTCGGACGGCTTCCCGGTGGAGCCGGCGGTCACCGACGCACTCCTCATCGGGATGGGCGAGCGCTTTGACGTGCTGGTCACCCTCTCCGACGGCGCGTTCCCGCTCGTCGCCTCAGCCGAGGGCAAGAAGGGCCAGGCGCTCGCGGTCGTCCGGAGTGGCACGGGCGCCGCGCCGACCGCGGACGTGAGCCCCACCGAGCTCACCCGGACGGTGCTGCTCGGCACCGACCTGACCGCGGCCGACGCGGTGCGCCTGCCGGACCGCAGCGTCGACCGGAGCCACGACCTGGTGCTGGGCGGTTCGATGACGCCGTACCGGTGGACGATCAACGGGGAGACCTTCCCCGACAGCGCGCCACTGGACGTCCGTCAGGGCGAACGTGTCCGTCTGCGCTTTCAGAACATGTCGATGATGTTCCACCCGATGCACCTGCACGGCCACACCTTCGCCCTCGTGGACGGAGGCGCCCGCAAGGACACCGTGATCGTGCGGCCCATGCAGAGCGTGGAGGTCGACCTCCAGGCCGACAACCCCGGCCAGTGGGCGACCCACTGCCACAACATCTACCACGCCGAGGCAGGCATGATGACGACCCTGTCGTACCGGACCTGAATCGCCCGACCATCGGCTGGGGTCGACCGGCCGGCGGACCCCAGCACATTCCCGGGAGTCTCGGGTGAGGCGCCATCGTGGTCTTCATGAAACCTTCACAGGGCCTCAACCGGATGCGTGGGGTGGAGCGGACACGATGGTGTTTCAGGCTCGGCCATGTGGTCGAGCCACGTGTCATGCTTCCGCCGCCCCGCTTCGATGAAGGACTGCTCCATGCTTCGTTCTGCTCGCACCATCGCCCTCACCGTCACGCTCGCGGGCGTGCTCGCGGTGTCCGCCTGCGGGCAGAGCACACAGCAAGCCGGGCCTGCTGCAGGGAAGGCCGCCGGGCAGTCGTCCGCGGCCCCGTCCGGTCCGGCTGCGGCGGACGGCCACAACGACGCGGACGTGACCTTCGTGACGGACATGATCCCTCATCACGAGCAGGCGGTGGAGATGGCAGACATGGCCCTTTCCCAGGCCTCGAACGCCGAGGTGACGAAACTGGCCCAGGCGATCAAGGACGCCCAGGATCCTGAGATCCGGACCATGACCGGCTGGCTGCAGAGCTGGGGACAGCCGGCGCCGGAGACGATGGAGGGTCACGACATGGGCTCGATGGGGTCGGGCGATGAGGGCGGCATGATGTCGGCCCAGGAGATGAGCGACTTGGGCGGCGCCGACGGGGCCGACTTCGACACGATGTGGCTCGAGCTGATGACCAGGCACCACCGGGGAGCGGTGGCGTCGGCGCAGACCGAGTTGACAGCGGGAAGCAGCGCCGAAGCGAAGAAGCTGGCCCAGGACATCATCGACGCGCAGAACAGGGAGATCGACGAGATGACGTCCCTGCTCGGCACGCTGAAGAAGTGATGGGGAGCCGCTCGCGCCGTCATCTCGGCGTCGTCCTCGTCTCATCGGCGGCGGCCGTGATCGTGGCCGGTTGCGGCGCTTCCGGTGGCGCCCCGACGCCCCGCGCCCCATCCGGGCCAGTCCAGGTGGCCGAGCCGGGGCTGCCGAGCGTGCACATCCATGGCATGGGTCGCGACCCCGGCGACGGCACGCTCTATCTCGCCACCCACGAGGGCCTGTTTCGCCAGGCGGAAGGAGCGTGGCGACGGGTGGGGCCCGCCATCGACCTGATGGGGTTCGCCGTCGCGGGGTCCGGCCGCTTCCTCGCGTCGGGCCACCCGGGCGCCGGGGTGGACCTCCCCCAACCGGCCGGCCTGCTGGAGTCGAAGGACGCGGGTGTCTCGTGGGTGATCCGCTCGCGCGGAGGGGAGTCCGACTTCCATGCCCTCACCTCGTCCCCAAGCGGAGTGCTCGCCTACGACGGAGTGCTGCGGGGCACGAGCGACGGGGTGAGCTGGCGCGATCTGCCGTTCGCCGGGGAGCCTCGATCCTTGTCGGCATCGCCTGACGGCGCATCCGTCCTCGCGACGACGGCCGAGGGTCTCCGGGCCTCCGCCGACCACGGCGCCACCTGGAGCTCGGTGGCCGACAGCCCTCTCCTGCTGCTCGTCACGTGGGCCGACGCGACGACTGCCGTTGGCGTCACCCCCGAGGGCACGGTCGCTGTGAGCACCGACGGTGGAGCTCGCTGGACGAGCGGCACGGCCTCCGTCGTCGACCCACCCCAGGCTGTAGCGGCGACCCGACGTGCGGACGGGACGCTCGAGATCCTCGTTGTGTCATCCGGAGGTGTCAGACAGAGCCTCGACTCCGGCGACTCGTTCGCCGCGCTCGCGCCGGAGTAGACGCCGGGACACCCTGCACCGCTGAGCGGGGGCAGGGCCTACGTGGGGAGCGGCACGGACGGAATCCCTTGCGCGCTCGGCTCACCCGGAGTTGGGTGGTGGCAGACCCGTCCACCGCTGCACGTCCTGAGAGGCCACCGATGACCGCTGCCCCCGCTACGACCGCCACTGAGCTCGATCCGGCCCTCTCGCACACGCGCGGGGAGTCCGAGCCGGCGCTCATCGAGCAGACCATCGGGGACAACCTCGACGCGACCGTGGCGCGCTTCGGGGATCGCGAGGCCCTCGTCGACGTCGCACAGGGACGACGGTGGACGTATGCCGAGCTGCAGGCCGACGTCGACCGGCTGGCCCGCGCGCTCCTGGCCGTCGGGGTCGGGACCGGTGACCGGGTCGGGATCTGGGCGCCGAACTGCTCGGAGTGGACGCTCGTGCAGTACGCGACGGCGAAGATCGGCGCGATCCTCGTCAACATCAACCCGAGCTACCGCTCGCACGAGCTGCGCTACGTCCTCGACCAGTCCGGCGTCTCCACGCTGGTGAGCGCCGAGGCGTTCCGCGCGAGCAGCTATCGCCAGATGGTCGAGGAGGTCGGCGACGATGTCGACTCCCTGGAGCGGGTCGTCTACATCGGCACCTCGGACTGGACCGAGCTGCTCGCCCGGGCCGACGAGGTGAGCGAGAGCGAGCTGGCCGGCATACAGGCTGGTCTGAGCGCCACGGACGCGATCAACATCCAGTACACGTCCGGCACGACGGGCTTCCCCAAGGGCGCGACGCTGAGCCACCGCAACATCCTCAACAACGGCTACTTCGTCGGCGAGCTCTGCGACTACACCGAGGCCGATCGGGTCTGCATCCCCGTGCCGTTCTACCACTGCTTCGGCATGGTCATGGGCAACCTCGCGTGCACGACCCACGGTGCGTGCATGGTCATCCCCGCCCCCGGGTTCGACCCTGCGGCGACGTTGCAGGCCACCCAGGACGAGCGGGTCACCTCGCTCTACGGGGTGCCGACGATGTTCATCGCCGAGTGGAACCTGCCGACGTTCGGTGACTACGACCTGTCGAGCGTGCGGACCGGCATCATGGCCGGATCGCCCTGTCCCGCAGAGCTGATGAAGAAGCTCATCGCCTCCGGGATCGAGGAGATGACGATCTGTTACGGCATGACGGAGACCTCGCCGGTCTCGACCCAGAACCGCACCGACGACACCTTCGAGCAGAAGGTCGGCACCGTCGGTCGCGTGGGGCCGCACCTCGAGATCAAGATCGTCGACCCCGTGACCGGGGAGACCGTGCCGCGCGGACAGGCGGGGGAGTTCGTCACGAAGGGCTACTCCGTGATGCTCGGCTATTGGGAGCAGCCGGAGAAGACGGCCGAGGCGCTCGTCGACGGCTGGATGCACACCGGCGACATCGGGGTGATGCACGAGGACGGATACGTCGAGATCACGGGACGGATCAAGGACATGGTGATCCGGGGCGGGGAGAACGTCTACCCGCGGGAGATCGAGGAGTTCCTCTACACCCACCCCGACATCCTCGACGCCCAGGTCATCGGGGTGCCCGACGCCAAGTACGGCGAGGAGCTGTGTGCGTGGGTGCGGATGAAGGACGGGGCGGAGCCGCTGACCGCCGACTCGCTCCGCGCCTTCTGCACCGGCAAGCTGGCCCACTTCAAGATCCCCCGCTACGTCGAGATCGTCGACGAGTTCCCGATGACGGTCACCGGCAAGATCCGCAAGGTCGAGATGCGCGAGACGACGGCGAAGCGTCTCGGACTGGGCTGAGGGGGCCGACGAGTCCGTCCGGACGTCGCCGAAGCCGGCGACCGGGCAGTAGGTTTGCCGGTTGAGGGGGCGAGCAGCCCTCGTGACCGTTGAAGGGGCTGGGCACATGTCGGACACCACCAAGACCATCCTGTGGATCGTCGCCGCGATCCTCGTCGTCGCCATCGTCATCTGGCTCGTCGCGTCGCGAGCCCGACGGCGTCGGGACGAGCGGCACCGGGACGAGGCCTCCTCCCTGCGCGCGAAGGCGGAGGAGCGCGCACCCGCCGTGCAGCAGCACGAGGACCGCGCCTCGGTGACCGGACAGATCGCCGAGAGCACGCGCGCCGAGGCCGACGCCAAGGCGGCGGAGGCCAAGGCCAAGGCCGACGAGGCCGCCCGCCTCGAGGCCCAGGCCGCCGAGCACGAGAAGGCCGCGGCCGCGGTGCGCGACGAGCACGAGAGCCTCGCCCGTGAGGCCGACCGCCTCGACCCCGACGTCCGCACCGATGACGCCGGCCACCGTGTCGACGAGACCGGCCGCAGGATCGACGAACCCGCACCGGCGACCGAGGGCGCGGTCACGTCCCCGTCGGTGGCGGACGCCCGGCCTGTCGTCTCCGCGGGCGCAGGGTCGAGCATCGCCGCCGCCTCCGCCGGTGGGATGGGGCTCGGCGCGGCCGGCACCGCGGGTGCCGCTGCGGCCTTCACCCGTGACGACGACGAGCCGGACCTCGCGGACGCCGAGGACCCCTTCGGGACCAAGGACGCCTCCGAGGAGACGGACGACGGGTCGGACGAGGACGACTCGGCGAACGGGTATGACGCGGTCAGCGAGACGGACTCGCAGGACGACACGAACGACGGCGCCGGTGCCGGGACGTCCGACACCGCTGCCGGTGTCGACGACGCCGACGGGAGTGACGCGATGGACAGCACGTCCGACGAGAGCACCGCACGAACCGGGGAGACCGACGACGTCGTCGGCAACCTCGACACCACGATCGACACCGAGACGCAGCACGACGTCGAGGTGCCGGCCCTGGACGACCGAGCCGAGGTCGTCACCGGGGGCGGGACGCCCAGCACCGACCCGGGTGACCACCGCGGGCAGCCGTGGTCGACCTCGCCCGGCGAGCCCGGTCCGGAGGAGGGCAACGACCTCGACCTCGACACCGTCGACGACGGTCTCGACGGACCTCTCCCGGAGGGCGTCAGCGCCAGCGACGAGACCACCGCG
>JBDSSS010000195.1:0-11141 GCA_039928615.1 Terracoccus sp. | reverse complement strand
TTGACGTAGAGGATCGGCAACCGGTCCCGGGCGTTGTCGAGGTCGTCGCGGCTCAGCCACGCTCCGGTCGTCTCCGTCTCGCTCATGCGCCCATCCTGCCAAACCCCTCGGGCGTCGTCGGGCCCGGTCCGCTCCGGGTCGGGTCAGCCCGCGCCGACCGCGTCGCGGGCGGCGGCGACGACGGCGAGTCGACGGAGAATCTCCGGCACCTGGTGCCGACGAATCTCCACTAACCGGTGGCTCGGCAGCTCGGCAGCTCGGCAGCTCGGCAGCTCGGCGGCCCGTCGAGCCGGGTGACACGGCTGCGCCCGCGCCGTCGCAGGGGCGACGACGCGGGCGCGGACACGTCTGTGGCGGGTCAGCCGGCGGTCGGTATGCCGTCGGCGGGCGGGGCGACCGGGGCGTCGGTGAACTCGGTCGGCGCGGCGTCGGAGTCGTCGGTGACGTAGACCGGCCCGAAGTAGACCGACTGGTCACCCTCGATGCGGCTCATCCGGGCTCCGGAGTAGCCAGTGTGGTCCTCTGCGGAGAAGCGCAGCGGCGTCATCGCCGAGCCCTTGAGCTTGCCCGACTCGATCGACTTCTGGATCGACTCGCGGGTGAGGTCCTTGCCGTTGGCCTGCAGGGCCTCGACGAAGAGGTAGCCGACGCTCATCCCGTAGACAGTGTTGCCGGTGAACGGGGCGTCGCCGTTGAACTCCTTGTTGATGTCCATGTAGATCTTCGTCCACGGGTCGGTCGCGTCGAAGCTCGAGGGCAGGTAGTTCGTCGCGAGGACCCCCTCGAGGAGCGGGGCCGCCTCACCGAGGACGCCCTTGAGGGTCGGCAGGTCCGCCCCGACGGAGGTGCTGATCCACTGCGCCTTGAAGCCGAGCTTGGCCGCGGTGCCGATGGCGAGGGCGGTGAAGGGCGGCACGGTCGCGAGCTGGACGACCTCGCACCCGGCATCCTTGAACTTGCCGATCTGCGGCGCGACGTTGGGGTTGGACGTGACGTAGGTCTGGCGCTCGCCGACGCCGTCCTCGCCGAGGATGAGGGTCAGGCCCTTGAGGGCGTCCCGGCCGAAGTCGTCGTCCTGGCCGAAGAAGCAGACCTTCTTGCCGGCGAGGTTCTCCTTGATGTACGTGCCGGAGATCTTCGTCTCGGTCGTGTAGTCGGCCTGGAAGCCGAACGTGTTGGGGTACTTGGTCGGCTGGTTCCAGTTGAGGCTGCCGGAGGCGACGAACAGGTCGGGCACCTTGTTGGTCTTGAGAAAGTCGAGGACGCCGGTGTGGGTCGGGGTGCCGAGCCCGTTGAGGATCCCGAAGACCTTGTCCTGCAGGACGAGCTCGCGCACGACCTTCTGGGTGTTGGCCGGGTTGTAGCCGTCGTCCTTGACGGTGTACTCGATCTTGCGGCCGTAGACGCCGCCCTTGGAGTTGACGTAGTCGAAGTAGGCCTTGGTCGCCTTCGAGATCGTCGAGTAGCCGGCGGCGGCGGGGCCGGTGAGGGGCTGGTGGGTGCCGACGGTGATCGTCGTGTCGGTGACGCCCGGGGTGTCCACGGCTGGGGCAGCCGCGCCACCGGTGCCACCGGTGTCCCCGCTGCCGCCCCCGCCGCCACAGGCGGCGAGGCTGACGGCGAGGCCCACGGAGGCGAGGGCCACGACGGGACGGACGAGACGTGAAGTGCGCTCAGCCATTGAACTACTCCGAACTCTTGGTGGTGTGCACGGCGCTGTCCTCGGCGAGGGAGGCCGGTGGATCCTTCTGCTTCTCGGTGGTCGGTGCTGCTTCTGCTCTCGGGGAGGACGCGGGCGGGACGGGGTTGCTGCGGCGGCGCGGCGAGCGCCGGGCGATCGCCGAGGCGACCGCCCCGTGGACGCCGCGCGGCATGAGGATCGGGACGAGGGCCAGGACGAGACCGAAGAGGAGCAGCGCGAGGTTGCCGTCGAGCTTGGCCGCGAGCTCGGGCGACACGTCGAGCGAGTCGGTCACGGCGGTGGCGAGGGCGGGCAGCACGACGAGCAGGGCAGCACCCCAGACGGCGCCGGCGAGGCTACCGAGGCCGCCGACGACCACGGCCATCACGATGAAGAGAGACAGCTCGAGGCCGTAGGCACCGGGGGAGACGGCCTGGGTGATCACCGCGAGGAGTCCGCCTGCGAGGCCGGCCGTGGCGGCGCTGACGACGAAGGCGAGGACCTTGGTGCGTCTCACGTCGATGCCGGACAGTCGGGCCGCGACCTCGTCGTCGCGCACGGCACGCATCTCGCGACCGAAGCGGCCGGAGGCGAGGTTGGCCACCACGACGAACGTGAGCAGCGCCGCGAGGCAGCAGATCCACGCCTGCCACTGCTCGAGGGGGAAGGTCGCTCCCAGCGCTTCCGGGGCCGGCTCGACGACGGTGGAGATGCCCTGGTCGCCGCCGAGGACGTCGACGAAGGTCGTCGCGACAGCCGGCACGGAGATCGTCAGCGCCAGGGTGAGCCCGGCCAGATAGGGCCCGTGCAGCCGCGCGCCGGCGATCCCGACGAGCGCGCCGACCGCCGCGGCGGCGACGATCCCGGCGAGGAGCGGGACGATCAGGAGCAGGGGACCGGTCACCTCGGCGTCGGAGAGCCGGCTCGACATGAGCGCGCAGGTGTAGGCGCCCGTCGCCATCAGCGCACCGTGCCCGAGGGAGAGCTGACCGGTGAGGCCGACGAGCAGAGCCATCCCGACCGTCGCGCACAGGTAGGCGGCCATCGTCGCCAGCTGGTAGTTGCGGAAGGGAGAGAGGGATGCGGTGACCGCGAGCAGCGCGAGCGCCGCCACGAGCGCCCAGCCGAGGTGACGCAGCAGCGTGTGGTCACGCAGGTAGGTGCGGATGCCGGCCACCTCAGACCTCCCGCGCCCGGGCCGCGGCGAAGATGCCGGCCGGTCTGACGAGCAGGACCGTGAGCAGCACGCCGAGCATGACGATCACGGCGACGTCCCCGCTCGTGTAGCCGGCCACGAGCGACAGGACGAGGCCGACGAGCAGGCCACCGACGACGGCGCCGACCGGACTGTCGAGCCCGCCGATGACTGCGGCGGTGAAGGCGTAGACGAAGACGAGGTCGGTGGCGTGCGGGTGGGCGCCGAGCTCGGTCGGCACGAGCAGCACGGCCGCCAGGCCACCGACGGCCGCGGCGAGCGCCCAGCTCAGGGTGAGCATCCGGCTCACCCGCACCCCGAGCAGGCGCGAGGTGTCGGGCGCGAAGGCGCTGGCCCGGATCCGCAGGCCGGTGTCGGTGCGGGTAAAGACGTAACCGAGCGCAGCCATGACGGCGATGACGGCGACGAAGACGAACAGGTCGTAGGGAGACAGCAGCGACACCCCACCGAGGGTGAAGGCGGTGCTGCTGAAGGGGACCTCCATCGCCCGGTACTGGTTGCCGTAGATGATCCCCAGCAGGGCCTGGATGATCAGGACGAGCCCGAGCGAGACGATGACCGCGTTGAGGGGCGAGGACGGGTCGACGAAGCGCATCACGCCCCGCTCGACGAGCGCCCCGAGCAGGAGCCCGCCGACCACGGCCGCCGCGAGGCCGAGCCAGTAGGACCCTGTCGCCGAGGTGACGCTGTAGGCGACGTAGGTCGTCGCGGCCGCCATCGCGCCCTGCGCGAAGTTGACGACGCGGGTGCCGCGGAAAATCAGCACGAGGGCGAGCGCGAAGGCGGCAAACACTGCGCCCCGGGCCAGGCCGTCGACGGTGAGGAACAAGAAGCGGTCCATGTCAGAACCCCAGGTAGGAGTGTCGGAGGGCGTCGTCGCCGGCGAGGCTGGCGGCGTCGGTGTCGATGACGACGCGGCCCAGCGACAGCACGACGCCCTGGTCGGCCACGGCCAGCGCGCTGCGGACGTTCTGCTCCACGAGCAGCACGGTGAGCCCGGTGTCGTCGCACAGGGTCCGCAGCAGCGCCATGATCCCGGCCGTCACGCGGGGAGCGAGGCCCAGGGAGGGCTCGTCGAGCAGGAGCAGCCGGGGACGGGCGACGAGAGCGCGACCCACGGCGAGCATCTGGCGCTCGCCGCCCGAGAGCTGGTGGCCGGCGTGCTTGCGGCGCCGGGCCAGCGGCTCGAAGAGCTCGTAGACCTCGTCGGTCGCGCGCCGGGCGTCCGCCTTGTCGGAGCGCCACAGGTGACCGAGCCGGAGGTTCTCCTCGACGGTCAGCTCGGTGATGACACCCCGACCTTCGGGCACGTGCGCGATGCCACGCCGCACGAGGTCCTCGGTGCGGACCCCGGTGAGGTCCTCGCCGTCCCAGCGCACCGTGCCGGCGGACGGGGTGATGACGTTGCTCAGCGCCCGCAGCAGCGTCGTCTTGCCGGCGCCGTTGGCACCGACCACCGCGACGATCGAGCGCTCCGCGACGTCGAGGTCGACGTCGACGAGGACGGGGGCGGCGTTGCCGTAGCCGGCCCGGAGGCCGCGCACCGTGAGGAGGGCGTCACTCACGGCGTGCCCTCCTCGACCTCGGCGCCGAGGTAGGCCTCGATGACGGCCGGGTCCGCGCGCACCTCGTCGGGGGTCCCCGATCCGATGACCTTGCCGAAGTCGAGCACGACGACGTGGTCGCACACCCGCATCACGAGGTCGACGTGGTGCTCGACGAGGACGACCGAGGCGCCCGACCGCCTCGGCAGCTGCTGGATGAGGTCGCCGAGCTCGTCGATGTCCTCACGGCCGAGGCCGCCGGCCGGCTCGTCGAGCAGGAGCAGCCGGGGCGTGGCGACGAGGGCCCGGGCGAGGGCGACCCGCTTGGCGATGGCATAGGGCAGAGCGCCGGGCAGGGCGCCGGCGACGTCGGCGAGGCCGAGCTCGGCGAGCACCATCCGGGCGCGCTCGCGGTCCTCGCTCTCGTAGCGGTCGAGGCGGGGCAGCCCGAGCAGGCCCGCCACGACCGAGGTGCGCCGCGGGGGACGCGTGCCGGCGAGGACGTTCTCGAGGACCGTCATGCCCGCGAAGAGCCCCAGCCCTTGCAGGGTCCGGGCGACCCCGAGGCTGCCGAGCCGGTGCGGGACCGGCGACACCGTCTCGCCGTCGAGCGAGAGCCGACCGGACTGCGGCCGGATGAAGCCGCAGATGACGTTGAACAGGGTCGTCTTGCCCGCCCCGTTGGGTCCGATGACCCCCACCACCTGCCCCGGGGGTACGTCGAAGGACACGGAGTCGAGCGCCGTCAGACCGCCGAAACGCACCGTCACGTCATCGACCGCCAGGCGCATCGACGATGACGCGCCCTGGAGTCCAGAGTTCATGCACACACAGTGCAGGTTTCGGCGGACGTCGTCAACGGGCCACCCCGAGTGTGTCCATACTGTTGCCGTGAGCGCAGAGCACGTGGCGGGCAGGACGGGCACGGATGCCGCCGAGGGCGGCGCGACGGACGGCCGCGTGGCCCGGCGCCACGTCACCCGGCAGCGGATCGTCGAGGCGCACGCCGCGCTGCTGCGCGAGGGCGACCTCCAGCCGACGGCAGCCGTGGTGGCCGCACGCGCGGGGGTCTCCGTCCGCGCACTGTGGACGAACTTCAAGGACGTCGAGGGGCTGCGCGCCGCGACGACCGACTACTGGATCGGCGCCGACGAGGAGCTCGTCGAGCCGGTCGACCCCTCCGCCTCGCTCGACGAGCGGATCGACCGCTTCTGTGCGCAGCGTCAGCTCCGGCTCGAGCGGCTCGCCCCGGCGGTGCGGTCCTCGATGATCGCCCTGCACCGCTCGCCGGAGCTCGTGCGGTCGCGACAGCTGCACATCACTCGGCTGCGACACGAGCTCGAGCGGCTCTTCGCCCGGGAGCTGGGCGCCGCCCCCGACCGCGACGAGCTGCTCCGCTCGCTCATGCTCGCCGCGAGCTGGACGTCGTGGCTGCTGCTGCGCGACGACCTCGGCGCCGACGTCGAGGGCGCCGGCGCGACGATCCGCCGGACCCTGCACGCGCTGCTCACGGAGCGGCCGGCCCCGACCGCACGATGAGACCGCGGGGGGCCTCCTGCCGTACAGTGGCCTCACAGACGTCCGAGCCGTCATCAGCGGTGAGTCCCCGGAAGAAACGGTCTTCGTGCCCGCACGCGGACCCCAGTAGAACCGGGCGGGTGGGCCCGTCACAGCCTGGGATCAAGAGCGGTCGTATGCCGCTCGCCTCGGTGAGGCGGGAGGGTGCGGCAAGCGGGGTGGTACCGCGGCGGTGACGTCGTCCTCGTGCAGGTGACGAGACGACCGACGACCCGTGCAGGAGACCCACCCCATGACCTACCCCAAGGTCACCACCGACCCCGCTGCCGACGGCGAGCGCGCCGGCGTGCCGTCGAACCCGCGCTTCCCGCAGATCGAGGAGCGGGTGCTGAGCTACTGGGAGACGGACGGCACCTTCCAGGCGTCGGTCGACAACCGCGACGCCGGCACCGACGGAGACAACGAGTTCGTCTTCTACGACGGGCCGCCCTTCGCCAACGGCCTGCCGCACTACGGCCACCTGCTGACCGGCTACGTCAAGGACATCGTCCCGCGCTACCAGACGATGCGCGGCCGCCGCGTCGAGCGCCGGTTCGGCTGGGACACCCACGGGCTGCCCGCCGAGCTCGAGGCCCAGCGCCAGCTCGGCCTCAAGACGAAGCAGGACATCGTCGACCTCGGCATCGAGGAGTTCAACGACGCCTGCCGCAGCTCGGTGCTCAAGTACACGGGCGAGTGGCGGGAGTACGTCACCCGGCAGGCCCGCTGGGTCGACTTCGACCACGACTACAAGACGCTCGAGCCGGGCTACATGGAGTCGGTCATCTGGGCCTTCAAGACCCTGCACGACAAGGGCCTGGTCTACGAGGGCTTCCGCGTCCTTCCCTACTGCTGGAACGACCAGACCCCGCTGTCCAACCACGAGCTGCGGATGGACGACGACGTCTACAAGATGCGTCAGGACCCGGCCGTGACGGTCGGGCTGCGCCTCGAGACCGGCGAGCTCGCCCTCGTCTGGACGACGACACCGTGGACCCTCCCGGCCAACCTCGGCATCATGGTGCACCCCGACATCGACTACGTCGTCGTCGAGTCGGACGTCACCGGCACGACCGAGCGCTACGTCATCGGGGCAGCTCGACTGAGCGCATATGCGAAGGACCTCTTCGGTGCGGACGTCGACCCCGCCACCGTCGAGGACCGGATCATTCAGCGGCTCAAGGGAGCTGACCTGCTCGGCCGCTCCTTCACCCCGCCCTTCGACTACTACCTGGGTCACGAGCGCGCCCACCGCGTCTTCCCCGCCGAGTTCGTCACGACGGAGGACGGCACCGGGCTGGTCCACACCGCGGGAGCGTTCGGTGAGGAGGACAAGGTCGTCACCGATGCCGCGGGCATCGCCCCCGTCGTGCCCGTCGGGCCCGACGGTCGGTTCACCGTCCCCGTCACCGACTACGAGGGCATGCACGTCTTCGACGCGAACGCCCACGTCATCGACCACCTCCGCGCCGAGACCCGGCACGAGGGGGAGACCGGCTCGGTCACGCCGGGCACGGTGCTGCTGCGCCGCGAGACCTACGACCACAGCTACCCGCACTGCTGGCGCTGCCGCGAGCCGCTCATCTACATGGCGGTCTCGAGCTGGTTCGTCGAGGTGACGAAGGTCAAGGAGCGGATGCTCGAGCTCAACCAGCAGATCGAGTGGACGCCGTCGCACATCCGCGACGGACAGTTCGGCAAGTGGCTCGCCAACGCCCGTGACTGGTCCATCTCACGAAACCGCTTCTGGGGCAGTCCGATCCCGGTCTGGAAGTCGGACAACCCCGAATACCCGCGGATCGACGTCTACGGCTCCTTCGCCGACCTCGAGCGGGACTTCGGGGTGGAGGTCACCGACCTCCACCGGCCCTTCGTCGACCGGCTGACCCGTCCCAACCCCGACGACCCGACGGGCCGCTCGACGATGCGACGTGTCGAGGACGTCCTCGACGTGTGGTTCGACTCGGGCTCGATGAGCTTCGCCCAGGTGCACTACCCGTTCGAGAACGCCGACTGGTTCGAGCACCACTTCCCGGGCGACTTCATCGTGGAATACATCGGTCAGACCCGCGGCTGGTTCTACACCCTGCACGTGCTCGCGACGGCCCTGTTCGACCGGCCCGCCTTCAAGAGCTGCGTCAGCCACGGCATCGTGCTCGGCTCCGACGGGCAGAAGATGAGCAAGTCGCTGCGCAACTACCCCGACGTCTCCGAGGTCTTCGACCGCGACGGCGCCGACGCGATGCGCTGGTTCCTGATGAGCAGCCCGATCCTGCGCGGCGGCAACCTCGTCGTCACCGAGCAGGGCATCCGCGACGGCGTCCGCCAGGTGATGATCCCGTTGTGGAACGCGTGGTCGTTCTTCGCCCTCTACGCCAACACGGCCCGAGGCGGTCAGGGCTACGAGGCCTCCGCCTCGACGGCCTCGACCGACGTGCTCGACCGCTACCTGCTGGCCAAGCTGCACGACTTCGTCGGCGAGATGCAGGAGCAGCTCGACGGCTACGAGATCGCGGCCGCCTGCGACACGATGCGAGGCTTCCTCGACGTGCTCACCAACTGGTACATCCGCCGGTCCCGCGACCGCTTCTGGGGTGGGGAGACGCCGGAGTCCCTCGCGGCCTTCGACACCTTGTGGACCGCTCTGGAGACGGTGACCCGCACGGTCGCCCCGCTGCTGCCCCTCGTCAGCGAGGAGATCTGGCGCGGGCTCACGGGCGGGCGCTCCGTGCACCTCACCGACTTCCCACAGGCCTCGTCACTGCCCGAGGACCGGGCGCTCGTCGCGGCGATGGACCGGGCCCGCGAGGTCTGCTCCGTCGGGTCGAGCCTGCGCAAGTCGCGCCAGCTGCGGGCCCGCCTGCCGTTGGCCGACCTCACCGTCGTCGTCCCCGAGCCCGGGGCGCTCGAGCCGTTCCGCTCGATCATCCAGGACGAGCTCAACGTCAAGTCGCTCACCCTCGTCGACCTCAGCACCGCGAGCGAGGCCGACTTCGGCGTCAGCCAGCGGCTCACGGTCAACGCCCGGGCCGCCGGCCCGCGCCTCGGACGCGACGTGCAGCGGGCGATCAAGGGAAGCAAGACCGGTGACTGGAGCAGCACCCCGGAGGGTGTCGTCACAGCCGGTGGGCTCGAGCTCGTCGACGGCGAGTTCACCCTCGAGACCGTCGTCGCCGGGGGAGGCGCGGAGGCGTCGGGCGCCACGGCGATGCTGCCGGGTGGCGGTTTCGTCGTGCTCGACACGCTCGTCACCGAGGCGCTGGCGACAGAAGGCGTTGCTCGCGACCTGGTCCGCGCCGTCCAGCAGGCCCGACGCGACGCCGGTCTGCACGTGAGCGACCGGATCAGCCTCGTCATCACCGGGGCGCCCGAGGTCTTCGACGCGACGGTCACCCACCGTGACCTCATCGTCAGCGAGACCCTGGCCGCGCAGTTCGCGTCGGGCGGCGCGGAGCACGCCCTTCCGGGCGACCGCACGACGGCGGTCGTCGTCGGCGACGGGCATGCGGCGACGATCCTGGTGGGGGCGCTGTGAGCGCCGGGGCCGACGGCATCGTCGTGCGGGTGGCCGACGGCAACGACCTCGACGCGGTCATCTCCGTCGGGCACCGGACCTGGCTCGCGACCTACGAGCCGATCGCCGGTCCGGAGTACGTCGCGATGGGTCTGGCCAAGTGGTGGACCAAGGACGTCGTCACCGCCTCGATCCGCACCGGGCGCACCCTCGTGGCCGAGGACACCCGTCCCGCAACCGGCGACGGGGAGCAGGGCCAGGTGATCGGGATGGCGACCTTCGGCGTGCAGGACGACACGTTCTACGCGTGGAAGCTCTACGTGCTGCCCGGTCACCACGGCCGGCGCATCGGCAGCCGGCTGATGGACGCCGTCCTCGACCGCGCCCGTGAGCTGGGCCACGACACGGTGGTCCTGTCCTACATCGAGGGCAACGACCAGGCGGCCGGCTTCTACCGGCGGCACGGTTTCACCGAGCACGCGCGGGAGGACGGCGGCTCCGTCCTGCCCGACAGCATCTGGATGTCGAGAGCCCTGGACCCGAAGGAGGAGCAGCCGTGAACGGTCGCCCGGACGGAGCCGCCCAGGAAGCGGCGCGAACCGTCGAGATGATGAGGCGGATGCGCGAGGTGGAGGAGCTGATCCTCGCTCGCGCCCCGGAGAACGACATCGGTCCGTCGCTGGACCGGATCCGCGCGGTGATGGAGCTCGCAGGCGACCCGCAGCACAGCTATCCCGTCATCCACCTCACCGGCACCAACGGCAAGACGTCGACGAGCCGGATGGTCGACAGCATCCTGAGGGAGAGCGGCCTGTCCACCGGGCGCTTCACCTCCCCCCACCTGCACGACATCCGCGAGCGGATCACGCTGTCCGGCAAGCCGATCCCGCGCGAGAAGTTCATCGCCGCCTACGACGAGGTCGCGCCGCTCATCGACCTCGTCGACGCGCGCTCGCTCGAGTCCGGCGGTCGGAGGATGAACTTCTTCGAGGTCCTCGTCGCGGTCGCCTTCGCCGCGTTCGCGGACGCCCCCGTCGACGTCGCCGTGGTCGAGGTCGGTCTCGGCGGCTTCTGGGACGCGACCAACGTCGCCGACGGCCAGGTCGCCGTCATCACCCCCGTCGACCTCGACCACACCCACCTGCTCGGGGACGACGTCGAGGAGATCGCCGCGGAGAAGAGCGGCATCATCAAGACGGACGCGCTCGCGGTCTCGGGCGTGCAGGACCCGCTTGCCGCCGAGGTGCTCCGGGCCCGGGCCGAGGAGGTGGGAGCCCGGATCGTCTTCGAGGGCAACGACTTCGGTGTCCTCGCTCGCGAGGTAGCGCTCGGTGGGCAGCAGGTGAGCCTGCGCGGGCTCGCGGGGGAGTACCCCGACCTGTTCCTCCCGCTCCACGGGGCGCACCAGGCGAGCAACCTCGTCACGGCCGTCGCCGCGGTCGAGGCCTTCCTCGGCGGCGGAACCCAGCCGCTCGAGCACGACATCCTCCTCGCGGCGACCGCGGCGATGACCTCGCCGGGGCGGCTCGAGATCGTGCGTCGGTCCCCGACCGTGCTCGTCGATGCCGCGCACAACCCCGCCGGCGCGCGGTCCCTCGTCGCGGCGCTCGAGGAGGCCTTCGCCTTCAC
>JBDSSS010000194.1:0-7071 GCA_039928615.1 Terracoccus sp. | reverse complement strand
GCCCTCTGGGGCGCGCAGATACATCGAACCGCTGGGGGGTGGTGGGTGGTGGTGGGGTGGGGCCGGGTGGGTCAGAGGCGCTCGAAGCCGCGGCGGCGCTCCCAGTCGGTGACCGCCGCGTTGAAGGCGGTGATCTCGACGTCGGCGGCGTTGACGTAGTGGTCGACCACCTCGTCGCCGAATGCCGTGCGCGCGACGGTCGAGCGGGCCAGCAGGTCGCGGGCCTCCTGGAGCGTGGATGGGACCCGCGGGGCGTCGGAGGTGTAGGCGTTGCCTTCGAGGGCCGGACCCAGCTCGAGCTGCTGCTCGATGCCGTGCAGACCGGCAGCGAGCATCGCCGCGACGGCGAGGTAGGGGTTGAGGTCGCCGCCGCCGACCCGGTTCTCGACCCGCAGCCCGGCGCCGTGGCCGACGACCCGCAGTGCGCACGTGCGGTTGTCGCGTCCCCATGCCACCGAGGTCGGGGCGAAGCTCGCCGAGGCGAACCGCTTGTAGGAGTTGATGTTGGGCGCGTAGAAGTAGGTGAGCTCGCGCTGGGTCTCGAGGATGCCGGCGAGGAAGTGGTCGAACATCGCGCTGTGACCACCCTCCCGGCTGTCGTCGGCGAAGACCGTCGTGCCGTCGGCGCCGCGCAGCGAGAGGTGGATGTGGCACGAGCTGCCCTCGCGCTGGTCGAACTTCGCCATGAAGGTGAGGGACTGGCCGTGGTGGGCGGCGATCTCCTTGGCGGCGTTGCGGTAGATGACGTGGTTGTCGCAGGTGCGGACCGCCTCGTCGAAGAGGAAACCGATCTCGTGCTGACCGAGGTTGCACTCCCCCTTGGCGCTCTCGACGACGGCCCCTGCGGCATACATCTCGTTGCGGATCTCCCGCAGCAGCGGCTCGACCCGCTCCCCGCCGAGGATCGAGTAGTCGACGTTGTAGCGGTTGGCGGGCGTGAGCCCGGCATAACCACGGTCCCAGGCCTGGTCGTACGACTCCTCAAAGACGATGAACTCGAGCTCGGTGCCGCAGTGGGCCACGAGGCCGAGAGCGGCGGCCCGCTCGACCTGTGCCTTGAGCACCGAGCGTGGTGACTGGAGCACGGGCCCGCGGTCCATCCAGGTGAGGTCGCACTGGATCGTCGCGGAGTGGGGTGAGCCGGGGGTCCGCCGTAGGGTCGTCAGGTCCATGTCGAAGAACATGTCGCCGTAGCCGCGCTCCCACGAGCTGATCGCGTAGCCCTCGACGGTGTTCATGTCGACGTCGACGGCGAGCAGGTAGTTGCAACCCTCCGTCCCGTCCTCGAGGACGTGGTCGAGGAAGTAGTGGCCGTGCAGCCGCTTTCCCTGCAGGCGGCCCTGCATGTCGGTGAAGGCGACGATGACCGTGTCGATGTCACCCGCCTCGATCTCGGTGCGGAGCTGCTCGACGGTCAGTGCCGGTGGCTTTGCCATGGGTCCTTCCTATCCGATCAGGCCACGAAGCAGCGCGGAGGTCGCATCGCAGTGCTCCTCCATCGCCACCCGGGCTCCGTCCGCGTCTCCGCCGAGGATGGCGTCGACGACCTGGTCGTGCTGGGAGTTCGAGTGCTCGATGTTGCGACGAAGCACGGGGATCGCCATCAGCATGTCGTGGAGTGCGGACTGTGACCTCGTGACCGCGTCGATCAGCATCGGTGAGCCCGACAGCGTCGCGATCGCGAGGTGCAGCCGCGAGTCCGCGACCCGGTGGGCCGAGTTCTCGGCCGCGTGGTCGACCTCTCGCAGGCTCTCGGTGAGCCAGGCCCGCTGGTCGGCGGCGAGCGGCTGGGTCGCCGCGAGCCAGGCCGCGCCGGGCTCGACGACCCGACGGAAGGTCAGCGCGTCCTGCATCGCGGCCCCGCTGCGCACGAAGGTCCCCGACAGCACCCCGGTCAGGTCCCGGGTCGACGACGAGGGCTGCGGCGCGGCATACGTGACCCGGGTGCCGCCCCCGCGCCCCCGCCTCGTCGTGACGAGCCCCGCGTCGCGCAGGGCAGCGATGGCCTCGCGCAACGTCGTGCGGCTCACCGCGAGTCGCTCGGCGAGCTCGCGCTCGGGTGGGAGCTGCTCGCCGTCGGCGATGGCACCGAGCCGGATCGCCCGGGCCAGCTGCTCGACGGTGTTCTCGAAGGCGTTGCCCTCGAGCGCCGGCCGCAGCACGGCGTCCGAGAGCGCCGTCTGCGCCAGCTCGTCCGCTCCCCTGACCGCCGCCATCTCAGTCGAGCAGCTCCGCTGCGGCCTTCGTGTCATGACCCTCGGGGACGTCACGCATGAAGTGCTTGCGACCGCCGAGGATCCAGGACCCGAGGGCGAAGAGGCCGACGAGCGCGACCGTCACCGGGGCGAAGTTGAAGGTCGGGTCGCCGAAGGTGCCGGGCGCGTACTGCGGCAGCAGGAAGAGCACGACGATGAAGGCGACCCAGACGACCGCGATCCAGCCGATCGGGGCGCTCCACCGACCCAGGCCCCAGCGGCCCTGGCGGAAGTCCGGGTTGAGGCGGCGCAGCAGGATCGGCGTCGCATAGGCGATGTAGAGACCGATGACGGCGACCGAGGTGACGGCGAAGAAGGCGGTCTGGTTCCAGATGGCCGGCACCGTGAGCAGGAAGGACAGGCCGGCGCAGAGCCAGATCGAGTTGGTCGGGGTGCCGGTGCGCGGGTTGATCCGCGCCCACAGGCGAGAGCCCGGCAGGGCGTTGTCGCGCGAGAAGGCATACGACATACGGGAGTTCGCGGTCACGGAGGCCATGCCGCAGAAGAACTGGGCGACACCGCAGATGACGACCATGGTGACGCCGAGCCGCTCCCCGAGGGCGTCGAGGAAGATCTGGGCCGGCGGCAGACCGTTGGCGTCAGCCGCCGTGCGGGCCGTGCCGTAGTCCTGGATCGCGGCGGTGACCGACACGAGCAGGACGGAGCCGGCGATGACCGAGACGTAGACGCTGCGCACGATGCCCTTGGGCGCCTCGATCGACGCGTTGCGGGTCTCCTCCGCGACGTGCGCCGAGGCGTCGTAGCCGGTGAGGGTGTACTGCGCCATGAGCAGTCCGACGAGCACGGCGTAGATCGGCAGGCCGAAGAGGCCACCCGTGCCACCGAAGCCCGTGTTGTTGACGTAGTGGGTGAAGGTCCACGAGAGCGACTGGTGCGGAACCGGGGCGAGCCACAGCGCGATGACGATGACGGCAACGCCGCCGACGTGCCACCACGCGCTGACCGACGAGAGGATCTTGACCGCGTTGACACCGAACGTGTTGAGGAGGGCGTGCAGCAGGAGCAGCACGGTGAAGATGACGAAGACCTGCCCGAGACCGAGGGCGTTGCCGGTGACCATCGTGTAGACCGCGGACCACGTGAGTGCGGCGCCGTAGTCGATCGAGGCGGTCACGGCCACCTCCCCGAGGAAGTTGAACCAGCCGACAAACCACGCCCATTCCCTCTTGTGGGTGCGCGCGAGGCGCCCGGCCCACCAGTAGAGACCGCCCGCCGTCGGGTAGACCGAGCAGATCTCGGCCATCGCGAGGGCGACGCAGAGGACGAAGGCCCCACAGATGAGCCATCCGGTGTTGATCGCGAGCGGCCCGCCGGCGTCCATCGCGAGGTAGTACGTCGTGATGCAGCCGGCGAGGATCGAGATGATCGAGAAGGAGACGGCGAAGTTGGAGAAGCCGCTCATCCCCCGGTGCAGCTCCTGCTTGTAGCCGAGCCCGGCGAGCATCGACTCGTCGTCAGAGATCTCGGCCGAAGGGCGAGGCGAGCCGATCGTCTCGGACCCGGGGGGAGGAACGCTCATGCACAACCTCGCAAAGATCGGGGGGCAACCTTTGGTGGCTGCTCCTGATGGTGCACCGCATCTTCCTCCGGCTCGATCCGGGAGGTCAATGGTTCTGGAGCAAACCTTTTAGCGTGTCGCGCTCGGTGTGCCGAGGACGGCCTCGATGGCTCGGGCCACGCCATCCTGGTCGTTGCTGTCGCAGACCCGGTCGGAGGCGGCGAGGACGTCGGGGTGGGCATTGGACACGGCCCAGCCGGTGCCCGCCCACCGCAGCATCGGAAGGTCGTTGGGCATGTCGCCGAAGGCCCAGACCTGCTCGGGGCCGATCCCCAGGCGCGCGGCCCAGCGCTCGAGGGCCGCCGCCTTCGTCACGCCGCGTGAACTCACCTCGGCGAGGCCACCCGCCCCGGAGAAGGCCACGTGGCCGCGCTCCGCCACGACCTGCTCGACCAGGGTGAGGAAGTCCTCGTCGCCCAGGGCGGTCGACCGTGCGAGCAGCTTGCCCACGACGCTGTCGTCGAGCCCCTCGATCGGGGCGGAGACGGCGTCATGTGGCACGGGGTGGCCTGGGTCGTGCGGGAACCCGGGCTCGGACCACAGACCCGCGACCCGTTCGGCCGCGAAGCGGACGCCCGGGGCCGCGAGCCGCAGGTCGCGGACGATGTCGTGCAGCACCGGCGTGGCAAAGCCGTCGACCTCGGTCACCCGGCGGGAGGCCACGGCGTAGACGAAGGCGCCGTTGCCGCAGATGACGGTCCCGTGCCCGGCGACGGCGTCGGCGAGGACGTCGAGCCAGCGGGGTGGGCGGGCCGTCACGAACACGACGTGGACGCCAGCCTCCTCGGCGGCACGCAGCACGGCGACGGTCCGCTCCGAGAGGGTGCCGTCGCCGCGCAGCAGGGTTCCGTCGAGGTCGGTCGCGACGAGCCGGGGACGGCTCATCGCCGGGCTGTCAGACGAGTCGCGTCATCCACCCGCGGGCGTCCTCGGCGCGGCCGTACTGGATGTCGAGCAACCGGGAGCGGATCGCCTCGGCGTAGTGGTCGGTGTGGCCCTCGCCGCGGTGGTCGACCGACCCGCCCTCCCAGCGCAGCTCACCGACCGGGGTGACGACCGCAGCCGTGCCGCAGGCGAAGATCTCGGCGATCTCGCCGCTCGCGGCCGCGTCCTTCCACTCGGCGATGGGGACCCGGCGCTCCTCGGGAACGAGGTCGAGGTCCTTCGCGAGCTCGAGGATCGAGCTGCGGGTGACACCTTCGAGGATCGTGCCGGTCAGCTCCGGGGTGACGAGGCGCCCGTCCTTCATGACGAAGAAGAGGTTCATCCCGCCGAGCTCCTCGATGTAGGTGTGCGTCGAGGAGTCGAGGAAGACGGCCTGGTCGCAGCCGTGGGCCGCGCCCTCGAGCTGGCCGGCGAGGGAGCTCGCGTAGTTGCCGCCGCACTTGGCCGCGCCGGTGCCGCCCTCGCCCGCGCGGGCGTAATCGGTCGAGATCCAGAGGGTCACCGGCTTGAGGCCGCCGGCGAAGTAGGCACCGGCCGGCGAGGCGATCACCGAGTAGGTGACGCGCTGGGCCGGGCGCACCCCGAGGAAGGCCTCGGAGGCGAACATGAAGGGCCGCAGGTAGAGGCTCTGCTCCCCCGCGTCACCGGCGGGCACCCACTCCTCGTCGACCTCGACGAGGGCGCGCACCGAGGCGATGAAGTCGTCCTCGGACAGCACCGGCAGTGCGAGGCGGCGGGCGCTGCGGGCGAAGCGAGCGGCATTCGCCTCCGGCCGGAATGCCCAGACCGAGCCGTCCGCGTGCCGGTAGGCCTTCATCCCCTCGAAGATCTCCTGCGCGTAGTGCAGGACCGCGGCGGCGGGGTCGAGCTGGAAGGGGCCGTAGGGGCGCACCTGCGCGTCGTGCCAGCCGGCGTCGGGCGTCCACGTCGCGACGACCATGTGGTCGGTGAACGTCTTGCCGAAGCCGGGGTCGGCGTGCACCGCCGCGATGGCCTCGCTCGTCGTGACGTCCTCGCGGCGCGTCACCTCGAAGTCCAGGCGGACGGGCTCGGCGGGGTGGGTGGACTCCTGGGTCATGACGTACCTCCAAGGCGAGCTGCGGTGATCGGGGTCAGGCTACCGCCCACATGGTGAGACGGCGACAACGGGCCGACGACGCGGGGATCTCGCGTCAGAGACGCGCGGCGATCGCGTCGCCGACGGCACTCGTGCTCCGTGCGGCGCGGCCGCGCTCGACGAGGTCGGCGGCGACGGCGGTCTCGACGCGGGTGGCGTCCTCGGGCCGGCCGAGGTGCTCGAGGAGCATCGCGACGGAGAGGATGGCCGCCGTCGGGTCGGCCTTGCCCTGGCCGGCGATGTCCGGCGCCGAACCGTGGACGGGCTCGAACATGCTGGGCGTGGTGCGGGTCGGGTTGATGTTGCCCGAGGCCGCGAGGCCGATGCCGCCGGAGATGGCCGCGGCGATGTCGGTGATGATGTCGCCGAAGAGGTTGTCGGTGACGATGACGTCGAACCGGCCGGGGTCGGTGACCATGAAGATCGTTGCGGCGTCGACGTGCTGGTAGGCGATCGTCACGTCGGGGAACTCGGCGCCGACCTCGTCGACCGTGCGGCGCCACAGGTGACCGGCATGGGTCAGCACGTTGTGCTTGTGCACGAGCGTCAGGTGTCGACGCGGTCGAGCCATGGCCCGCGCGAAGGCGTCGCGGACGACCCGCTCGACGCCGAAGCGCGTGTTGACGCTCACCTCGGTCGCGATCTCCTGCGCCGTGCCGACGCGCAGGGCGCCCCCGTTGCCGGTGTAGGGACCCTCGGTGCCCTCCCGGACGACGACGAAGTCGATGCCGTCCGGTGCCACCCGCGCCACGTCGAGCGGGCTGTCGACGCCCGGGAAGAGCGTGGTGGGCCGCAGGTTGACGAAGTGGTCGAGGGCGAAGCGCAGCGGCAGCAGCACGCCCCGCTCGAGCACACCGCTCGGCACGCTCGGGTCGCCGATGGCGCCGAGCAGGATCGCGTCGTGGCCTCGGATCTCGGCGAGCACGCTGTCCGGGAGGGTCTCGCCCGTGGCGTGCCAGCGCCGGGCGCCGAGGTCGTAGTCGGTGGTCTCGATCGTGAGACCGGTCTTCGCTGTGACCGCGCGCAGCGCCTTGAGTCCTTCGGCGACGACCTCGGGGCCAATGCCGTCACCGCCGATAACCGCGAGGTTAAGGGTGGTGAGCGTCGCCAGCTCCCCCGAGCTGGCCGCCGTGGTCTCCGGGTCCGTCTGCAGCGTTGCCATGGTCCGAGAGTAG
>JBDSSS010000193.1:0-6730 GCA_039928615.1 Terracoccus sp. | reverse complement strand
ACTCCGCCCACGTCGAGCCGACCGACGCGAGCCTCGAGCTGGCCATCGAGCGCGCCCGGGGTGACGGGCCCTTCGACGCCTTCGTCGCCGTCGGCGGAGGGTCGGCGATCGACACGGCCAAGGCGGTCGACCTGATGCTCAGCAACCCCGGCACCCTGATGGACTACGTCAACGCCCCGGTGGGGGAGGGCCGGGCCCCGACCCACCCGCTCGCCCCGCTCGTCGCCGTGCCCACGACGACCGGCACCGGCGCCGAGAGCACGACGATCTGCGTGCTCGACGTGCTCGCCCTCAAGGTGAAGACCGGTATCAGCCACGCCCGGCTCCGCCCGACGCTCGCGGTCGTCGACCCTCGCCTGACGATGACGCAGCCGGCCGGGGTGACCGCGAGCGCGGGGATGGACATCCTCTGCCACGCCCTGGAGAGCTGGACCGCCCGTCCCTACACCTCCTACGAGCGCAAGACCCCCGACCAGCGCGTGCCCTACTGCGGCGCCAACCCCGTCGCCGACCTGTGGTCCGAGAGGGCGATGGGACTGCTCTCCGGCGCCTTCCGCACCGCCGTCCACGACGGGGACGACGAGCGGGCGCGCGGCGACATGGCGCTGGCGGCGACCTTCGCCGGTCTCGGCTTCGGCAACGCCGGCGTCCACGTGCCGCATGCCAATGCCTATCCGATCGCCGGCCGGGTGACGGGCTTCCACCCCGACGGCTACCCCGAGGACGAGCCGATGGTGCCGCACGGGATGGCCGTCTCGCTCACCGCCCCGGAGGCGTTCCGATGGACCTTCGCGTCCAACCCCGGGCGCCACCTCGCGGCGGCTCGGCTCCTCGAGCCGGGCGCGCAGGACACAGCCGATCCCGCCGACCTGCTGCCGAGCGTCCTCATCAGGCTGATGCGCGACATCGGCATCCCCAACGGGACCTCGGGGGTCGGCTACGGCGCCGGGGACACCGACGACCTCGTCGACGGTGCCCTCAAGCAGCAGCGCCTCCTCGCGACGAGCCCTCGACCGGTCCGGGACGAGGATCTCGCCGGGATCTTCGACCGCTCGCTCCAGCTCTGGGACTGAGCGACAGGCCGCCGATCGGCACGCGCGGGGCCGGCTCGGCGGCATACAGTTCCGTCGTGACGACTGACCCCGGCGCGACCGCGCCCACCCCCCTCGCCCTGCCCGGAGCCGACCGCTGGCTCGACTGGGTCGCGACCCGCGGCACCGAGCAGCTGGCCGAGGCCCGCGCGACCGTCGACGCGCTCAAGGCCGACCCGCCGACCTCGGCCCTCGACGTGCTCAGTGCGTGGAACGACGCGCAGATCGCGCTGTCCAACGCGGCATCCGTCGGGTCCCTCTTCTCGGAGGTGCACCCCGACAAGGCGGTCCGCGACCGTGCCGACGCGCTCTCGCAGGACGTGCAGAAGCTCGACACCGACCTCGGCCTCGACACCGAGCTGTATGCCGTCCTCGCCGGCCTCGGCCCCGACGGGCTCGACGCCGACGCACGACGCGTCCTCGAGCTGACGCTGCGCGACTTCCGGCGCTCCGGCGTCGACCGCGACGAGACGACCCGGGACCGGCTGCGTGAGCTGAGCGAGCGTGCCGTGGTGCTCAGCCAGGACTTCGGCAAGAACATCCGGGAGGACGTCCGCAGCATCCGGGTGCGGCCCGAGCAGCTTGGCGGCCTGCCCGAGGACTGGGTGGCGGCCCACCCCGTCGAGGGCGACGGCCTCGTCACGGTGACGACCGACTACCCCGACGTCGTCCCGTTCCGCACCTTCGCCCACGACGCCGGGGCCCGTCGCGCGCTGACGACGCAGTTCCTCACCATCGCCTGGCCCGACAACGACCGGGTGCTGCAAGACCTCTTCGCGGTGCGGCGCGAGCACGCGTCCCTGCTCGGCTACCCGACGTGGGCCGACTTCGACGCCGAGGTGAAGATGATCGGCAGCGGGCACGCGATCGGTGCGTTCATCGAGCAGATCACCGAGCTGTCGACGTCGAGCGCCGAGCGCGACAAGCAGGTCCTGCTCGACCGGCTGCGCGAGGACCGGCCCAACGCTGACGACATCGACGGCGCGGACGTGAGCTACTACGCCGAGCTCGTCCGCAAGGAGCAGCTCGAGGTGGACGCGCAGCGGGTCCGGACCTACTTCCCGTTCGAGGCCGTGCGCCAGGGGCTGCTCGACGTCACCGGCCGGCTCTTCGGGCTCGCCTGGTCCGCCGTCGAGGACGCCGGCACGTGGCACGACGAGGTGGCCTCCTACGACGTCTCCTTCGAGGGTGAGCGGATCGGGCGGATCCACCTCGACCTGCACCCGCGCGACGGCAAGTACAAGCACGCGGCGCAGTTCGACCTCGTCCGGGGCGTCGCCGACCGGCAGCTCGCCGAGGGGGTCCTCGTCTGCAACTTCAACCGCGGCCTGATGGAGCACGACGAGGTGGTCACCCTCTTCCACGAGTTTGGCCACCTCGTGCACCACGTCCTCGCGGGACGGATGCCGTGGGTGAGATTCTCCGGCGTCGCGACGGAGTGGGACTTCGTGGAGGCTCCGAGCCAGATGCTCGAGGAGTGGGCCTGGGACGCGGACGTCCTCGCCACCTTCGCGAAGAACGCTGCGGGAGAGACGATCCCGGCTGACCTCGTGGCATCAATGCGCACGGCTGACGACTTCGGGAAGGGCTACGGGGCGAGGACCCAGATGTTCTACGCCGCGCTGTCCTACGACTACCACGTGCACTCGACCGAGGACCTGACGGCGCGGCTGCGGGAGCTGATGGCGCGCTACTCCTCCTTCCCGTACCTGCCGGGCACGCACATGCAGTGCCACTTCGGACACCTCGACGGTTACAGCTCGGCGTACTACACGTACATGTGGTCGCTCGTCATCGCCAAGGACATGTTCTCGGCCTTCGACCGCGCCGACCTCTTCGACCCGGAGGTGGCCGGCGCCTACCGCGACAAGGTGCTCGCCCAGGGCGGCCGCCACGACGCTGCCGAGCTCGTCGAGGACTTCCTGGGCCGGCCCTACACGTTCGATGCGTATGCCGCATGGCTCGCGGAGTGACCGAGGGAGGGGCGGCCCCGGGGCTCGGGGTCGTTGCTCTCACGCTCTACCCGGTCAAGTCCCTGGCGGGGGTCGCCGTCGAGACGGCCGCGGTCGACCGGCGTGGGCTCGTCGGTGACCGGCACTGGGCGGTCGTCGACCCGGTCGGTGGCAAGGTCACGGCACGTGAGGTGCCGGCCATGCTCGGGCTGCTGGCCCGACCGGAGGGGGCCGGCGGCATACGGCTCGAGGACCGTGACGGCGGCTCGCTGAGCCTGCGACCGGATCCCGACGCCGGGGAGACGGTTGTCTCCTTCTCCGGTCAGGCCTCGGCCCGGGTCGCGGGACCCCAGGCGGACGCCTGGCTGTCGGCGCGGTTGGGGCGCGCCCTTCGGCTGGTCTGGCAGGACGAGTCCGTGGTCCGCCCGGTCCGCGTGGAGATGGGGGGAAGGGAGGGCGACACCAACTCCTTCTCCGACGCGGCGCCGCTGCACGTCACGACCGAGGCATCGCTCGACCAGCTGAACGCCTGGCTCGCGGAGTCGGGAGTCGACCCGCTGGGGCACGACCGCTTCCGGCCGAACGTCGTCGTGGCCGGCGGGGCCGCCTTCGACGAGGACGCGTGGCAGTCCGTGCGAATCGGCGAGGTGGGCTATCGCTCGACGATGATCTGCGACCGCTGCGTCATGACGACGATCGACCGGCAGAGCCTGCGCGGGGCGAAGGAGCCGATCCGCACGCTAGCCCGGCACCGCCGGTGGGAGGGCGCGACCTGGTTCGGCATCCGGCTCACGCCAAAGCTGCCCGTGCCGGCCGGGGCGATGATCGCCGTCGGCGACGAGGTCATACCCCACTCTTGAGTGCACGATTGCAGACTGATCTGCAGACTGACTGGCTCGGCGGATCAGTCTGCGCATCAGTCTGCATCCGCTGCGGCCCTGACGACCGTGAACGCAGACTGATCTGCAGATTGACGGCTGCTCGGATCAGTCTGCGGATCAGTCTGCGACCGGTGCTGCCCGGTCAGGGGATCGGGAGGTCCTTGAGCGTGACCGTCGTGCCGGTGTGCTGCTCGGAGAGCTGGGCCAGGGCCGAGCGGACCGTCTTGGCGAACAGGTGCGCCCCGATCAGGCTCGGGTGGATCCGGTCGCTCTGCAGCTGGTCCGGGTGGCCCCGCACGGCGTCGGCCCAGTCGGCGACGATGACGTTGGGACGCACGGCGGCAAGCCGGTCGAGGGTGGCGTTGTCGCGGTCGATCCGGGCGAACGGGCCCATCAGGTTGACGAGCACGACCATCCGGTCGGGGCCGAGGGTGTCGAGCACGTCGGTGACCCGCTCCTCGTCGACACCGGCATTGGTGCCGAAGGCGAGGACGACGGCGCGTCGGTTGCCGTCACCGCGGGCCTTGATCGCGGTGAGGCCGTCGGCCCAGCGCCGGTTGGACCTGGCGTCCATCCGGATGCCAGGGAAGTAGTAGTCGAGGGCATGCACGCTGCCGACCATGATCGAGTCGCCGTAGGCGTCGATCTCCTTGCCCGTCGGCATCGTGAAGGAGGCGTTGGCGACCGACCCGTCGACGGACTTCGAGGTGGTCGGTGCCGGGGTCGTGCCGGCGGTGGGCGCGATGGGGCTCGGCTGCGGGGCGCCCGTCGCACCGGCCGCGCCCTGCGTGGTGGGGGTCGTCAGCACCGCCCCCGACGCGGCGGCCGCTTCGTTGGCCTGGAGCATCCGGGCGGTCTCCGACTGGTCCGGCGCGGTCGCGATGGTGACGGCGGCGACGACGGCGAGCACCGCCAGCGATGCGGAGACGACCTGTCGGGTACGTCGCGACGTCCTGAGCAGGGCGGAGAGGAAGCGGCTCCCGACCACGCGGAAGCCGTCCCGGCGGAACGGGGTCTCGACGAAGCGGTAGGTGAGGTCGGACAGCGCCAGCGTCACGACGACGCACCACAGCCGGGTCAGCAGGTGGCTCGTCGTGCCGGGGACGGAGGGGTTGTCCTGGGCGATGATGAGGATGACCGGCCAGTGCCAGAGGTAGATGGCATAGGAACGGACGCCGACCCACGTCGCCACGGGGTGCCGGGTCATCCGCTGGAATGCCGTCGGGCCGGTGGGGTGCCGGTCGAGCAGGCCCAGCACGAGAGCCCCGGTCGCGAGCGAGGCGAGCAGGAAGCCGCCGCGGAAGGTGAAGGGGTCGGACTCGTCGAGCAGGACGAAGAGGGCGAGCAGGACGGCGCCGGCCAGGGGGACGGCATACGACCCGACACGGCCCCAGTTCGTCGGGGCGATGCGCAGCGCGAGGCCGGGGTTGGCCCACGCGAAGGCGAGGGCCGCGCCGAGCATCAGGCCCATCAGGTGGGTGTCGGTGCCGTAGTAGACCCGGGTCGCGTCGGTGCCCGGGGTGTAGAGGACCGCCATCAGCACGGTCGAGCCGGCGGCGAGACCGAGGGCGACGAGCGTGCGCACGCGGCTCGAGCCGACGCTGAGCAGGAGGAGCACGGTGAGCGGCCAGAGCAGGTAGAACTGCTCCTCGACGGCGAGGGACCAGAAGTTCATGAACAGCTGCGGCGCCGTCTGGTCGAAATAGCTCGACCCGGCGAGGATCTCGACCCAGTTCGTCGAGAAGGTGAGGGCGCCGCCGATCTGGCGACCGATGTTGACGAGCAGGTCGGCGCTCACGGTGCGGGCGATGAGCACGCTCACCGTCACCGTGAGGACGAGGGCCGGCAGCAGGCGGCGGGCGCGGCGCACCCAGAAGCGGGCGAAGTCGATGCGGCCGCTGCGGCGGTGCTCGTGGACGAGCAGGGTCGTGATCAGGAAGCCGGACACGACGAAGAAGACGTCGACCCCGAGGAAGCCGCCGGGCAGCCACGCCGGGTTGAGGTGGAAGACGAGGACGGCGACGATCGCGATCGCGCGCAGACCGTCGAGGCCCTCGATCCGGCCGGGGGAGCGCCGTGCCCCCGACCCGGGTGTGCCGCCGGTGGACCGCGAGTCGTGCCCGACGGTCGCCATGGGCTGCCGACCCGAACCGCCTGCCCGGGTCCTGACCGACGTCGTCACGCCGTTCCCCTCTCCGCCGACCGTGCGTGAAGTCCGTGAAGTCTGTGAAGTCGCTGAAGTTCCTGCCTTGAGCGTAGGGACGGGTGCCTGCTCCGTGCGGGAGGCGCGCGGCATACGGTGGAGGTGTGTCAGCAGACGACGGCGTCGCACTCCCGCCGACCGCCGAGGTCCGCGTGGCCGCCTACGTGCACGGCGAGGTCCAGGGGGTCGGGTTCCGCTGGTGGGCCCGGGCCCGAGCCCTCGAGCTCGGGCTCGTCGGGCACGCCCGCAACCTCACCGACGGCCGTGTCGAGGTCGTCGCCCAGGGGTCCCGGGAGCAGGTGGAGGTCCTCGTCGCGCTGCTGCGCGAGTCACCGTCGACGACGCGCCGGCCCGGCCGGGTCTCCACCGTCGTCGTCCAGGACCACGGTCCGAAGGACGGGACCACCGGTTTCGTCGAGCGCTGACCGACCTACGCTGAACCGGTGACCGACGAGACCCGCGAGAGCGACGAGCAGGCCACCGAGCCGACGACCGAGCCGATGACCAAGACCCCGGCCGAGCTGGTCCGGCTGCGCAGCAGCATCGACAACATCGACGCCGCCCTCGTCCACCTGCTCGCCGAGCGCTTCAAGTGCACGCAGC
>JBDSSS010000192.1:0-11605 GCA_039928615.1 Terracoccus sp. | reverse complement strand
CGATCTTCTCGAAGTTGTCCGAGGAGGAGGCGCGCACGTTGGTGAGCTTCTTCTCCTTGGTGATGTTGACGTCCATGTCGTCGGCGCGGGAGTTCTCGCCGACGATCATGCCCTCGTAGACCTCGGTCGTCGGCTCGGTGAAGAGCGTGCCGCGCTCCTGGAGGTTGACCATCGCGTATGCCGTGACGACGCCGGTGCGGTCGGAGACGAGCGAGCCGCTCGTGCGGGTCGTGATCGCGCCGAACCACGGCTCGTAGTCCTCGAAGACGTGGTGCGCGATGCCGGTGCCCCGGGTCTCGGTGAGGAACTCCGTGCGGAAGCCGATCAGGCCGCGCGAGGGCACGAGGAACTCCATCCGGATCCAGCCGGTGCCGTGGTTGGTCATCTGCTCCATGCGGCCCTTGCGCGCGGCCATGATCTGCGTGATCGCGCCGAGGAACTCCTCCGGCGTGTCGACGGTGAGACGCTCGACCGGCTCGTGGGTCTTGCCGTCGACCTCACGGGTGACGACCTGAGGCTTGCCGACCGTGAGCTCGTAGCCCTCACGCTTCATCTGCTCCACGAGGATGGCGAGGGCGAGCTCGCCGCGGCCCTGGACCTCCCACGCGTCGGGGCGCTCGGTGGTGAGGACCCGGAGCGAGACGTTGCCGATGAGCTCCTTGTCGAGCCGGTCCTTGACCATGCGGGCGGTGACCTTCGAGCCACGGACGCGGCCGACCATCGGGCTGGTGTTCGTGCCGATGGTCATCGAGATCGCCGGCTCGTCGACGGTGATGAGCGGCAGCGGGACAGGGTTCTCCGCGTCGGCGAGGGTCTCACCGATGGTGATGTCGGGGATGCCGGCGACGGCGATGATGTCGCCGGGGCCGGCGGACTCGGCGGGCTTGCGCTCGAGGGCCTCGGTCATCAGCAGCTCGGTGATCTTGACCCGCTGCTGGGAGCCGTCGTGACGGCACCACATGACCTGCTGGCCCTTCTTGATCGTGCCGTTGAAGACCCGGAGCAGGGCGAGGCGGCCGAGGAAGTTGGACGCGTCGAGGTTGGTGACGTGAGCCTGGAGGGGCGCCTCGTCGTCGTAGACCGGCGCGGGGATCGTGTTCATGATCGTGCTGAAGAGGGCTTCGAGGTCCTCGCCCTCGGGCATGCCGCCGTCCTCGGGGCGCTCGAGGGAGGCGCGACCGGCCTTCGCCGACGCGTAGACGATCGGGAAGTCGATCTGGTCCTCGGTGGCGTCGAGGTCCATGAACAGCTCGTAGGCCTCGTCGACGACCTCGGCGATGCGGGCGTCGGGACGGTCGACCTTGTTGATGCAGAGGATGACCGGCATCTTCGCGGCGAGCGCCTTGCGCAGCACGAAGCGGGTCTGGGGCAGCGGGCCCTCGGAGGCGTCGACGAGCAGGACGACCCCGTCGACCATCGACAGGCCGCGCTCGACCTCGCCACCGAAGTCGGCGTGGCCGGGGGTGTCGATGATGTTGATGGTGACGCCGTCGCTGAGGCCAGCGGCCTCGGCGGAGGCACCGGTGTAGTGCACCGCGGTGTTCTTCGCGAGGATGGTGATGCCCTTCTCGCGCTCGAGGTCACCGGAGTCCATCGCCCGCTCGTCGACGTGCTGGTGCTCGCCGAACGCACCGGACTGCCAGAGCATCTTGTCGACGAGAGTGGTCTTGCCATGGTCGACGTGGGCGACGATGGCGACGTTGCGGATGTCCGCGCGGGTCTTCATGGGCATGAGGGACAGTCTCTCAGGGTTTTGGGGTGCCCTTGTACACGGGCCCGAGTCGGGCCGCCACCGCCCGCACGATCGGCAGGTCCGCCGGCAGCCAGGCCACACCGCCCAGCTCCTCGACCGTCAGCCAGCGCAGCGCGTCGTGGTCCTCGATGGGGGCCGGCTGCCCCTCGACGACGACGGCGAGCCAGACGAGCATCTCGTAGCGCTCGCCGAGCGCCCACGTGCCGCCCGGGAGCGGACCCGGGACGTGGGCCCCGAGCTCGATCCCGACGCCGAGCTCCTCCCGAAGCTCACGGTGCAGCGCGGAGAGCGGCGACTCCCCCGGGTCGACCTTGCCCCCGGGCAGCTCCCAGCCCCCGGCGAGGGCGGCCGGCTCGGTGCGGCGGGCGGCGAGCAGCCGGGTGGGGCGCAGGAGGTCGTCGACGACGGCCGCCCCGACGACGAGCCGGATCGGCTGGTCGGTCACGGGGGAGGGTGGGTCACTCGGGACGGCGCTCATGGCAGCAGTGATGCTGCCACAGCCGCGGCGCCGTGCCGGTGAACCGGGGTGAGGGGTTTACTGGACGACATGACGCGACTGCTCACCGACGAGGAGATCACCCGCCAGCTCGCCGACCTGCCGGACTGGACGCGGGACGGCGACTCGATCCGGTCGGTGTGGACCGCGCCGGACTTCCCCACCGGCATCCGCCTCGTCACCGAGGCCGCGGATGCGGCCGAGACCATGGACCACCATCCCGACATCGACATCCGCTGGTGCACCGTCACGTTCGCACTCGGGGCCCACTCCGCCTCACCCGCGGGCGGCCTCACCCAGCTCGACATCGAGCTCGCCCACCGGATCTCGCAGGAGGCCACCCGCCTGCGTGCGCGGACGACGGACTGACCCCCGCCCCGTTTCGCCTACCCTTGTCCCATGCGAAGCGACGCCTCGGAGGGCCATAGTCCGCTGCCGGACCCCGTCCGGCTGCCCCCGTCCGACCCACCGCCCGTCCCGACTCCCGAGGCGGTGACCGCATGAGCATCGCGCTCGGGATCGCCCTCATCCTCGCCCTCACCGCGGCGACCGGCTACTTCGTCGCGCAGGAGTTCGCCTACGTCGCCGTCGACCGCAACGCCCTGCGCGAGCTGGCCGATGCCGGGGACGAGAAGGCCCAGCGCGCCCTCGCCGTCACCTCCCGGCTGTCCTTCACGCTCTCGGCGGCGCAGTTCGGGATCACCGTGACCGCCCTGCTCGTCGGCTACGTCTCCGAGCCCCTCGTCGGGGTCGGCCTGGCCGAGCTGCTCGACCCCTCGATGTCGTATGCCGCTCGCCTCAGCCTCTCGGTCACCGCCGTCCTCGTCTTCTCCACCATCGTGCAGATGGTCTTCGGCGAGCTCGCCCCGAAGAACCTCGCGATCGCACGAACGGTGCCAGTCGCCCGGGCCCTCAGCCGCTCGACCCTCATCTACCTGCGGATCATCGGCCCCGTGGTGCACCTGTTCGACCGGGCATCGACGGCGCTGCTGCGCCGGCTCGGCATCGAGCCCGTCGAGGAGCTCGAGCAGGGCGCGACGGCCGAGGACCTCACCCGGATCATCGACGAGTCCCGCGCGGGCGGGTTGCTCGACGAGGACCTGTCCGAGCTCCTCGAGGGCGGGCTGCGCTTCCGGGAGCTGTCCGCCGGCGACGTGATGACCCCGCGGGTGCGGGTCACCACCCTCGACGGGGACGACACGGTGGCGACGCTCGTCGACCACCTCGACACCGGCTGGTCCCGCTTCCCCGTCACGGGGGAGGACGGTGACGACGTGCTCGGAGTCGCCGGTCTCGCCGAGGTCCTCGCCGTCGAGCCGGGGCTGCGCGCGACGACGGCTCTCCGGTCGCTGCTGTCCCCGCCCACCGTCGTCCCGACGAGCGCGCTGCTGCCCGGCGTGCTGGACCAGATCCGAGCCGACCACCAGCAGATGGCCCTCGTCGTCGACGAGCACGGCGGTTTCGCCGGGGTCGTCACCTTCGAGGACATCGCCGAGGAGGTCGTCGGGGAGATCCTCGACGAGGACGACCCGACGGCTCCCGGGATCGTCGTCGCCGGCGAGGGGGTCTGGGTCGTGCCGGGCCACCTGCGCCTCGACGAGCTCGAGGCCGGGACCGGGCTCGACCTGGCCAGCGACGGCGAGCACACGACCGTGAGCGGCCTCGTCCTGCAGCAGCTCGGCCGGGTCGCCCTCGCCGGCGACCTCGTCGAGGTGCCCGGCCGGCTCGAGCAGTCCGAGGTCGACGGCGAGGACGAGGACGCCCCCCGCCTCACCCCGGTGCGGGCGAGACTCGCCGTGACCGTCGTGGCCCGCCACGTCCCGGCCCAGGTCCGGGTCGAGGTCCGCGACAGGATCCGGGACGAGATCCGCGACGAGGTGGCGCGATGATCACCGCCCTGCTCGTCTCCGTCCTGCTCCTGCTCGCCAACGCCTTCTTCGTCGCGGCCGAGTTCGCCCTCGTCGCGAGCAAGCGCCACCGCCTGGAGGACCTCGCCGAACGCGGGAGCGTCGCCGCCCGCGCAGCGGTGCGTGGCAGCCGTGAGCTCTCGCTCATGCTCGCCGGTGCCCAGCTCGGGATCACCCTGTGCACCCTCGCGCTCGGGTCCCTCGCCAAGCCGGCGGTCGCCGAGCTGCTCGCGCCGGTGTTCGGCGTCGTCGGGATCCCCGAGTCCGCGGCATACGTCATCTCCGTCGTCTTCGCGGTCGCCATCGTCGTCTTCCTCCACATGGTCGTCGGCGAGATGGCACCGAAGTCGTGGGCCATCGCCCACCCCGAGCGCTCCGCGGTGCTGCTCGCGCTGCCGTTCCGCGCGTTCGCCTGGGTGGCGCGTCCGCTGCTCAGCGTCCTCAACGCGATGGCCAACGCGACCCTGCGGCTCGCGAAGGTCGAGCCGCAGTCCGAGCTCGCGCAGGTCCACGGCCCCAAGGAGCTCCAGCTGCTCCTCGCCAGCTCGCGTGACCACGGGATGCTCGCCGAGCCGGAGCACCGCGTGCTCGCCGGCGCCATCGACCTCGACACGACCGTGGTCGGCTCCGTGACGGTGCCGTGGGACCGTGTCGTCGGCCTCCCCGGGACCGCGAGCTGCGCGGCGGCGGAGTCGCTCTCGCGCGAGACCGGCCGCTCGCGCCTCGTCGTCACGCAGGACGGGTGCCCGGTCGGGATCGCCCACGTGCGAGACATCGTCCGGGCCCGGGCCGACGCGCCGGTGGCGTCGGTGACCCACGCGGCCGTGCACGTGCCCGCGACGATCTCGCTGCTCGACGCGGTCAGCGCGATGCGCGCCGAGCGCGCGCAGCTCGTGCTCGTCGACGGCCCGGTCGGCCCGCTCGGGCTGGTCACGATGGAGGACCTGCTCGAGCGGGTGCTCGGCTCCTTCGACGACGAGACCGACACCTGAGCGACGGCTCCGGGGGGGTCGGGTAGGCCGCCCGTCCGACCGGGTATGCCGTGCGGCCGCATTTCACGGTGCGGGCGGCGGCCGCACCGGCGATGCTGCGGTGCGCACGTCTCGGACCTGTAAACATTGCCGCCGGAGCGCGACATCGACCGGTGACTTCACTATGTTTCCACCAACCCGTCGCGTGGGGTCCACCCGCGCGTGAAGCAGGTTTCCTGTCGGTCACCCCTACCGGGGGCGGCCGTCGCACTAGAGCGAGGTAACTCATGAAGTTCTCCCGAAAGGCAGCACCGGTCGCGCTCCTCGCGGCTGCATCGCTGGCCCTCGGCGCCTGTGCCCAGTCCGACCGCGGGACGACGACTCCCGGCGCGACGGACGGGGCCGCAGCCTCCGGTGGCACGTTCACCTTCGGCGCCGCCGGAGCCCCCAAGCTGTTCGACCCCTTCTACGCCACGGACGGCGAGACCTTCCGCGTCACGCGGCAGATGTTCAACGGGCTGCTGACGATCAAGCCGGGCACCGCCGACGTCGCGCCAGACCTCGCCACCGAGGTCCCCACCTCGGACAACGGCCTCGACTGGACGTTCAAGCTCCGCACCGGCGTGAAGTTCACCGACGGCACGCCCTTCAACGCCGACGCCGTCTGCAAGAACTTCGAGCGGATGTTCGACCAGAACGCCGACGCCCAGACCGGCCCGGCCGAGTACTGGTCCTACACGATGGGCGCGTTCAAGGACAAGGCGTCCGAGTCGCTCTACAAGGGCTGCAAGGTCGTCGACGACGCGACGGTGACCCTCTCGGTCAACACCACGACCTCCAAGTTCCCGACGATGCTCTCGCTCGCCTCGTTCGCGATGCAGAGCCCGACCGCGATGGAGAAGGGCGACGCCAACAACGTCAAGGCCCAGGGTGAGGGCTTCGTCTACCCCGCCTACTCGACGGCCCCCGTCGGCACCGGCCCGTTCAAGCTCGACAAGTACGACGAGGCCAACAAGACGGTCACGCTCGTGCGCAACGACGACTACTTCGGCGACAAGGCCAAGCCCGACAAGCTCGTCTTCAAGATCATCCCCGACGAGACCACCCGTCGACAGGAGCTCAAGGCCGGCAGCATCGACGGCTACGACCTGCCCAACCCGGTCGACTGGAAGGGCCTCAAGGACGACGGCAACCAGGTGCTCGTGCGCCCGGCCTTCAACATCCTCTACATGGGCTTCAACCCGGAGAAGAACCCGAAGCTGAAGGACCTCAAGGTCCGTCAGGCCCTCGACATGGCGATCAACCGCGAGCAGATGGTCCAGACCCAGCTGCCCGAGGGCGCCACGGCTGCCTCGCAGTTCATGCCCGACACCGTCGCCGGCTACAACAAGGACGTCGCGGTCACGCCCTACGACGTCGCCAAGGCCAAGTCGCTGCTCGCGGAGGCCGGAGCCACGGGGATGACCCTCAACTTCGCCTACCCGACCGAGGTCTCGCGTCCGTACATGCCGAACCCGCAGAAGATCTTCGAGGCGCTGCGCACCGACCTCGAGGCCGTCGGCGTCAAGGTCAACGCAATCGCCAAGCCGTGGAACGGTGGCTACCTCGACGGCATCGACGCCGGCTCCTTCGACGCGTGGATCATCGGCTGGACCGGTGACTACAACGCGGCGGACAACTTCCTCGGCACCTTCTTCGCCCCGGACAAGAACGACTTCCACACCTTCTCGCAGCCGTGGGGCAAGACGCTCTCGGCCGACCTCAAGAAGGCCGACGCCATCGTCGACGAGGGCGAGCGGAGCGCGGCGTACGAGAAGATCGCCACGCAGATCAAGGACGAGTACATCCCCGGCCTGCCGCTCTCGAGCTCGCCGCCCGCGCTCGTCATCGGCCCGAACGTCAAGGGTCTCGTCGCCTCGCCGCTCACGGCGGAGGAGTTCGCGCCGGTCACGGTCGGCGGCAAGTGACCTGATCCGACCCTCCGGTCGGTTCGGACGCACAACCACGATGACGGGGGTCGTCCCAGGAGATCCGGGACGGCCCCCGTTTGTGAGAAGAGGTGACGTGTCGTGCTGAGGTTCATCATCCGTCGACTGATCCAGATGATCGGTGTCGTGGTCGTCCTGTCGCTGCTGCTCTTCCTCTGGCTGCGGGCCCTCCCGGGGGGGACGGTCTCGGCCATGCTCGGCGAGCGCGCCACCCCGGCCACCCGAGCGGCCCTGTCTCAGACGCTCGGTCTCGACCAGCCGGTCTGGGTGCAGTACGGGAGCTACGTCAAGCGCATCCTCGGTGGCGACTTCGGCGTCTCCAACGGCGTGCTCCCCGGCAAGGACGCCGTCGACATCTTCCTCACCCGGTTCCCGGCGACGCTCGAGCTGAGCATCATGGCGATCATCATCGCCGTGGCCATCGCCATCCCGCTCGGCTACGTCGCGGCCCGTCGGCGGGCCACCTGGTTCGACAACTCGACGATCTTCGTCTCCCTCATCGGGGTCGCCGTCCCCGTCTTCTTCCTCGCCTTCTTGCTCAAGTACTACTTCGCGCTCGAGCACCAGTGGCTGCCCGTGTCCGGGCGCCAGAGCCCGGGCATCGACGCGACGCGCGTCACCGGCTTCTTCGTGCTCGACGGCATCATCACCCAGGAGTGGGACGCCGCGTGGGACGCCTTCAAGCACCTCATCCTGCCGGCGCTGGCCCTCGCGACGATCCCCTTCGCGGTGATCTTCCGGATCACCCGGGCCTCGGTGCTCGATGTCATGGACGAGGACTTCGTCCGCACCGCCCAGAGCAAGGGTCTGACCCAGCGGGTCATCCGCGGGCGCCACATCCTGCGCAACGCGCTGCTGCCCGTCGTGACGACCATCGGCCTGCAGGTCGGCGGCCTCTTCGCCGGAGCCGTGCTCACCGAGACCGTCTTCTCCTTCGGCGGCATCGGCGAGACCCTCGCCCGCGCCTTCCAGCTGCGTGACTACGCGGTCCTCCAGGTCGTCATCCTCGCGGCGGCGATCACCTACGTGATCGTCAACCTCCTGGTCGACATCGCCTACGCCCTCATCGATCCCCGAGTCAGGACGAGGTGACCCCGATGCCAGACAACCCCTTCTCCTCCTTCGGAGACCGCAGGAAGAAGCGGATCGACGACCTCGCCGCGACCGCCGGTCACGACGACGGCGACCCTGCGCGCGAGACCGTTCCCGCCAGTGCTGGCACGACCGCCTCAGGCGGCTCGGGCACCTCTGGCAGCTCTGGCGGCCAGCCGACCGGCCCGACCGTCTCGGGCGCCGGCCAGATCGCCGGTGGCGCCGGCCAGTCGCTCTTCGCGAGCGCGTGGGAGCGGCTGCGCCGCAACCCCGTCTTCCTCGTCGGCGCCGGGATCACCCTCATCTTCTTCCTGCTCGCGATCTTCTCCCCGCTCATCGCTCCGCACGACCCGACGGCGGGTCTGCTGCTCGACAAGGTGCGACAGCAGACCAACCCGATCCCGGGACCAGAGCCCGGCTTCCCCCTCGGGGCCGACTCGGTCGGGCGCGACCTGCTCTCCCGCCTCATCGTCGGCAGCCGCCAGACCCTCATCGTCGGCGTCTTCGCGACGGTCGGTGGCCTCGTCGGCGGCATCACGCTCGGGACGCTCGCCGGCGCCCTCGGCGGCTGGGTCGACTCCTTCGTCATGCGCGCGGTCGACGTCATGCTCTCGATCCCGTCGCTGCTGCTGGCGGTCTCGATCGCCGCCCTCGCCCCGAAGCCGAGCCAGGTCACCGTCATCATCGCCATCGCCGTCGTGCAGGTGCCGATCTTCGCCCGCCTGCTGCGCGGCTCGCTCCTGGCCCAGCGCTCGAGCGACCACGTCCTGGCCGCCCGTGCCCTCGGGGTGCGCCCGAGCGCCATCATCTTCCGGCACATGCTGCCCAACTCCCTCGGACCGGTCATCGTCCAGGCGACCCTCGTCCTCGCGACGTCGATCATCGACGCCGCCGCCCTGTCCTTCCTCGGTCTCGGCAACCCCGACGACCGGCAGCCGGAGTGGGGCGCGATGCTCGGGCAGGCGCAGCAGTACATCTCCGACTACCCCGCCCTCGCGATCTGGCCGGCGGCGTGCATCATCGTCGTCGCGCTCGGCTTCACCCTCATGGGCGAGTCGCTCCGCGAGGCCCTCGACCCGAAGAGCAGGAGGTGAGCGCGATGACCCAGGTCACCGAGGCGACCCACTCAGGCCGCGCCAACCGACACGGGAGCGAGCCGCTCCTGCAGGTCCGCGACCTGCGGGTCACCTTCAACCGCCGCGGCGAGAAGCCGTTCGCCGCGGTCGACGGCGTGAGCTTCGACGTGAGCCCCGGGCAGACCGTCGGCCTCGTCGGCGAGTCCGGCTGCGGCAAGTCCGTGACCTCGCTCGCGATCATGGGGCTGCTGCCCTCGCGCGGCAACACCGTCGAGGGTGAGGTCCTCTTCGAGGGCCAGAACCTGCTCACCCTCAGCGACCGCGCCATGAGCGACCGGCGCGGCCGTGACGTGGGGATGATCTTCCAGGACCCGCTCAGCTCGCTCAACCCCGTCGTCCCCCTCGGGATCCAGGTGTCCGAGGTGCTCGAGCGGCACAAGGGGATGTCCCGCAAGGCCGCCCTCGTCGTCGCCCAGGAGATGATCGAGAAGGTCGGCATCCCCGACCCCAACCGGCGCCTCAAGGACTATCCCCACCAGCTCTCGGGCGGCATGCGCCAGCGGGCGCTCATCGCCATGGCGCTGGCCTGCGAGCCGCGGCTGCTCATCGCCGACGAGCCGACGACCGCCCTCGACGTGACGATCCAGGCCCAGATCCTCGCCCTGCTCCGTGAGCTCGTCGAGGAGAGCGGCACGGCGCTCGTCATGATCACGCACGACCTCGGGGTCGTCGCCGGGCTCTGCGACGAGGTCAACGTGCTCTACGGCGGCCGCGTCGTCGAGCGCGCGGAGCGGCATGCCCTCTTCGCCCAGCCCCGCCATCCCTACACCCACGGGCTGCTCGCCTCGATCCCGCGGCTGGAGAGCCCGCGGGGTGAGCGGCTCAACCCGATCCCCGGCTCGGTCGCCGACAACCTCCCGTGGGACTCGGCGTGCGCCTTCGCGCCCCGCTGCACGAATGCCGTCGCCGCGTGCCGGGAGACGACACCCCGCCTCGTCGAGGAGCACGGCCGCTCCCTGCGGTGCCACAACCCGGTGGAGGCGGACCAGTGAGCGAGCACGCGAGCAGTGACGCGACCGCGGCCCCGGCGCGCGCCACGACGGTCGCCGGAGCAGGGGCCGGAGAGGTCCTCGTCGACGTCGTCGGTCTCGAGGTCTACTTCCCGATCAAGAAGGGCGTCGTCTTCGACCGGGTCGTCGGGCACGTCAAGGCCGTCGACGGCATCGACCTGCAGATCCGGCGCGGTGAGACCTACGGCCTCGTGGGCGAGTCCGGCTGCGGCAAGTCGACCCTCGGCCGCGCCATCCTCAACCTCGAACCGCCCACCGCGGGCTCGGTCAGCTTCGACGGCGTCGACATCGCCGCGCTCAAGGGCAAGGAGCTGCGGGCCAAGCGCCAGGACATCCAGATGGTCTTCCAGGACCCGATGAGCAGCCTCGACCCGCGTCAGTCGGTGGAGTCGATCCTGCTCGAGGGGATGAAGGCTCACGGCCTCGTCAAGGACGCCGGCGCCGCCAACACCCGCCTGCGCGAGCTGCTCTCGGCGGTCGGGCTCCCGCCGGAGGCCCTGCGCAAGTACCCGCACGAGTTCTCCGGAGGGCAGCGCCAGCGCATCGGCATCGCCCGTGCCCTGTCGGTCAACCCGTCCCTCATCGTCGCCGACGAGCCGGTGTCGGCGCTCGACGTGTCGGTGCAGGCGCAGGTGATCAACCTGCTCGGGGACCTCCAGGAGGAGTTCGGCCTGACCTACCTCGTCATCGCCCACGACCTCGCCGTCGTGCGGCACATCAGCGACCGGGTCGGGGTCATGTACCTCGGCTCGCTCGTCGAGGAGTCCGACGCAGCCGACCTCTACGGCCAGCCGCTGCACCCCTACACGCGGGCCCTGATGTCGGCCGTGCCGGTGCCCGACCCGCTCGTCGAGGACCGCCGCGAGCAGATCCTGCTCACCGGCGACCTGCCCTCCCCCGCCAACCCGCCGACCGGCTGCCGCTTCCACACCCGGTGCCCGTGGAAGCAGGACACGAAGTGCGACACGGAGCGGCCGCAGCTGAGGGTCGTGCAGATCGACGGCGCGCCCGCCTCGCACCGCGTCGCCTGCCACTGGACCGAGCAGATCGAGTCGGGCGAGCTGCAGATGCACTCGGTGACGCCGCAGCCGGTCAACCGGGCCGACGGCGCCGAGGACCACGGGAGCGTGCTCGGACCGGTCTCGATCACGGAGGCCGACCACGTGGGCGACGGCCGCGACCACCGGACCGACTGACCCGGGACGCAGTGAAGGCGCCACTCGCTCGGGGGTTCGAGTGGCGCCTTCCCCCC
>JBDSSS010000191.1:0-24489 GCA_039928615.1 Terracoccus sp. | reverse complement strand
GGCGCGCTCGCGTTCACGGCCTTGCGGACCGCGACCGTCGAGGTCCGGGCCGTGCGCGCGAGGATCGGGCCGAGGAAGCGGCCGGTGTGGCTCGCCTCGACCGCGGCGACCTGCTCGGGGGTGCCCTCCGCGATGACGAGGCCGCCGCCGGAGCCGCCCTCGGGACCCATGTCGATGACCCAGTCGGCGTTCTTGATGACGTCGAGGTTGTGCTCGATGACGATGACGGTGTTGCCCTTGTCGACGAGTCCCTGGAGCACGTCGAGCAGCTTGCGGATGTCCTCGAAATGCAGGCCGGTCGTCGGCTCGTCGAGGACGTAGATCGTGCGTCCGGTCGAGCGCTTCTGCAGCTCGCTCGCGAGCTTGACGCGCTGCGCCTCTCCGCCCGACAGGGTCGGCGCCGGCTGGCCCAGGCGGACGTAGCCGAGACCGACGTCGTTGAGGGTGCGCAGGTGCCGGGCGATCGCGGGGACGGCCTCGAAGAAGTCGGCTGCCTCCTCGATCGGCATGTCGAGCACGTCGGAGATCGTCTTGCCCTTGAAGTGCACCTCGAGCGTCTCGCGGTTGTAGCGAGCGCCGTGGCAGACCTCGCACGGGACGTAGACGTCGGGCAGGAAGTTCATCTCGATCTTGATGGTGCCGTCGCCGGAGCACGCGTCGCAGCGACCGCCCTTGACGTTGAACGAGAACCGGCCGGGCAGGTAGCCCCGGACCTTGGCCTCGGTCGTCTCGGCGAACAGCTTGCGCATGTTGTCGAAGACGCCCGTGTAGGTCGCCGGGTTCGACCGGGGGGTGCGCCCGATCGGGCTCTGGTCGACGTGGACGACCTTGTCGAGCTGGTCGAGGCCCTTGACCGTCTTGTGCCGGCCGGGGACGTGGCGCGCGCCGTTGAGCTTGTTGGCGAGGACGTTGTAGAGGATGTCGTTGACGAGGGTGGACTTGCCCGACCCCGAGACGCCGGTGACGGCGACGAGGTTGCCGAGCGGGAAGGCGACGTCGACGCCGCGAAGGTTGTTCTCGCGCGCGCCGGTCACGGTGATCTCGCGGCCGTCGTGGCCGCGCCGGACCTCGGGAGTCGGGATCTCGCGGCGACCGGAGAGGTACATGCCGGTGAGCGAGTCGGGGTGCTCGAGCAGCCCCTTGACCGGTCCGGAGTGCACGACCTTGCCGCCGTGCTCCCCCGCGCCCGGACCGATGTCGACGACCCAGTCAGCGGCGGCGATCGTGTCCTCGTCGTGCTCCACGACGATGAGGGTGTTGCCGAGGTCGCGCAGCCGGGTCAGCGTCTCGATGAGGCGGTGGTTGTCGCGCTGGTGCAGACCGATCGACGGCTCGTCGAGGACGTAGAGGACGCCGACGAGGCCGGAGCCGATCTGGGTCGCGAGCCGGATCCGCTGGGCCTCGCCGCCGGAGAGCGTCCCGGCCGGACGGTCGAGGGAGAGGTAGTCGAGACCGACGTCGAGCAGGAAGCCGAGGCGGGCGTCGATCTCCTTGATCACCCGCTCGGCGATCTGTCGCTCCCGGGAGGAGAAGTCGACGGTGTCGAGGAAGCCCGCCGCGTCGCCGATGGCGAGCGCGCAGACCTCGGAGATGTTGCGGCCGCCGATGAGGACGGCGAGCGACTCGGGCTTGAGCCGCGCACCCTTGCAGACGGGGCAGGGCACCTCGCGCATGTAGCCCTCGTAGCGCTCGCGGCTCCACTCGGAGTCGGTCTCGCCGTGGCGACGCTTGATGAAGGGCACGACGCCCTCGAAGCCGGTCGTGTAGGACCGGTCGCGGCCGTAGCGGTTCTTGTACTTGACGTGGACCTTGTAGTTCTGGCCGTGGAGCAGCGCCTCCTTGGCGCGCTCGGGCAGCGCCCGCCACGGGGCGTCGACGGAGAACTTCATGTCGTCGGCGAGCGCCCCCATGACCCGCTGGAAGTACTCGGCCGAGCCGGACCCCTGGGCCCACGGGGCGATCGCGCCCTCGGCGAGCGAGAGGTCGTCGTCGGGCACGATGAGCTCGGGGTCGACCTCGAGCTCGGTGCCGATGCCGGTGCACGCGACGCAGGCGCCGAAGGGCGAGTTGAAGGAGAACGACCGGGGCTGGATCTCGTCCATGCCCAGGGGGTGGTTGTTGGGGCAGGCCATCTTCTCGGAGAAGCGGCGCTCGCGCTCGGCGTCGCCGGCCTCGCGGTCGACGAAGTCGATGACGACGATCCCCCCGGCGAGGCGCAGGGCCGTCTCGACGGAGTCGGTGAGCCGGCGCTTCGAGCCGGTGTCGTCGCCCTTGGCGACGAGCCGGTCGACGACGACCTCGATCGTGTGCTTCTTCTGCTTCTCGAGCGTCGGCGGCTCGGTGAGGGAGATGACCTCGCCGTCGACCCGGGCGCGGGAGAAGCCCTTGGTCTGCAGCTCGGCGAAGAGGTCGACGAACTCACCCTTGCGGCCCTGGACGACCGGCGCGAGCACCTGGAAACGGGTCCGGTCGGCGAGCGTGAGCAGCTGGTCGACGATCTGCTGCGGGGACTGCCGGGTGACCGGCTCGCCGCAGACGGGGCAGTGCGGGCGCCCGGCACGCGCGAAGAGCAGGCGGAGGTAGTCGTAGACCTCGGTGATCGTGCCCACGGTCGAGCGCGGGTTGCGGTTGGTCGACTTCTGGTCGATCGAGACCGCCGGAGACAGGCCCTCGATGAAGTCGACGTCGGGTTTGTCCATCTGCCCGAGGAACTGCCGGGCGTAGGCGGACAGCGACTCGACGTAACGGCGCTGGCCCTCGGCGAAGATGGTGTCGAACGCGAGGGAGGACTTGCCGGACCCGGACAGCCCGGTGAAGACGACGAGGCTGTCCCTCGGGAGGTCGACGGAGACGTCCTGGAGGTTGTGCTCGCGCGCCCCTCGGACGACGAGGGCGTGGGCGTTACCGGGGGCTTTGACAGTCACCTCTCCATGCTAGGTGTCGCCACTGACAGTGGTGCATCCCGCTCGTCCCGGGGACCGCGGTCAGGACGCCGTCGGTGCTCAGCGGCATACTCGACGGCATGACCTCGAAGCGGCACGCGCCCGCCCCGACCAGCACGCCGATCGAGGAGTATGCCGTGCTCGGCGACCTCGGGACCGCCGCCCTCATCAGCCGGGCGGGCTCGGTCGACTGGCTGTGCCTGCCCCGCTTCGACTCGCACGCCTGCTTCGCCGCCCTGCTCGGGACGCCCGACAACGGCCGCTGGCTGCTCGGGCCCACCGACCCGGGCGCCCGGTCGACGCGGCGCTACGTCGGGGACTCGTTCGTCCTGGAGACGACCCACGAGACCGACTCCGGCGTCGTCCGGGTCACCGACGTCATGCCGCTCGCCGACGGCCGCGCCGACCTGCTGCGCCGGGTTCAAGGGGTCTCCGGCACGGTCCGGATGACGCACGAGTGGGTCGTCCGCTTCGGCTACGGCGCGACCCGCCCCTGGGTGACGCGGCACAGCGACGACCGCGAGGGCACCCACGACACGATCATCACGGCCGTCGCCGGGCCCGACATGCTCGTCCTGCGCGGTGACCGTCTCCCCCACGCCCACGACGGACGGCACCAAGACGAGTTCGACGTCAGCGCCGGCGAGACGCTCACCTTCTCCACGACGTGGTTCCGCAGCCACCACCCGGTGCCGGCGCCGCTCGAGATCGACGGTCGCATCGAGGAGACACTGTCGCTGAGCCGGGAGTGGGGGGCTCGGAGCGGCTACGAGGGCCCGTACACCGAAGCGGTGACCCGATCGCTGCTCGTCCTGCGGGTGCTCAGCCACGGCGAGACCGGCGGGATCGTGGCGGCGCCGACGACCTCGCTGCCGGAGGACTTCGGCGGCGAGCGCAACTGGGACTACCGCTACTGCTGGCTGCGCGACGCGGCCCTCACGCTCGAGGCGCTGCTGGGCTGCGGCTACCTCGAGGAGACGCGGCTGTGGCGCAACTGGCTGCTGCGGGCGGTCGCGGGCGACCCCGAGGACATGCAGATCATGTACCGCGTCGACGGCGGGCGCGAGCTCATCGAGCGCGAGCTCGACCACCTGCCGGGGTATGCCGGGTCGAGCCCGGTGCGGGTCGGCAACGGCGCTGTCGAGCAGCGTCAGAGTGACGTCCTCGGTGAGGTGATGATCGCGCTCGAGCTGGCCCGGGATCGCGGAATCGTCGAGTCCCCCGACTCGTGGCACCTGCAGCGCTCGCTCGTCAACCACCTCGCGGAGCACTGGGAGGAGCCGGACAACGGGCTCTGGGAGATCCGCGGGCCGCTGCAGAAGTTCACCCACTCGCGCGTCATGGTCTGGGCCGCCTTCGACCGCGCCATCCGCGCCGTCGAGGAGCACGGCCTGCGTGGGCCGGTCGAGCGGTGGCGCGAGCTGCGCGACGCGGTGCGCGAGGAGGTGATGGCGCACGGGTGGAACGAGGAGAAGCAGACCTTCGTCCAGCACTACGGCACCGACGAGGTCGACGCGTCGCTGCTCGTCCTTTCGGCCGTGGGGTTCCTGGACGGTGACGACCCGAAGATGGTCGGGACGATCCGAGCCGTGGAGCGCGAGCTGATGCGGGAGGGTCTCGTGCTGCGCTACCGAACCCACTCCGGCGTCGACGGACTCACCGGCGACGAGCACCCCTTCCTCGCCTGCTCCTTCTGGCTCGTCACTGCCTACGCCAAGGCGGGGATGGTGCAGGAGGCGTCCGCGCTGATGGACCGCCTCGTCGGGCTCGCCAACGACCTGCTGCTCCTGTCGGAGGAGTACGACCCGGTCGGCGAGCGGATGGTCGGCAACTTCCCCCAGGCCTTCTCGCACCTGACGCTCGTCAACGCCGCAGTCGCCCTCGCGGAGGCGACGAAGGACTGACTCGGGCGCACCGGGTGAGCGGAGCGGACCTGCGACCGGGATGACATGCTGGGCGGCATGGCCTACTCCGGGAAGGTGCAGCCGGGCGGTCCCGCCGACGTCCGATCGCTGCCCGCACTGACGATCCGCAAGCTCGCTGTCTCCGAGATGCACAACAACGTCTACCTGATCACGTGCGCGTCGACGGGAGCGCAGCTGCTCGTCGACGCGGCCGACGACTCCCCTCGCCTGCTCGAGCTCGTCGGCGAGGGCGGGTCCGGTCTCGGGACCGTCGTGACGACCCACCAGCACTGGGACCACGTCCGGGCGCTCGCCGAGGTCGTGTCGGCGACCGGCGCCACGACGGTGGCCGGCACGGACGATGCCGACGCGCTGCCGGTGACGGTCGACGTGCGGGTCGACCAGGGCGGCACCGTCGCTTTCGGAGACGTCGTGCTCCAGGTGATCCACCTGCGCGGTCACACCCCGGGCTCGATCGCCCTCGCCTACGACGACCCGACCGGCCACGTCCACCTCTTCACCGGCGACTCGCTCTTCCCCGGTGGGGTCGGCAACACGAAGAACGAGGGCCAGAGCTTCACGTCGCTGATCGAGGACGTGACCACCCGGGTCTTCGACGTCTACGACGACGACACGTGGGTCTATCCCGGCCACGGCGACGACACGACGCTCGGTGCCGAGCGGCCGCACCTGCAGGAGTGGCGCGACCGCGGCTGGTGATCCGTCGCCCCCCGTGGCACGAAGGAGAAGAATCGCCCTCGCTCTCGCGCTGTCGAGGGCTGGTGTCTGCTGGGCGGCTTTGCGACGATGGCCCTGCGCCACTCTGGTCGTCGCGTCGTTCCCGTCGGCGAGCTGCGACCATCCGGTGGCACTCGAGCACGTCCGGCGACTGTGGAGGTGGGCATGCCTTTCTACGACCTCGATGACTCCGGCCGGCCGGCCGGGTCGGGCGCCAAGACGGACGTTCGTCTCACACAGCTCGCGGAGCCGTCCGGCTTCAGCCCCGTGCGGCTGCTCTACGCGCTCTTCGCCGCGGCCACGACGTTTCGGTGTGAAGACCACTTCGGCTGGGCGGACCATCCCGGCGAAGAGCCCGACACTCTGTCGGTCGTTCCGGCCGGAACCGTCACCGACCTGGCAAGCATCCCGAGCTTCCTGTGGGGGATCGTCCCCAGCTACGGGCGCCACACGATGTGCGCCGTCCTGCACGACGTCCGCTGCGATGCCGCGGCCACCGCGCGCAAGGCAGGACAACGCCAGCTTGCCGCCCGGAGGCGACGGCTCGCCGACAACCAGTTCCGGACCACGCTGAGACTCCATGCCCAGCTCGGGCTGTTCACCCGGTGGATCATGTGGTCCGCAGTGCGCCTCTTCGGCTATCTCCCGTTGGGGGCGACGGCTGTCATCGGAGTCCTGGCAGCAACGCTGCACCTCTCGCGGGCGACCTTTACGGCGACCGCATCAGCTCTTGACGGCGTGACGATCTGGCCGTGGCTCGCCCCACTCGACTTCCTTCCGAAGGCCGTCGCAGCGGGCCTGGCGTGGGCTGCAGACCGCATGGCCGGTCAGACGGTGTTCATCGGCCTCGTCGGTGGGCTCGCCGTGCTCGCGCTCGTCCTCGCGGTGATCCGCAGCTTCGAGTCGCAGGGTCCCCCGGACGGCTCGTCCCAATCACCGCCAGCGTTCTCTCTCACCGCTTTCGGCGAGCTCGTGGCTGCACTGGCGGTCGGTGCCCTCGCCCTGCCTCCGCTGCTCCCGCTCATCGTGGTCACCTTGCTCACCCGGGTCGTACTGGCCCTCTTCGACTACGTCGCCTTCGCCCTCGACTGGGCGAGGGTGAGGCTCGGGCTGGCCAGCGAGGACGACAAGGCGACACCGCCGAAGCCCCCTCGCGTGCCGGGGCTGTCTCCCCGCTGAGGGTGAACCCAGATCTGCTCACGCGCGACGGATACGGTGAGTCCATGGGTGTGCGCAACTACCTGGTCGAGGGCGTCTCCGGCACAGGAAAGACGTCGGTCTGCCACGAGCTCCGCCGGCGTGGCTACGACGCCGTCAACGGCGACACCGACCTTGCCTACCAAGGCGATCCGGCCACGGGGAGGCCGACAGAGGGTGAGCCGTCGCACTGGCACCACCTGTGGCGTGTCGACGCGGTCCGACGACGGGTGGCCGACCACACCCGTGACGTCACGTTCTTCTGCGGTGGCTCACGGAACATCTCCTGCTTCGTGAATCTCTTCGACGACGTCTTCGTGCTGCAGGTCGACTCCGACACCTTGCTGCACCGACTCGACCAGCGACTGGACGACGAGTTCGGCGCGACGCCGGACGAGCGGGAGCTGGTCGTGCGACTCCATCGAACAGGGGAAGGCATGCCTGAGGGCAGCATCCTGGTCGACGCGACGGCGCCGCTGACACGTGTCGTCGACGAGATCGTCGCGCACCTCACCGGCCACGGCAGGTCCGGCACTCAGTGATCAATGTGGAATGCGCCCGGGGGGCAACGGCGCTCGTGAGGAGATGACATGCAGAACAGGGCAGCTCTCGCAGCCGGCCGACGCCACTCGGTGGGTCTCTGCGCCGATGGAACGGTCGTCGCGGCAGGTGACGGCCGGTCGCACGAGCTCGACGTCCACTCCTGGACTGACGTCGTCGCCGTGGCCGCCGGCAACGTCCACGCCGCACCGAACACCGGGCGCTCCCACACGGTGGCCCTGCGTGAGGATGGCACCGTGGTCGCGACCGGTTGGAACGCCGACGGCCAGACCGACCTGACGAGCTGGCGGCACATCAGCGCGGTCGCTGCCGGATGGCGACGATCCCTCGGTGTTCGCACCGAAGGCACGGTCCTGGCTGCCGGTCGTGCGTCCGAGGGCGCGTGCGCCGTCGAGGCCTGGCGCGACATCGTGGCGGTCGCGTGTGGCGACTGGCACTCGGTCGGGCTCCGGTCGGACGGCACTGTCGTGGCCGCGGGCAACAACCGGAGGGGACAGAGCGAGGTCACCGCCTGGCGCGGGCTGGCCGGCATCGCAGCGGGTCACCTGCACACGGTCGGCCTGCTGCGCGATGGCCAAGTCGTCGCGGTCGGCGACTCCTCGTCCGGCGCCTGCACCGTGCACGACTGGCGTGACGTGACCACCGTGGCCGCGGGGAGCCGGCACACGGTCGCGGTCACGACCACGGGACACGTCCTCGCTGCGGGCGACAACAGCCGTGGGCAGTGTGACGTGGCCGGATGGAGCGACGTGGTGACGGTCGCAGCTGGGTCGACCCACACCCTCGGACTCCGGAGGGACGGGACCGTTCTCAGCACGGGCAACGACGACGACGGCCAGTGTCAGGTCGCTCGCTGGACGGGCATCCGTCTCGTCTGACCGACCGTCAGGACACCGTCGGCGGCCAGCGATGCCGGCGCCAGTCGTCCCAGCTCGCGTGCCCGACCGGCGGGTCGTCAACCGGCTCGCTCCCGTCGAGCTCCCCCGACGTGGGGACCTCGAAGGAGGCAGCCCAGCCAGCGAGCTCCCCGTCCGACATCGGCCACGTCGTCCCCGGCGCCTCGGACTGGCGACGGTCCAGCCGTCTCCGCTGCTCAGCCGGGTCGAGCTCGAAGTAGCGCATCCGGACCACCGCGCCGAGACGCGCTGCCGCGTCGCGCAGAGCGGACCGTTCGTCCCTCCCCCACAGCCCGTAGTCGATGACGACGTTGGTGCCGAGCTCCAGGGCCCGCAGACCGATCTCGATGAGCCGGCCCTCGATCACGACCTGGGCAGCGGACGGGTTCTCAGCACCGTAGAGCGCCTTCACCCATTCGTCCTTCGTGAGCCGCAGCGCGCGGTGCTCGACCTCGATGCGCCGCGCGGCGGTGGTCTTGCCCGTGGACGGGAGCCCGACCGTCAGGAACAGCGTCGGTGGCACCATCGTCTCCCTCCCCTGCCGGACCAGACCCCATCATCGCCCACCTCCGGGCAGGCGCTCAACGCGGGCGGTGACAGGATCGAGGCATGAGCACGTACCGTCAGATCGCTGCGCTCGGGAGCTCCTTCGCGGCTGGCCCGGGAATCGAGCCGGTCGACGACCTCGCGGCGATGCGGTCGAGGCGCAACTACGCCCACCTGCTCGCCGACCATCTCGGCGCCACCCTCGTCGACCTGACCGTCTCGGGCGCCACGACCGCCACGATCCTCGACACGCCTCAGGTGACGATGAGTGGCGTGCGCTTCGCGCCGCAGGTCCACGGGCTCCCGCCACACGCCGACCTCGTCACGGTGACGGCCGGGGGCAACGATCTCCAGTTCGTGGGCTCGATGCTCCACCAGGCGTGGTCGCGGGCGGACCCCACTGGCCCGATCGCCACGATGATGGCGACCGACTTCCTCCACGGCATACCGGAGCCCACGCCCGCGGCGATCGACGCGATGGCGCGTGGACTCGCGCAGATCGTCGATGAGATCCGCGTGCGGACGTCCGACGCCCGGGTGGTTCTCGTCGACTACCTGACCGTCTTCACCGAGGAAACGCCCCGCGACGCCGACTGGCCCTTCTCCCCCGAGCAGACGGCATCCTTCCGACGGATCCAGGACGGCATCGCCGCGGGTCACCAGGTCGCAGCCACGCTCGCCGGGGTCGAGGTGCTGGCGGCCTCGCAGCTGAGCGCCGACCACGCGCTCGGCTCGAGCACGCCCTGGGTGGTCGGGTTCCAGCCGACCCTCGCGACGACCGCCTGGTCCTTCCACCCCAACGAGGACGGGATGGCGGCCGTTGCCCGTGCGCTGGCCGATCTCCTTGCGAGCTGAGGGCGCAGGGACGAACGCGCTCAGGAGCGGCTCGGCGCGAGCAGCTCGTCGGGATCGGCGGTGGTCTCGAGCTGTGGCTCCCGAGACGTTCGCGTGCCCGGCCACCAGGTGAGAGCCGCCGCGACGAGCATCAGCCCGACGACCGCCTCCTCCCACGGGGTGGAGTCATGGGAGGCGTAGCCCACGATGACCGGGACGACGAAGTATGACGGCAGTGGCGCGCTCCCGACGAGCAGCCCCACCGTCACCAGGAGCCAGCGGTTGGGCGGCCCCGGCGCTCGGAGGTGGGGCGGGACGGTCGCCACCACCATGGCGACCGGCCAGAGGATGAGGAGGCCGGCGATGACGGGGTGGAGCCAGTCCACCGTCACCGCGCGACCGGCCTGACCGGACACCCATGTGAACGCCGCCATCATCGCGACCCCCACGCCCATGACGGCACTGAGCACGCGCGTGAGCCGACCCGGTCGAGAGCCGGGGACCAGCAGCGGGACCAAGGCGAGGGCGAACGCCCACACGAGCAACCCCACGGCCGAGAGCTGGGCGGCGTTCCCGATCGGCACCCAAGGGTCCGTGGGCAGGATGAAGTCGTAGAGGTGGTCCTGCAGCGGGATGCAGGCGAGCGCGTCGAAGTCGCCCAGCCGGCAGGCGGGCCACCATCGTTGCCACGACGCGGCGGCCATGAGCAGCCCCGCTGCGACGAGCAGGAGCGACACCGCGACCCGCGCGACCAGCCTCATCCGCAGGACAGCACCGCTGGAGATCGACGACATCTCCCGAACCTAACTCGCGGCCGTCGTCACCGGACGACAAACGGCAGAACGGCCGGAGACCACGGATCACCTGGCGGATCAGCTGGCAGTCGTCGTCGTCAGGGCAGCACCAGACGCGAGTTGATCGGCCTCGAGAGATCAGTCTGCGGATCAGTCTGCGGACGGGGTCGTCAGAGCAGCACCGGATACCGACTGATCCGCAGACTGATCCGAGCTGCGTCCCCCCGAGAACCCGAAGGCGGTCCACTCCCCCTCCGAGACCACCTCGACCCTGCCGTCGACGACCGAGATCGCCGTCTGCTCGTCGATGGCGTATGCCGGGGCACCCAGGTCGGCTGCCCACCGCTCCGCCTCGGCCGGGGTGTTCGTCGGGAAGGCGTTGAGGTGCGGAAAGATCGAGAAGTCGACCAGGCCGAGGGTGCGGTCGTCCGGAGCGGCCGCCCACTCGACGAAGAGGTCACCGATCCGGGGAGTCATCACCATGCTCCCGGCGCTCACCCCCACCCACACCGTGTCGGTCAGCGACGGCAGCAGGTCCGCCAGTCCGGACTCGCGCATCCAGTGGGCCAGATAGGTGGCGTCACCGCCGTCGACGAGCAGGACGTCGGCCCCGCGCACCCAGGGGACCCAGCGCTCGGCACCGACGGTGGGTAGCGTCGTGAGCTCGAGCACGCCGAGCGACGCCCAGCCGAGGCCGGTGAAGCTCCCCCAGACGGGCTCTGCGGCAATGAGTCCACGCACCGACGCGGGCCCACAGCTCGGGTGGCCCCACTGGGCGGTCGGGATCACCAGGGCCTTGGACTCGGCGACCGGTTTGCCGAGCAGCTCGACGAGCGCCGCGTGGATGCTCGGGTTCGTGACACCGCCCGAGGTGAGCAGGAGCTTCATGAGGAGTCCGATCTCGCAGGGAGGGGCGATGTGACGATCTGACCATGGTGCCCGGCGACCCCGTCGAGTGGGCACTTTCACCCAGGTGAAAGTGCCCGCTCGACGGGCTGGGGGGTGAGATCCGACGGTGACCCGCGTCTGCCCCGGTTGGCGGCGTGCGAGGGTTGGCCCATGGCTCATGACGTCGTCGACCTCGCCGAGAAGCTGTCCCAGTTCGACGACCGCTGGTCGCCCAAGGTGGTCGCGAGGCTCAACGACTACGAGGTCAAGGTCGTCAAGCTGGAGGGCGAGTTCGTCTGGCACACCCACGAGGACACCGACGAGCTGTTCCTCGTCATCGCTGGGGAGCTGACGATCCAGCTTCGGGACGGCGACGTCCGACTGACGGCCGGCCAGCTGTTCGTCGTCCCCCGCGGCGTCGAGCACTGCCCGATCGCACCGGACGGTGTCGTGCACGCGGTGCTCATCGAGCCGACCGGGGTGGTGAACACCGGCGAGGCCGGCGGCCCCCTCACGGCGTCGTACGACGACTCACTTGCGTAGGGGCTCCGACGCGCAGTCGGTGATGATGGGCCCATGACCGTCTCCCTCCTCAGCACCAGCGAGTCCACAGCGCTGCGTGGCGCATCGTTCACCTATGACGCCGTCGGCTCGGTCTCGGAGGCTGCAGAGGCTGCGGCGCCTGAGGGCTTCGAGCGCGTGAGCCGGTCGCAGACCCTGGGTCGCCACGACTTCGCCGCCGCGGCAACCGACCTGCTGACCTGGCGGGTGCACGAGCGGGCCGGCCTGCGCGTCAGCGCCTCCGAGATCCCGCTCGTGGCCGGCACGGTGACGGTGATGCGCCTGGGCATCGGGCCCGCCTCCGTGTCGATCCCGTGCCGGGTGGTCGCGGTCGTCGACGAGGCGCGACGGCGCGGGTTCAGCTACGGCACGCTCCCCGGGCACCCCGAGTCCGGCGAGGAGCAGTTCGTGCTCGAGCAGCGCGCCGACGGCCGCATCGACTTCACCATCACCGCCTTCTCCCGTCCCGCCACCGTGCTGGCCCGCCTCGCCGGTCCCGCAGGGCGGGCCGGGCAGCGCTTCATGACCCAGCGCTACCTCGACGCCCTCGACCGGCTCTAGGCCGGTGATGGGTCGCCGTTCGTGTCTCACGGGCGGCGGCGACGTCGGGGTCTGTGACGGGGCGATGTCCCGTCGCGGCCACCCGCTCCGGGCAGAACTGAGAGACTGAGCGCCATGAGCACCTACCCGCTGGACCTGCAGACCACCACCGTCGAGGTCGGTGACGACACCGCCAAGCGGCTGCGGATCTTCAACGCCGTCATGGGGGTGCTGCACCTCCTGTCGGGCGGGGCCATGGTCGCCCTGAGCAACGACTTCGCGCTGCCCGTGTCCACCTTCGCCCTCAACGGCCCGCCGGGGACCCCGCTCTCCGAGGGCAGCACCAACCTCGTCTTTGAGGTCCCGCTCGGGGTGGCCACCGCCTCGTTCCTGCTCCTGTCGGCCCTCTTCCACTTCCTCATCGCCTCGCCGTGGGGCTTCACGCGGTACGTCGACGAGCTGTCCAAGGGGCGCAACCGCTTCCGTTGGGTGGAATACAGCATCTCCTCGACGCTGATGATCATCCTGATCAGCCTCGTCCTGGGGATCTCCGACGTCGCGGCCCTCATCGGGCTCGGCATCGCCAACGTCGCCATGATCCTCTTCGGCTGGCTGATGGAGATGACCAACAACGGCCTCATGCATGCCAAGGACGGGCACCCGGTCCGCGGTGACCGCGCCTGGTGGACGCCCTTCTGGTTCGGCTGCGTCGCCGGCATCGGCCCGTGGCTGGCCGCCGCCGTCTACCTCGTCGTCAACGTGGCCGTCCTCGACGGCCCCGGACCGCCCGCGTTCGTCTACGGGATCATCGTGTCGCTGTTCGTCTTCTTCAACAGCTTCGCCATCAACCAGTGGCTCCAGTACAAGCAGGTCGGCCGCTGGTCGAACTACCTGACGGGCGAGCGCACCTACATCGTGCTGAGCCTCGTGGCCAAGAGCCTGCTCGCCTGGCAGGTCTTCGCCAACGTCCTCATCGGGTGACGCCCTCGACCTGCTGACGAGCCCCGGGGGCTCAGGCGTCGCTCGCTTGCCGCTCGGGCTCCGCCATGAGCTCGGCGATGAGCGACTCGAGCTCGCTGCGGACCCAGTCGAGGTCGTCCGGCACGTTGGTCAGGATGATGTGGCGATGGTGGCTGTTGGCGACCGCGAGGCCGACGCCGAGCTTGGCGCGGCCGTGCCTGCGGTTCCACAGCTGCTCGAGCCGGTGCTCGCCGACCCAGTCGGACGGGGCGCGCAGCTGTCCCTGCACGTCGACGATCGTCCCGTCGGGTCCGGAGCGCCGGTTGTTCGGACGGTCAAAACCTTCCACGGTGATGTGCGTCTCCATACCTTCGACGGTACGACTGTCGGTCGTGGGCGTCAGCGAAATGTGACCCGTGAGATCATGTCCGTCGTGCCTGCGCCCGTTTCCCGCCCCGTCCTCGCGCCGGGCTCGCACGCCGTCGTGTCCGTCCCGGTGACGACCGTCTGGATCTCCCCCGACCTGCCCCGCGAGGTCGACGCCGCGATCGTCCGTGACGACCCCGACGCCCCCGCCTGGCTGGCCGAGATCGACACGCACCCCGGCGACGACGAGACCGGCTCGGGTCGGCTCGGCCTCCACGGCCGCGTCGAGACCCAGCTCGTCGGGGGCGAGCCCGTCGTCGTCGGTGAGGCCGACCCGTCCGGGGGCTGGACGCGCGTCACCGCCCCGTGGCAGCCCTCCCCCAAGCAGGCGGACGGCTATCCGGGGTGGGTGCCGACGGCCCACCTCTCACCCGCCGAGGCCGCGCCGGGACTCCCCAGCGCCACGGAGGACCCCGCGACGGTCGACGCCGAGCACCCGTGCCTCGGGCTGGCCCGCGCCCACCTCGGGCTGCCCTACCTCTGGGGCGGGCTCACTCCTCTCGGCCTCGACTGCTCGGGCCTGGTCCACCACACGTGGCGGCGTTTCGGCATCGTCGTGCCCCGCGACGCCCACGCGCAGGCGGCGGCCGGAGTCCCCGTCCCGCTCGACGCGGTCCAGCCCGGTGACCTCTATTTCTTCGCACGTCCCGACCGCCCGATCCACCACGTCGGCATCGTCGTGCGCCCCGGCCGGATGGTGCACGCCTCGGAGACGGGCGGGGTCCTCGTCGAGGAGGACCTCGGTCCCGACCGGCTCGAGACACTCGTGGCGGCCGCACGCCTCCCGCACCCGTGACGGTCGACCGGCGCACGGCCCCCCTGCTCGTGCTCGGCGGGGTCGTCTCCGTCCAGTTCGGTGGTGCCCTCGCCGCGACCCTCGTGCCGAAGATCGGGGCCGCCGGCTCCGTCACCCTGCGCCTCCTCTTCGCGATGGTCATCCTGTATGCCGTCGCCCGCCCCTCATGGCGCGGCCGCTCCCGCTCGGACTGGCTGACCATGGTCCTCTTCGGCCTCGCGCTGGCGGCGATGAACACGGCCTTCTACGCATCCTTGGAGTACCTGCCCATCGGCGTCGCGGTCACCGTCGAGTTCCTCGGACCGCTCACCCTCGCGGCCGTCCTCAGCCGACGGCCCCGCGACCTCGCCGCCGTCCTCGCGGCTGCTGTCGGAGTGGCCCTCGTCTCCGGAGCGGCTGGCGCGGACTGGGGCCGTTTCGCCCCGGTCGGGCTCGCGTGGGCCGCGGTCGCGGGAGCGATGTGGGCGGCATACATCATGCTGAGCCAGCGGACCGGCACCGCGTTCGCGGGTCTCGACGGGCTCGCGCTCGCGCTCATCGTGTCGAGCCTCGCGGTGGCCCCCTTCGGGCTGGGGAGCATGGGCTCGTGGTCCCCGTCGATCATCGCCCTCGGCCTCGGGATCGCCGTCCTCTCCTCGGTGCTGCCCTACTCCCTCGAGCTGCTCGCGCTGCGGCACCTGCCGCAGAACGTCTTCGGCATCCTGCTCAGCATCGAGCCGGCCGTGGCCGCCCTCGCCGGCTTCATCGTGCTCGGCCAGCTGCTCGACACCGGACAGCTCGCCGGCATGGCCCTCGTCGTCGCGGCCAGCGTCATGGTCCTCGGCTCGTCCGAACGGCCGGAGGCTCCCGAGCCGACGATGGGCCCGTGATGTCCGTCTTGACCTCGAGCCGGGTTGAGCTCCTAGCCTCACCGCATGACCGTCCGCGACACCGACGCCTCCACGGCGTCCGAGCTACCCCGCGCCGTGGCCACGCCTGACGCGGGTCCGGCGACCGACCCCTCGACCGCGGGGCTGCTCTCCTCCGCGCACCGGGCCACGACCATCGGCACCTTCGCCCTCGTCTCGCTGCACGCCTTCGAGGCGCTGGCGCTGACGACGGTGATGCCCACCATCGCGGCCGACCTCGACGGTGAGTCGCTCTACGCGATGGCGTTCACCGCGACCCTCGCCTCGGGCATCGTCAGCATCGTCTGGGCCGGCAACCTCGCCGACCGCCGCGGACCCCGGCCGCCGCTCGTCATCGGGCTCGTCCTCTTCGCAATCGGCCTCGTCGTCGCCGGTCTCGCCCCGACGATGCCCGTGCTCGTGGGGGCGCGCATCGTCCAGGGCCTCGGCGCCGGCATGACGAGCACCGCGCTGTACGTCCTCGTCACCCGGGTCTACCCAGCGCGACTGCACACCGCGGTGCTCGCCGGCTTCTCCGCCGCGTGGGTCGTGCCCTCGATCGTCGGGCCCTTCGTCGCGGGGCTCATCACGGAGACACTCGGGTGGCGCTGGGTCTTCGGCCTCTCACTCGTGGTCCTCGTCGTCGCGAGCGTCCTGCTCGCCCGGATCCTGCCCGGCCTCGCGCAGGCCGTCGCCCCCGTCCCGTGGCGCCGGCCCGCGCTCGTGGCCGCCGCTGTCCTCGCCGTCTCGGTGCTCGTGCTCAACGCGGCCGCCGAGAGCCTGCGCGTCGCCGGTCTCGTGGCCGCCCCGTTCGCCGTCGTCGCCCTCGTGCTCGCGGTGCGACGGCTCACCCCACCCGGGACCCTCACCGCACGCTCGGCCATCGGCACCGACGTGCTCGTCCGGGCGCTCGTCTTCGCCGCGTTCAGCGGGGCGGAGATCTACCTGCCACGGATGCTCACGGAGCGCGACGGCTACGGCCCGGTCCTCGCCGGGGTCTCCCTCACCTTCACCGGGGTCGCGTGGTTCGTCGGCTCCTCGATCCAGGGACGCTGGGACAGCCGGTTCGAGGTCGGGCGCACCGTCGCGCTCGGCGCCGCCTGCTCCGCCATCGGTCTTCTCGGCATCGCGCTCATCGTGGCTCTGGGCGGGCCGGCGTGGGCCGTCATCGCCGTGTTCCCGATCGTCGGCTTCGGGATCGGCACGATCTACCCGCGGGCGACCGCCCAGGCTCTCTCCCGAGCGAGGACGGAAGAGCAGGGTTTCGTCAGCTCCGCCCTCCAGATCGGCGACGCCGCCGGCTCTGCGACCGCGATCGCCTTGTCGGCGGTCGTCTTCACCGCGGTGGGCACGCTCCTGGCGTCGTCGGTCCCGTGGGCGTATGCCGCCGTCTTCGCCGTGATGGCCGTGCCCGCCCTGCTCGCCTGGCTCGTCGCGCCCCGGGTCCGCTGACCCGGTCGAAGGTGCGAAGTCCGCACCATCCGACTCGTCCGACTCGTCCCCTCAGGGGGTCGGCGGGGCCGGGACGTCGTCGACCTCGGCGCTGCTGTCGCGACGGGTCTTGAGCAGGCTGAGCACCGTCGTCACACCGAGGATGAGCACGATCGCGCCGAGCGAGACGAGGATCGGGATGTCCGGGATGCCGTCGTAGGGCTGACCGCCGTTGAGGAACGGCAGGTTGTTCTCGTGGAGCGCATGCATGATGAGCTTGACGCCGATGAAGGCGAGCAGGACGGCGAGGCCGATGCTGAGGTAGACGAGCTTCTTGAGCAGTCCGCCGATGAGGAAGTAGAGCTGTCGCAGGCCCATCAGCGCGAAGATGTTGGCCGCGAGCACGAGGAACGGCTCTTTCGTCAGCCCGTAGATCGCCGGGATCGAGTCGAGCGCGAAGAGCAGGTCGGTCGTGCCGAGGGCGAGGATGACGATGAGCATCGGGGTGATCAGCCGCTTGCCGTTCTCCACGACGGTCAGGTGGGTGCCGTGCCACTCCTTCGTTGCCGGGAAGGTCCTCTCGATCCAGAGGAGCAGCCGGTTCTCGTGGTACTCGTCGTCGTCGGTCTCCCCGCCCGTGGCGAGCTTGACCGCCGTGTAGATGAGGAACGCCCCGAAGATGTAGAACACCCACGCGTAGGCGTTGATGACGACGGCGCCGAGCCCGATGAAGATCCCGCGGAGCACGATCGCGATGACGATGCCCGTCATCAGGGCCGACTGCTGGAGCTTGGCCGGCACCCGGAAGCTGCTCATGATGAGCAGGAAGACGAAGAGGTTGTCGACCGACAGCGAGTACTCGGTCAGCCACCCGGCGAAGAACTCACCGGCATACTGACCGCCCCACTGCTTCCACACGAAGAGGCCGAAGAGGACCGCCAGCCCGATGAAGAAGGCGAGATGGCGTCCGGCCTCGGCCATCGACGGCACGTGCGGCCGTCGCGCGATGACGACGACGTCGATGAGCAGTGCGACGGTCGCGATGCCGATCGTGAGGAACCAGCCCCACACGGGAACGTTCATGGGCACAACCTTCCGGCCACCAGGAGAAGTAACCGGAGGTCTCTCCCGCCGCAGGGCGGACCGGCGGCCCGGGAGCAGCGGTGAGAGACCGCTCCGTGATGACGAGCACGCCGCGATGGGGATACTCCCCTCCGTGAACGCTGCAGTTAAGCACTCACGGAGGCGCCGCTCAAGTCCGGCTCACTGGGTGGCGGCCGTCATCTGCCGCAGCTCCTTCTTGAGGTCACCCAGCTCGTCGCGCAGCCGGGCCGCCAGCTCGAAGTGCAGCTCGGCGGCGGCCTGGTGCATCTGGGTCGTCAGCTCCTGGATGAGGTTGGCCAGGTCGGCGGCCGCCATGTCGGCCGGCCGTTTGGCCAGGCCGCCTGCGGAGACGCCGACGTCGGCAGCCATCGCGCCCCGTCCGGCGCCGCTCTTGCCGCGCGACTGCATCCGGCCGGAGCCGAGCAGCTCCTGGGTGTCGGCATCCTCGCGCTCGAGCAGGTCGGTGATGTCGGCGATCTTCTTGCGCAGTGGCTGCGGGTCGAGACCGCGCTCCTTGTTGTAGGCGACCTGCTTCTCGCGGCGCCGGTTGGTCTCGTCGAGCGCCTGCTCCATCGACGGGGTCATCTTGTCGGCATACATGTGTACCTCGCCCGAGACGTTGCGCGCGGCTCGGCCGATCGTCTGGATCAGGCTGCGGGCCGAGCGGAGGAAGCCCTCCTTGTCGGCGTCGAGGATCGACACGAGGGAGACCTCCGGCAGGTCGAGCCCCTCGCGGAGCAGGTTGATCCCGACGAGCACGTCGTAGACACCCGAGCGCAGCTCGCGGAGCAGCTCGACGCGGCGCAGGGTGTCGATGTCGCTGTGCAGGTAGCGGACCCGGATCCCCTTGTCGAGCAGGTAGTCGGTGAGGTCCTCGGCCATCTTCTTCGTCAAGGTCGTGACGAGCACGCGCTCGTCCTTCTTGGTGCGCTCCTGGATCTCGTGCATGAGGTCGTCGATCTGGCCCTTGGTCGGCTTGAGCACGATCTGGGGGTCGACGAGGCCGGTGGGGCGGATGATCTGCTCGACGGGCGTGCCGGACTTCGCCAGCTCGTAGTCGCCGGGGGTCGCCGAGAGGTAGACCGTCTGGCCGATCCTCTCGAGGAACTCCTCCCACTTCAGCGGCCGGTTGTCCATCGCGCTGGGGAGCCGGAAGCCGTGCTCGACGAGCATCCGCTTGCGCGACATGTCGCCCTCGTACATCGCCCCGATCTGCGGGACGGTCTGGTGCGACTCGTCGAGCACGAGGAGGAAGTCCTCGGGGAAGTAGTCGATGAGGCAGTTGGGCGCGGACCCGCCCGTGCGGCCGTCGATGTGCCGGCTGTAGTTCTCGATGCCGTTGCAGAAGCCGACCTGGCGCATCATCTCGAGGTCGTAGGTCGTGCGCATCCGCAGCCGCTGGGCCTCGAGCAGCTTGCCCTGCTTCTCGAAGGAGGCGAGCTGGTCGGCGAGCTCGAGCTCGATCCCCCGGATCGCGCGCTCCATCCGCTCCGGACCGGCGACGTAGTGCGAGGCGGGGAAGACATACATCTCCTTCTCCTCGTTGACGACCTCGCCCGTGACCGGGTGGAGCGTGTAGATGCGCTCGATCTCGTCGCCGAAGAACTCGATGCGGACCGCGAGCTCCTCGTAGACGGGGATGATCTCGACGGTGTCCCCGCGGACCCGGAAGGTGCCGCGGGTGAAGGCGAGGTCGTTGCGGGTGTACTGCATGCCGACGAAGCGGCGCAGCAGGTCGTCGCGGACGACCTCGTCGCCGACCTTGAGCCGGGCCATCCGGTCGACGTACTCCTGCGGGGTGCCGAGACCGTAGATGCATGAGACGGACGCGACGACGATGACGTCGCGGCGGGTCAGCAGCGAGTTCGTCGCCGAGTGCCGGAGCCGCTCGACCTCGTCGTTGACCGAGCTGTCCTTCTCGATGTAGGTGTCCGTCTGCGGGATGTAGGCCTCGGGCTGGTAGTAGTCGTAGTACGAGACGAAGTACTCGACGGCGTTGTTGGGCAGCAGCTCGCGGAACTCGTTGGCGAGCTGGGCGGCGAGCGTCTTGTTGGGCGCCATGACGAGCGTCGGGCGCTGCACCTGCTCGATGAGCCACGCCGTCGTCGCCGACTTGCCGGTGCCGGTCGCGCCGAGCAGGACAGTGTCGGTGTCGCCCGCCCGGACGCGCTTCGCCAGCTCGGCGATGGCCGTCGGCTGGTCACCGCTGGGGGTGTACTCGGAGATGACCTCGAAGGGGGCCACCGTGCGCTGCAGGTCGGTCGTGGGACGCATGGGTCAACCGTACGTCCGACCACCGACAGCGGTGACATCCACAAGTGCCGCCGACCGCGACCACGAGCGTGAGCGCGACCACCCCACGCTCCCCTCAACCGGGACGCCGCAGCGGTGCCGCAGCGAGGTCACCGCACTCGGTCGCCACATCCCACGCGGCGGTCAGCCGAGCCGTGCTCCGATCGTCGGTCACCCGAGGCACCCCGTCCTGACCGACCAGCATCGGCGTCCAGGTGTGCGCGACGACGACCGAGCGCTCCCGGGCCGCGCGGCCGGGCACGTCGTCGGCCATCGTCGTCGAGCGCGCGTAGTCCCCGTCCACCTCGACGGTGAGCACGCCGGACTCGTCCGCCCCGTCCTCGGTGTGGTACCAGACGACGTTGCCCAGCCCCCATCCGATGTAGCTGCGACCCGTCCACCCTGCGCCCTGCGGCCGGTGCGCGTGGCCGCCCACGAGGATGTCCGCCCCGTCCGCCGCCAACGCCTGGGCCGTCCGGCGCTGCCGGTCGTCGGCGCAGCGGGTGTACTGCGTGCCCCAGTGCAGCATGACGACGACGACGTCGCTCGTCGCTGCGGCCTCGCGCACCGCGCGACGCAGTCGGGCGAGGTCGAGGTGAGCGGCGATGCCGGGGCGTGACACCGTCGCCGCGTGCTCGAGCGAGGTCTCGTCCCGGACCTGAGAGGACGCGAGCACCGCGAAGCGCACACCCTCGATCTCGACCCGCAGCGGCGTGAACGCGTCGTCGACGTCGCGCCCGATGCCGACGAGCGGGATCGGGCTCGTCTCCCTCGCTGCGAGCGTCTGGGCTAGCACCTCCCCGCCGAAGTCGACCGCGTGGTTGTTGGCCAGGCTGACCGCGTCGACCCCTGCTGCGGCCAGCGTCCCGAGCGCCGACACCGGCGCCCTGAAGGTGTACTTCTTGCCGGGGAGCGGCGCACCTCCGGTCCCGAGCGCGGTCTCGAGGTTGACCATGGCGAAGTCCGCCGCACCGAGTGTCTCGCGCACGGCGTCCGCCAGCGGCCCCGGGTCATCGAGCAGCTCGGCCGCGCGACGCTCGAAGTGGACGTCGCCGGCGAAAGCCAGTCGCACTGGTCGAGCGCCCTTGCCGGGTCCCGACGAGGGGGCACCCGTGGCCGGCGCGCTCGGGGTCGTCGTCGGTGACGGACTGGCTGACGGGCTGGCTGACGAGCTGACGGACGCCGAGGTGGGGACTCCGGGCGGCCCACTGCTGCTCGAAGCCTCGACGGCGCAGGCCGCGGCGAGCAGGTCGAGGACCAGCAGGGCGTACACGGTGCGAAGGGCTCCTCGCCTCGCCGTCGTCGCCATGACCCGACTCTAGGCAGCCGGCCGACATCGTGCTCAGGGAACCCGGTGCGTCCACTCGGGTGTGGAGAACTTCTCCTCGACGAGACGCGCCGCCTCGGCCAGCTCGGCCTCCGTGTAGTCGGACGGGGTCGACCGGTAGCGGGCCGCGAACGAGGCGGCGAACGACTCGAGGATCGCCGCGCGCGTCATGCCGGTCTGCGAGCGCATCGGGTCGACCCGCTTGTTGGCCGACTTCGTGCCCTTGTCGCTCATCTTCTCGCGACCGATCCGCAGCACCTCGAGCATCTTGTCTGCGTCGATGTCGTAGCTCATCGTCACGTGGTGCAGCACCGCGCCGGCTGCGAAGCGCTTCTGCGCGGCGCCGCCGATCTTGCCCTGGTCGGAGGCGATGTCGTTGAGCGGCACGAAGTGCGCGTTGACCCCCACCTCGGCAAGCGCGCCGATGACCCACTCGTCGAGGAAGGAGTAGGACCGTTCGAAGCTGAGCCCCTCGACGAGCGAGCTGGGCACGACGAGCGAGTAGGTGATGCAGTTGCCCGGCTCCATGAACATCGCACCCCCGCCGGAGACCCGGCGGACGACGTCGATGCCGTGCCGGTCGGCGCCGTCGGGGTCGACCTCGTTGCGCACCGACTGGAAGGAGCCGATCACGACGAGCGGGCTGTCCCAGTCCCAGAAGCGGAGCGTCGGCGGCCGCTCCCCCGCCGCGACCTCGCGGGCGATGACCTCGTCGAGCGCCACGTGCATGGCGGGGTGGAGCACCTTGGCCGGGATGACGTCGAACGCGTGGTCGTGCCAGCCGGTCGCCTTGCCCAGCGCACGACGAACGGCGATCCCGATCGCCTCGGCGGAGAAGCCGATGAGGGCCACCTCGCTGCCCAGCGCCCCGGTGACCGCGGCGGCCAGCTGCTCGACACTCGCCTCCGCCGGCAGCCCGGTGAGGGCGGCGTTGATGTCGCCGAGCGCCTCGTCGGGCTCGAGGAAGAAGTCGCCGGACACGCTGACCTCCGCCAGTCGGTCGTCGACCACCTCGACGTCGACCGCCACGAGCTTGCCACCAAGGACCTTGAACTCACCACGCATGCCGTCGACAACACCGCGCACCGCTCAGGTATGCCGCTCACTCCCTGAGTGCCCACCCGTGACCGTGGCGCGGGGGGAAATGCGCACTCGACTCAGGGGTGGGTCGGGGGTGTCCAGGAAGTCCGGGCGGCCCAGGACTCGGCGCGGTGCCACGCACCGTCGAACCACGGCTCCTTGGCGTCGACGTAGGCGTCCGTGCGCGGGTCGAGCGCGAGCAGCCGACGCTTCTCTGCGGCATACGCCTCGAGCGCCTCGGGGTCGGCGCGGAGCCAGTCGCGGAACAGGATCGCGAAACGCCAACCCCCTGATCCGAGCGCGCGCACGTGGACGTGGACGATCTCTCCGGGGTCGCAGCCGCCCCAGAAGCGCTTGGCCCACTGCTCCGGCGCCGCCCCCACCGGGTGCGGGGTGTCGCGCTCGTTGCCGACGGAGAGCAGGTAGCCAGCGCGGGCCAGGCCGCTGCGGAACTCGGCCGTGTCGGCGTCGGTCAGCGAGCGCACCCCGACCTGCACGTCGATGACGTCCTTCGCGAGCAGGCCCGGGACCGCCGTCGACCCGATGTGCTCCACGCCGGCCACCCCGCCCGCGTCGGCGAGGGCCGCCTCGATCCGGGTGACGACGCGGTCGCCGCGGGCGGCCCAGTCGGAGCGCGGCGCCACCACCGCGTCGGTGTCGGGACGCCGCGTGCGGGTGCCGGAGCGCAGGTTGGCGTCGTAGGGGGCGAGGCGGTCGGCCCACAGCTCGTCGACGAGCCGCTCGAGGTCCTCAGGTGTCCCGGTGTTGTCGAGCACGACGTCGGCGACCGCCCGCCGCTGCACGTCGGTGGCCTGCGCCGCGATGCGTCTGCCGGCATCGGCCTCGCCGAGACCGCGACCCTCGACGAGACGTCGGACCCGGGTCTCGGTGTCGACCTCGACGACGACGGAGAGGTGCTCGTGCACCCACAGGCCGCGCTCGACGAGCAGCGGCATGTCGAAGACCGAGACCCGGTCGCGCGGCACCCGGCTGCGTCGATCAGCGACCTGGGCGTTGATGGCCGGGCCGGTGATCTCCTCGAGCGACTGCAGCGCGGCCGGGTCGGCGAAGACGACGGCGGCCAGGCCTGCCCGGTCGAGCGAACCGTCGTCGCGGATCACCTCCGCTCCGAAACGCTCCCGGATCCGGGCCAGCGCCGGCTGGCCCGGCTCGACGACCGCGCGGGCCACCTGGTCCGCGTCGATGACATCGGCGCCGAGCGCACGAAGGCGGGCGCTCACCGTGGACTTACCCGAGCCGATCCCGCCGGTGACCCCGACGCGCAGCACGTCAGTTGGCGAGGCGCGGCGGGAACCCGCCGGTGGCGATCGGACCCCAGCGGGTCGGCGTGATCCGGAGCAGCGACTTGCCCTGGTCGCGCATGGCCTGGCGGTACTCGTCCCAGTCGGGGTGCTCGCCCGAGATGGCACGGAAGTAGTCGACGAGCGGCTCGACCGAGTCGGGCAGGTCGAGCACCTCGCAGTCGCCGTCGACCTGCACCCAGGCGCCCCCGAAGTCATCGGAGAGCACCATCACGCTGACCTGGGGTCGTCGACGGGCATTGGTCGTCTTGGCTCGTTCGGGGTAGGTCGAGATCACGATGCGGCCCTGGTCGTCGACGCCACCGGTCACCGGTGACACCTGGGGGCGCCCGTCACGACGGGAGGTGACGAGCACCATGTCGTGGCGAGGCCGAACGAAGGCCAGCAGGTCGTCACGGTCGACGTCAGTGGTGGTGGCGATGGCACGGGGCATGCGCCGATTCTGCCACCCCTGTCGGGTCAT
>JBDSSS010000190.1:0-24944 GCA_039928615.1 Terracoccus sp. | reverse complement strand
CCGAGGTGATCGCGAGCAGCAGTCCCCAGCCGAAGAAGATGAAGCCGATCTCGTGCGCACCGAGGCCGAGGGGGAAGGGCGTGAAGGCGAGCAGGGTGAAGAAGCCGAAGTTGTAGAGCAGGGCGGTGATGCCGACGGTGAGCAGGCCGCGGTGGCCGAGTGCCCGCAGCGGCGCCGAGAGCGACGTCGGGTGCTCGGGTCGGGGAGTCGCGGGGAGCGTCGTCACCGTGCCGATGAAGGCGACGGCCATGAGGACGGCGACGCCGAAGAACGGCCAGCGCCAGGAGATGCCGCCGAGCCATCCGCCGAGCAGCGGCCCGGTCGCGATGCCGACACCGAGCGCGGCCTCGTAGAGGATGATCGCCTGCTTCACCGAGCCGGCGGCGGCGTTGACGATGGTGGCGAGGGCGGTCGCGATGAACAGGGCGTTGCCCAGGCCCCACAGGGCGCGGAAGGCGACGATGCCGCCGACGGTGTCCTGGGTCCCGGCGAGGCCGGCGCCGACGATGATGAGGGCGAGGCCCAGCAGCAGGGTGCGCTTGGCGCCGACGCGGCTGCTCACCCACCCGGTGCCGAGCATCGCGACGCCCATCACGGCGAGGTAGCTGGTGAACAGCAGCGAGACCTGGGACGGGCCCGCTCCGAGCTCGTCGGCGATCGGCTTGAGGATGGGGTCGACCAGGCCGATCCCCATGAAGGAGATCACGCAGGCGAAGGCGATCGACCAGACGGTCTTGGGTTGGCGCCACATGGTGGGCATCGGTCCTCTCAGGGGGTGGTGGTCGTGCTGGGGTTGGTCGTGCTGGGGTTGGTCGTGCTGGGGTTGGTCATGCTGGGGTTGGTCATGGTGGTGGGCGTGCTGCCGGCGGCGAGGGCGAGCAGGTCGTCGAGCACCTCGACGGCGACCCGGACCCGCTCGAGGGCGGGCTCGTCGAGCTGGTCGAGGGCCGGGGCGAGGGCGGCGAGACGTGCCTCGCGGACCCGAGCGAGCGCCGCGTGCCCGTCGTCGCTCAGCGCGATGACGCTGGCCCGGGCGTCGGCAGGGTCCGTGGAGCGGCTGATCCAGCCGGCGGCATCGAGGCGCTGCACCTGGGTCGTGACGGTGGGTTGGCTGCTGTGGTCGGCTGCCGCGAGAGCGCTGACCCGCGAGGGCCCGAGCTCGTCGAGCAGGGCGAGCAGCCGGGCCTGCGCGAACGGCACGTCGAAGGAGGCGTTGCGGCTGGCCCACCGGCTGAGGCGGGCAGCAGAGCGCAACAGGTCGTTGCCCAGGCTGGTCGGGTCGGTCACGAAGAACCAAGTTACATAGACAACCTATGCAGTGCAACTCCGCCCCGCCTCACCCCTCCCGTCGAGTGCTCACTTCCCTCCGGGCCGGCGGCGGGCGAAACTGCGCACTCGACAGATGGGGCGTCGAGCGCTCACTTACCTCCGGGCCGGCGGCGGGCGAAACTGCGCACTCGACGGGGTGGGTCGGTCAGGGGCGGACCAGGGCGTCGGCGATGTCGGCGAGGTGGTCGAGGTCGGAGAGGTCGAGCACCTGGAGGTACATCCGGTCGGCGCCCACCGCCTCGAAGGCCGCAAGCCGCTCGCGCACCTCGTCGGGCGTGCCGGCGAGCCCGTTCTCGCGCAGCTCGGCCAGGTCGCGACCCATCGCGTCGGCGCGGCGCCGGAGGGTGGTCTCGTCGCGACCGAGGCAGATGACCTGGGCCGCGGACGTGCGCAGGTCGGTCCGCGCGCGGCCGATCGCCTCGCACGCGTCTCCCGCGCGCTCGAAGAGCGATCGCGTGCGCTCGGGGTCGACGAAACCGGCGTTGAACTCAGCGGCATACCTCGCGGCGAGTGCCGGGGTCCGCCGCTTGCCACCGCCGCCGATGATGATCGGGACCCCGCCGGGCTGGGCCGGCTTGGCGAGCGCGGGGGAGTCGACGACGGGGTAGTGCGGGCCGGGGTGGGAGAAGGTCTGGCCGACCTCGGTGCGCCACATCCCGGTGATGACGGCGAGCTGCTCCTCGAAGCGGTCGAAGCGCTCGGCGACCTCCGGGAAGGGGATGCCGTATGCCGTGTGCTCGGCCGCGAACCACCCCGCGCCGAGCCCGAGGTCGACCCGTCCGCCGCTCATCCGGTCGACGCCCGCGACCTGGACGGCGAGCGGTCCGGGCAGGCGGAAGGTCGCCGGCGTGACGAGGGTGCCCAGGCGGATCCGCGTCGTCTCGCGGGCGAGGCCGGCGAGCGTCGTCCAGGCGTCGGTCGGCCCGACCCCGCCGTCGCCGCTCATGTGCAGGTAGTGGTCGGAGCGGAAGAAGCCGTCGAAGCCGAGGTCCTCCGCGGCGCGGGTGACGCCGAGCAGGTCGTCGTAGGTGGCGCCCTGCTGGGGCTCGGTGAACAGGTGCAGGTCCATGCCGGTCATCCTGCCGCCCGGGTCCCGCGCCCCGACCGGCGGGCGGGGGTGAGCCGGTCGCCGGTCGCCCGTCGCCGGTCAGCCGCGGGAGTCGGAGACGATGCCCTCGACGAGCATGTCGAGCATCGGCGCGACGTCGATGTCGGCGGCGCTCGCATCGGCGACGCTCGCGACGCCGCTCACGAGCCGCATCACGGTGACGGCGTCGACGCCGGGTCGCAGGTCGCCGCGCTCACTGAGGTGCGCCACGACGCGACGGTTCGCGTCGGCCATGACCCGGCACTTGCGGTACATCGGGGAGGCGGGGTCATCCATCGCGGCGGCGATCTTCGTGGCAGCGCCGCGGTGCAGGGTGATGTGGTCGACGAACTGGTCGAACCACGCCGTCAGCATCTCCCGGGCCGGCAGGCCGGTCGCGATCGCGGCGTCGGCATCGGCCGTGACCCGGTCGGTCCAGTCCTTCATCAGGCCGTCGACGAGCGCCTCGCGGGTGGGGAAGTGCCGGTAGAGCGTGCCGGGACCCACGCCGGCGCGCCTGGCGATCTCGTCGAGCGAGGCGTCGGTGCCCCGCTCGGTGAAGACGATCCGGGCCGTCGCGAGGATCTTGTCGTAGTTGCGCCTCGCGTCGGCGCGCATCGGTCGGGGCACCTCGGTGGAGCTCTCGACAGGAGTCCGGCCAGCCGGAACCGTCTGTGCAGCAACGGTTTCGGGGGACCGCTCCATCGTCACCTCACTGGCGTCGGCAGGCATCGGTACAGCTCTCCTTGCTAAACGGAGATCGTCTCCGTATGGTGGTCTTCGTAGAACCGGAGTGTTTCTCCGTTAACTGTACCGCCGATGAGCACGATCGAGGAGCCCGGCACCGATGACACCGATCACCCGAAACCCCAGCCCGACGCTGCGCCCGACCCGCAAGGCGCTGCGCCTCGACATGGCCCGCCGCGCCGCCTCGACGCGCGCCCCGCTGCCCCACCCGCACCGCGACACCGACGTCCGCCGCCGCGCCACCGCCTTCACCCCGATGACCCCCATCTCCGACCCGACACCCTGAGGCGCTCCATGACCACCACCTCCAGCACCACGACCGGGGCCCGGCCCGGGACCGGTGCCTCGCCCCGCCGCGCGGGCATCGGCATCGGCATCGTCCTCGTGGCCCAGCTGATGCTCGTGCTCGACGCGACGGTCGTCAACGTCGCGCTGCCCCACATCCAGACCGACCTCGGTTTCAGTCCGGCCGGGCTGTCGTGGGTGCTCAACGCCTACACCCTCGCGTTCGGTGGCCTGCTGCTCCTCGGCGGTCGGCTCGGCGACGTCCTGGGCCGGCTGCGCACCTTCGAGGCGGGCCTGGCCCTGTTCACGCTCGCGAGCCTGCTCGGTGGCCTCGCCCCGACCGCCGGCTGGCTCGTCGCCGCCCGCACCGCGCAGGGCGTCGGCGCGGCGCTCGCCGCCCCCGGTGTGCTCGCCCTGCTGACGACGAGCGCCCCCGACGAGCCCTCGCGCAACCGCGCGCTCGCGCTCTTCACCGCCGTCTCGTCGGCCGGTGCCTCGCTCGGCCTGCTCCTCGGCGGCATCCTCACCGACTTCGTCAGCTGGCACTGGACGCTCTTCGTCAACGTGCCGATCGGCATCGCCGTGCTCGTCCTGGCCCGACGCTTCGTCACCGAGACCGAGCGCCGGACCGGGCACTTCGACGTCGTCGGCGCCGTCACCGCGACCGTCGGGTCCGTCTCGATCGTCTACGGCTTCATCAACGCCCCCGACCGCGGCTGGTCCTCGCCCCTGACGATCGGCGCCTTCGTCCTCGGCATCGTGCTGATCACCGTCTTCGTCCGCACCGAGGGCCGCGTCCGCGACCCCCTGCTGCCGCCCGTCCTCGTCCGCAACCGGCAGCGCGTCGGAGCGCTCATCGTCATGGCCCTCGTCATCGGCGCCCAGTTCTCGACGTTCTTCCTCGTGACGCAGTACCTCCAGCTCGTCCTCGGATTCAGCCCCGTCGCGACCGGTGTCGCGTTCCTCCCGCTCAGCCTCGCGATCTTCGCGATGTCGCGGGTCAGCGCCCGTCTCGTGGCCCGGGTCGGTCCCCGGCTGCTCATGATCGTCGGCACCGCCGGACTCGTCACGAGCTTCGTCTGGCTGAGCACGCTCACCGAGACGAGCACGTATGCCGTGCACCTGCTCGGTCCGCTCGTGCTCAACGGCGCCTCGGCCGCGCTCGTCTTCATGCCGGTCACGGTCATCGTGCTCGGCGGGGTCGACCGGGCCCACGCCGGCAGCGTCTCCGGCCTGCTCCAGACGACGCAGCAGCTCGGCGGGGCGGTCGGCCTCGCGGTCATCGTCAGCGTCTACGCCTCCGGGGCGGTCCCGGGCCGGTTCGTGCCGGGCATGCAGGGGGCGTTCCTCGCCTCGGCCGGGGCGACCGCCATCGCGTTCGCGGTCGCCAACCTCGTGCTGCGCCGGCCGCAGCTCGCGGCAGAGCCGGCCGCCGACGATCAAGCGGCGGATCAGTCTGCACGCAGTGCTGTTATGGCAGCACCGGTCGCCGACTGATCCGCAGACTGATCGACCCGCAGACGCCGCTGGGCGCGCCCCCACCCGGGAGCGCGCCCAGCGGCATACCTGCTGGTGTCGAGGTCAGTGACCGGTGGGCATCGCCCAGCGCGCGGTCGAGACGCCCTGGTCCTTGGCGCGCTCGATCGCCTCGGTGATGACCTTCTCGGCGGCGGCGCGGTCGCCCCAGTCGGAGCCCTTGACGAACTTGCCCGGCTCGAGGTCCTTGTAGCGCTCGAAGAAGTGCTGGATCTCGGCGAGGGTGAAGTCGCTGACGTCGCCGATGTCCTGGATGTGGTCGGTGCGCGGGTCGACCGGGACGCAGAGCACCTTGTCGTCACCACCGCCGTCGTCGACCATGTGGAAGATGCCGACGGGCCGCGACTCGACGACGACGCCGGGGTAGAGCGGCTCGGGGAGGATCACGAGCGCGTCCAGGGGGTCGCCGTCCTCGCCGAGGGAGTCCTCGATGTAGCCGTAGTCGGCCGGGTAGGCCATCGGGGTGAAGAGGTAGCGGTCGAGCCGGACCCGCCCCGTCGCGTGGTCGATCTCGTACTTGTTGCGCTGACCGCGCGGGATCTCGATGGTGACGTCGAACTCCACGTCTGCCCCTTCGTGTGCCTCGGTGTGTGCGTGCTCGGTGCCGCGCCGGACGCGGGCGGCGGCGCCGGTGCTGACAGAATCTTCCGCGACAGTGTGGCAGCAGCCGCCGCGATTCGCGAAGCGCGGGTCGCGCGGCAAGCACCGATCCGACGAGGACACGAGAGGGAGGGCCTGATGAGGCGGTCGCTCGTCGTCGCCGGCACGGTCGGTGCGCTGCTGCTCGGCTACCTCGGCCTCGACGCGACCGACCACGCGCCGGGGCTGCTCACGACCCGCCCGCTGCCCCCGCCGCCGCCCACCGAGACGGCCGGCACCCGCACCCTGCCGCTCGTCTCGCAGCCGTCGGCGTCGACCTCCGTCGGTATGCCGCTGCCCCCGCTCGCGGGTGCCCCGGACGCCCCGACCGGTCCGGGCGTCACCGCCGCGTTGCGGACCGTCCTCGCCCTGCCCGCCCTCGACGACGCGTCGCTCGTCGTCCGCGACGGCCAGACCGGCGAGGTGCTCCTCGACCGTGGTGGCGCGGAGCGGCGGATCCCGGCCTCGACGACCAAGCTGCTCTCGGCAGCGGCGATCTCGCACGTCTTCGGTGCCGACGACGTGCTGCGCACCGAGGTCGTCGAGGGTGCGTCGGCCGGCCAGGTCATCCTCGTCGCCGGTGGGGACTCCCTCCTCGCTCCCGGCGCCGGCGACCCCGACGCGGTCGCGGGACGGGCCGGGCTCGGTGACCTCGCCGACCAGGTGGCGGAGGCCCTCGAGCGCGAGGGTCGCCGCCGGGTCACCCTCTCCGTCGACACGACGTATGCCGCGGGGCCGCTCCTCGCCCCGACGTGGGACCGGACCTTCCGGCCGCTCGGGATCACCGGGGCGGTCGCCATGCTCGGACGCTCGGACCAGCGGGCCAGGGGCGGCCGGCCCGGACCCGCCGACCCCGTCGCGTCGACGCGGGACCTGCTCGCCCAGCGGCTGGAGGAGCGGGGCGTCGAGGTCACCGTCTCGACGAAGCCCGCGAAGCCTGCGCCGGCTGCGAGCGCGGGCGCGGCGCCGACGGTCCTCGGCTCGGTCGAGTCGGCCCCCGTCGGTGATCAGCTCGCCCTCGCGCTCACCGACTCCGACAACGCACTCACCGAGATCCTCGCCCGCCAGGCAGCCCACCGGTCCGGTGTCGACGCCACGAAGGCGGGCGGCACGACCTTCGCCGCGACCGGCGCCTGGGTGCGCCGCGAGGTCGCCGCCCTCGGGGTGGACGCGTCAGGGGTGGCGCTCAGCGACGCGAGCGGCCTGTCGCGGCAGAACCGCGTGACCGCCCGGCTGCTCACCGACGTGCTGCTCCTCGGCTACGACGGGAGCGACCCCGTGCTCCGCCGGGCCCTGGCCGGCCTGCCGATCGGGGGTCTGACCGGCACGCTCGCGGGCCGCTTCGACGGCGGCGCCACCCACGACGCAGCCGGCCGGGCGCGGGCCAAGACCGGGACGCTCACCGGCGCCAACGCCCTCGCGGGGAGCGTCGTCGACGTCAGCGGCCGGCTCCTCGTCTATGCCGGGCTCGTCGGAACGGCCCCGACGGCGGCGGCCCGCACCGCTCTCGACCGCTACGTCGCGACCCTCGCCGACTGCGGCTGTCACTGACCGCCCGCGAGGTGGGCGGGGGAACGTTCGACCGGGGGTCGGCGTTGGCCCTACTGTGACCGCCGACCCGTCGCGGCACGGGTCGGGTATGACCCGACGGAAGCACGCACACCACCACCGGGGGCCGAGACGGTCCCCGACCCGGGAGGGGTTGGCATGACCGAGACGGCGTCCGTCCAGAGGTCCGTCGAGCAGCGGACCGGCCCCTATGTCGACTACGACTTCGCGAAGCGGACCGGCCGGAGGGTCGTCAAGGCCGGCCCCCAGATCACCCCGGGCGAGGCCGCCGACATCGTCGCCGACCTGCGGGCCGCGGCCACCGAGGCGGTGGAGCCCGTCGCCGGGACGAGCGGCCTCCACGCCCCCGACGGCGCGCCGGCCGTGCTCATCGTCGACCGCCCCGGCTGGATCGACGCCAACGTCGACTCCTTCCGTTCGCTGCTCGAGCCCGTCATCGACAAGCTGGCCGAGAAGGCCACGAAGTCCACCGGTGGCGCGACGGCAGCCGCGATCGGCAGCAAGGTGACCGGCGCGGAGATGGGCGGCCTGCTCGCCTTCATGTCGAGCAAGGTGCTCGGGCAGTACGACCTCGCGCCGGGCGGCACCCCCCGGCTGTTCCTCGTCGTCCCCAACATCGTCGCGACCGAGCGCACGATGCAGGTCACCCCGCGCGACTTCCGCCGCTGGGTGGCGCTGCACGAGGAGACCCACCGGGTCCAGTTCACCGCCGTGCCGTGGCTGCGCGACCACCTCGTCGCCGCCACCTCGGGCCTCGCCGTCGACCTCGCGCCGACGCCGGAGGACCTGACCAAGCGCTTCGAGCAGCTGACCAAGAACCTCCCCGAGGCCTTCACCTCGGGCGAGGGCATCGGCCAGATCTTCGCCACGCCGGAGCAGAAGGCGAAGATCGCCGAGATCACCGCCGTCATGTCGCTGCTCGAGGGGCATGCCGACGTCGTCATGGACGACGTCGGCCCGGCCGTCATCCCGTCGGTCGCGGAGATCCGGCGCAAGTTCACCCAGCGCCGCAACGGCTCCGTCGGGATCGACCGGATCCTGCGCAAGCTGCTCGGGCTCGAGGCGAAGATGCGCCAGTACCGCGACGGGGCGGTCTTCGTCCGGAAGGTCACCGACACCGTGGGTCGCGACGGGTTCAACGCCGTCTGGACCTCCCCGGAGACGCTGCCCCGGCCGACCGAGATCCTCGACCCGGAGGCCTGGGTCCGCCGGGTCCACGGCTGAGCGGCCGGGGCACTCGCCGATGTCCGGTCCCGACCCCGCCGTCGCCGCCACCCGCCTCGCCGTCCGGCAGCACCTCTCGGGTCTGCCGCAGGGCGCGCTGCTGCTCGTCGCCTGCTCCGGGGGACCCGACTCGGTGGCCCTCGCCGCAGCCCTCGCCTTCGAGGCGCCCCGGGCGGGACTGCGGGCCGGCGCCGTCGTCGTCGACCACCAGCTCCAGGCGGGCTCCGACGTCGTCGCCGCCGATGCCGCGGCCCTCTGCCGGGGGATGGGCCTGGACCCCGTCGAGGTGACCCTCGCGCACGTGCCCACGACCGGCGCCGGGCTGGAGGCCGATGCCCGGACCGGACGCTACGCCGCGATCAGCGCGGTCGCCGACCGCCTCGGCGCGGAGCTCGTGCTCGTCGGCCACACCCGCGACGACCAGGCCGAGCAGGTCCTGCTCGGCCTCTCCCGGGGGTCGGGGGCACGCTCCCTCGCCGGTATGCCGGTCCGCCGCGACCGCTTCGTCCGCCCGCTCCTCGCACTCCCGCGGGCAACGACGGAGGCCGCCTGTGCGGCATACGGCATCGAGCCGTGGGAGGACCCGCACAACCGGGACGAGTCCTTCCGGCGGGTCCGCGCCCGGCGGCTGCTCGCCTCGCTCGAGGGCGACCTGGGGCCCGGTTTCGGGGCGGCGCTCGCGCGCAGCGCCGACCTGCTGCGCGAGGACGCCGACTACCTCGAGACACTCGCGCGACGGGCCCGGTCCGAGCTGCCTGACGTCGCCGGCGGCGGGGTCGACCTCGCGGCGCTCGCCGCCCTGCCCCGGGCGATCCGGACCCGCGTCTGGCGGCTGCTCGCCGCCGAGGCGGGCGCGCCGCTGGCGAACGTCAACGCCGCGCACGTCGAGTCGCTCGACGCCCTGCTCACCTGCTGGCACGGACAGGGGCCGCTCCACGTCCCCGGCGGCGTGTCCGTCGCCCGCGAGCGCGGGGTGATCACCTTCCGGGCGCTGCGGGACACCGCGCGGGCCTGAGCCCCGGCGCCCGCCGACCGACCGGACCGCCGGGGTGCGGTTGAATGGAGTCGCACCGCCTGCACACGCACACCAGCCGCACACCAGCCGCACACCAGCCGCACACCAGGAGCCGTCGTGGACCACGAGGACATGGGAGACGACCTCGCGAAGGTCCTCTTCACCGAGGAGCAGATCCAGACCCGTCTGGGCGAGCTCGCCGCCGAGATCTGGCGGGACTACGAGGGCAAGGACTTCCTCCTCGTCGGGGTGCTCAAGGGCGCGGTCGTCGTCATGGCCGACCTCATGCGGGCGTTGCCCGGGACGGCCCCGATGGACTGGATGGCGGTCAGCTCCTACGGCTCGGGGACCAAGAGCTCCGGTGTCGTGCGGATCCTCAAGGACCTCGATGCCGACATCAGCGGCAAGCACGTGCTCATCGTCGAGGACATCATCGACTCCGGCCTGACGCTCAGCTGGATCAAGTCCAACCTCGAGTCGCGCCGCCCCGCGTCGGTCGAGATCTGCACGCTGCTGCGCAAGCCCGACGTCGTCAAGGTCGACATCCCGGTCAAGTACGTCGGCTTCGACATCCCCAACGAGTTCGTCGTCGGCTACGGCCTCGACTACGCAGAGGCCTACCGCAACCTGCGCTGCGTCGGCACCCTCGCCCCGCACGTCTACGCCTGAGGTTCGCCGCAGCCCGGCAGCGGGCAGGATGACGGCATGACCTTCTCCATCGTGGCCCGCCAGGGCGAGGCGTACGGCGTGGCCGTCGCGAGCAAGTTCCTCGCCGTGGGCGCCGTCGTGCCCGGCGCGCGGATCGGCGTCGGCGCCGTCGCCACCCAGTCCTTCGCCCGCGTGGCCTACGTCGAGGAGCTGCTCGAGCGGCTCGGCGCCGGTGAGGGGGCGCAGGCCGCCCTCGACGCCGCGACCGCGCTCGACGAGGGCCGCGAGACCCGCCAGGTCGGCGTCGTCGCGGCGGGCGGCGCCGCGACCCACACCGGCTCCGACTGCAACGACTGGGCCGGTGGGGTCGCTCGGGACGATGGCGCGAGCGCCTACGCGATCCAGGGCAACATCCTCACCGGTCCCGAGGTCGTCGCCGCCATGGAGGCGGCGTGGCTGGCCTCGACCGGCCGGCCCTTCGCGCAGCGGCTGCTCGCCGCCCTCGTGGCCGGTGACGCCGCCGGCGGGGACTCGAGGGGTCGTCAGAGCGCCGCGATGTATGCCGTCGAGCCGGGCTCGGGCTACGACGGGTCCGGGGTGCTCGCCGACCTTCGGGTCGACGACCACGAGCTGCCGGTCCCCGAGCTCGGGCGGCTGCTCGGCGAGTGGGAGATGTACTTCGGCCACCCCGAGGACGTGCAGCCGCTCGAGGGGGTGCTGGCCGAGGAGGTCCACACCCGACTCGCCGCGGCGGGGTTCGCCGCGCCGGACGTCGCCACGGCGCTGGCCGACTGGGCCGGCCACGAGAACTACGAGGTGCGGCTCAGCCCCGACGGGATCGACGCCCGCGTCCTCGAGGCCCTGCGCGCCGCGACCGGCTGACGAGGTGGGGGCGCGCCAGGGGCCGGGCGGGGTGCGCACCCGCAGCGGGGATGCGGAACACTGGGAGACCACCGGACGTTGAGCCGGTGGACACAGTCACCGGACGAGCAGGAGGACCGGGGCCCCCCGGCCCCGCACGTACATGGATGCAAAGCGGTTACTTCGCACCCCGCTGGTGTGGATCTTGGTCCTGCTCAGCGCGCTCGTCTTCGCGCTCACCTTCTCGAGTGGCGGCGCCCCGCGCATCGACACCTCGGACGCGATGAAGCAGATCACCACCGGCAACGTCACCTCGGCCAAGCTGCTCAACAACGAGCGGATGGAGCTGACCCTCAAGGCGCCCTACACCTCGGCCGACGGCTCGGTGAAGGATGCGAAGTCGGTCTACGCCTATTACGTCGACGCGCGCGGCCAGGAGGTCGTCGACGCGCTCAACAAGACGCCGCCGCCGCAGGGCACCGACGACGAGATCGACCAGGGCAGCTGGTTCGGATCGCTGCTCGTCTCGATCCTGCCGATCATCATCATCCTCGGTCTCTTCTGGTTCCTGATGGGCCAGATGCAGGGTGGCGGCAACCGGGTCATGCAGTTCGGCAAGTCCAAGGCCAAGCTCCAGACGAAGGACACCCCCAAGGTGACCTTCGCCGACGTCGCGGGCTGCGAGGAGGCGATCGAGGAGCTGCACGAGATCAAGGAGTTCCTCCAGGAGCCGGCGAAGTTCCTCGCGGTCGGTGCCAAGATCCCCAAGGGCGTGCTGCTCTACGGCCAGCCCGGTACGGGCAAGACCCTGCTCGCGCGCGCCGTCGCCGGTGAGGCCGGCGTCCCGTTCTACTCGATCTCCGGCTCCGACTTCGTCGAGATGTTCGTCGGTGTCGGCGCGAGCCGCGTCCGAGACCTCTTCGAGCAGGCCAAGGCCAATGCGCCCGCCATCGTCTTCGTTGACGAGATCGACGCCGTCGGTCGCCACCGCGGCGCCGGCATGGGCGGCGGTCACGACGAGCGCGAGCAGACCCTCAACCAGCTCCTCGTCGAGATGGACGGCTTCGACGTCAAGACCAACGTCATCCTCATCGCGGCGACCAACCGTCCCGACATCCTCGACCCGGCTCTGCTCCGTCCCGGCCGCTTCGACCGCCAGATCGCCGTCGACGCCCCCGACATGATCGGCCGACACCGGATCCTCGAGGTCCACGCCCAGGGCAAGCCCGTGACCGACGACGTCGACCTGCTCGCCGTCGCCCGCCGCACGCCCGGCTTCACGGGTGCCGACCTCGCCAACGTCCTCAACGAGGCCGCCCTGCTCACCGCCCGCGGTGACAAGAAGGTCATCGACAACGAGGCGCTCGACGAGGCCATCGACCGCGTCATCGCGGGCCCGCAGAAGCGGACCCGGATCATGTCGGCCAAGGAGCGCAAGATCACGGCCTACCACGAGGGTGGACACGCCCTCGTCGCCGCGTCGCTCAACCACCTCGACCCGGTGACCAAGGTGACGATCCTGCCGCGCGGCCGGGCCCTCGGCTACACGATGGTCATGCCGGTCGACGACAAGTACTCCACGACCCGCAACGAGATCCTCGACCAGCTCGCCTACGCCCTCGGCGGCCGCGTCGCCGAGGAGATCGTCTTCCACGAGCCGACCACCGGTGCGAGCAACGACATCGAGAAGGCCACCGGTATGGCCCGCAAGATGATCACCGAGTTCGGCATGTCCGAGCGGATCGGCGCCATCAAGCTGGGCCAGAGCAACGGCGAGGTCTTCCTCGGCCGCGACATGGGCCACCAGCGCGACTACTCCGAGGAGATCGCCAAGATCGTCGACGAGGAGGTCCGGGCCCTCATCGAGAAGGCGCACGACGAGGCCTACGAGTCGATCAACGCCAACCGCGACCTGCTCGACCACCTCGTCCTCGAGCTGCTCGAGAAGGAGACGCTCAACGCGCACGAGCTCGCCGAGCTCTTCACGCCGATCACCAAGCAGCAGCCGCGCCCGACCTGGCTGTCGTCGCGGACCCGGACGCTCAGCGACCGCCCGCCGGTGCTCACCCCCGCCGAGGTGACGGCGTCGCAGAACGGCCACAACGGCCTGCTGCCCCCGCCCGTCGCCCCCGACCGGGAGCTCGAGGACAAGATCGACGAGGCCGCCTCGGTCGGGGCCCACCCGCTCGCCGAGGAGCACCCGCCGACCGAGGTGATCGAGGTTCCGGACGACCGCATGGTCGACCCGGGTGAGCGAGGCTGACGTGCCCGTCGACCACGCGCGTGCCGAGGCAGCCGTGCGCGAGCTGCTCCTCGCGGTGGGGGAGGACCCCGACCGCGAGGGGCTCGTCGACACCCCGGCCCGCGTGGCGCGGGCCTACGCCGAGGTCTTCGCCGGGCTCGACATGTCGGCGAAGGACGTGCTGAGCACGACGTTCGAGATCGACCACCAGGAGCTCGTCATCGTGCGGGACATCGAGCTCTACAGCACGTGCGAGCACCACCTCGTCCCCTTCCACGGGGTGGCGCACGTCGGCTACATCCCGAGCCAGGACGGGCGGGTCACGGGCCTGTCCAAGCTGGCCCGCCTCGTCGAGGTGTTTGCCCGGCGCCCCCAGGTGCAGGAGCGGCTGACGAGCCAGATCGCCGACGCCCTCGTCGAGCACCTCGACGTGCAGGGGGTCATCGTCGTCATCCAGGCCGAGCACCTCTGCATGTCGATGCGCGGCATCCGCAAGACCGGGGCGAGCACCATCACCTCCGCGGTCCGCGGCCAGCTGCGCAACGCCGCCACTCGGGCTGAGGCGATGTCGCTCATGCTCGAGGGCAACCGGTGACGGCGGGCCAGGACACCGACGGCAGGGGTGCCGCGTCCCTGCTGCGTGCGACCGACCGGACCCTCGTCATGGGGGTCGTCAACGTCACCCCCGACTCCTTCTCCGACGGCGGCGAGTGGTTCGAGCCGGAGGCGGCCATCGCCCACGGCCTCGAGCTGCTCGCGGCGGGCGCCGACCTGCTCGACGTGGGCGGGGAGTCGACCCGCCCCGGGGCGCAGCGCCCCTCACCGGACGAGGAGCGCCGGCGCGTCCTCCCCGTCATCACCGCCCTTGCCGAGGCGGGAGCGGTCGTCTCCGTCGACACGATGCGGGCCGACGTGGCAGCCGCCGCGGTCGAGGCGGGCGCCGAGCTCGTCAACGACGTGTCCGGTGGCCTCGCCGACCCCGACATGGTCCCCCTCGTCGCCGGCGCCGGGCGGCCCTTCATCGCCATGCACTGGCGCGGCCACAGCACGCGGATGCAGTCGCTGGCCCACTACGACGACGTCGTCGCGGAGGTATGCCGTGAGCTGGCGCAGCGCCGGGACGCCATCCTCGGCGCCGGGCTGGCCGAGGAGCTCCTCGTGCTCGACCCCGGTCTCGGCTTCGCGAAGACGGCGGAACACAACTGGGCCCTGATGGCGGCGCTGCCCGAGCTGCACGACCTCGGCCAGCCGATCCTGCTCGGCGCCTCGCGCAAGACCTTCCTCGGCCGGGTGGGCCAGACGGGCGACTCGGCCCCCCGGCCGGCCGCCGACCGTGACGTCGAGACGGCCGCGACGTCGGTGATGGCGGCCATGGCGGGCCTCTGGTGCGTCCGGGTGCACGACGTGGCCTCGACCGTCCGGTCGCTGGCCGTCGTCGGTGCCGCCCTCGAGCACGTCCCCTCGCTCGACGACGGGGAGCGGCAGCGATGACCGACCGGATCGTCCTGGAGGGTGTCTCGGCTCGCGGCACCCACGGCGTGCTCGCCGAGGAGAAGCGTGACGGGCAGGTCTTCCTCGTCGACGTGACGATGGAGCTCACTCTCGAGCCCGCCGGTCGGAGCGACGACCTCGACGCCACCGTCAACTACGCCGCGGTCGCCGACGACGTCGTGGCCCGCATCACCGGGCCGTCGTTCGACCTCATCGAGCGGCTGGCGGAGGTCATCGCCGACGACGTGCTGCGGCACGCGGCCGTCGACGTGGTCGAGGTCGTCGTGCACAAGCCGGAGGCCCCGGTCGGCCACCCCTTCACCGACGTCCAGGTGCGGGTCCGCCGCGCCAACGCCCCGGCGGTCGTCATCGCCCTCGGCTCCAACCTCGGTGACCGGGGAGAGACGCTCGCTGCGGCCGTGGACGCCCTTGCCGCCCTCCCCGGTCTGACCGTCACCGCCGTGTCGCCCGTCGTCGAGACCGACCCCGTGGGTGGCCCCGACCAGCCGGCCTACCTCAACGCCGTCGCCACCGGCCGTGCCGACCTCGACCCCGCGGCCCTGCTCGCGGCGCTGCACTCCATCGAGGGCCACCACGGCCGCACGCGCGAGGTCCAATGGGGCGCAAGGACACTCGACCTCGACCTGATCCAGTTCGGCGCGCCCGGCACCCGTCACGAGGTCGTCTCCGACGACCCGGCCCTCTTGCTGCCCCACCCGCGGGCCGCGGAGCGCGCCTTCGTCCTCGCCCCTTGGGACCTCGCCGACCCGGGAGCCCGGCTGCGAACGGCCCCGGGGCAGAGCGGCATACGCCCGGTGTCGGTGCTTCTCGACGGGCTCGACCGCTCCGGGGTCCGCCCCGGCCCGGACGGAGCGATCGCATGACCCCGCACGGGAGCATCCGGACACCCACCCTGCTGCTCGCCGCCCTGCTGACGACCGTCGTGGCGTGGCTCGGCCTGCGCTGGCTCGCGCCGGGCGGTCACGTCCCCTCGCCGGGGTGGGTCGGTCTGGTCGCGATGCTCTTCCTCGCCGGTGGGCTGCTCGTCGCCGGCTGGCAGGTCAAGAAGGTCCGCGACGGCGGTGGGGACGGTCGCCTGACGCCGCTGCGCGCGGCCCGCACGCTCGTGCTCGGCCAGGCGGCCGCCCTCACCGGCGCCGTGCTCGTCGGCTGGTATGCCGCCAACCTCCTCGTCCTGCTGCCCGACTCCGACGTCGAGTCGCAGCGGACCCGAGCGGTGCTCTTCGCCGTGCACGTCCTCGTCGCCGGGGGGCTCTCTGCCGCGGGCATGGTCGTCCAGTGGTGGTGCCGGATCCGTCCGCGTGACGAGGACGACGAGACCGAGGCCTGAGGCCTGAGGCCGTTCAGGTGCCGGTGCGTGCCGGGACCGGGGTGATCGTGCTCGTCGGCGCGGGCTCCGGGGTCCGGGGGACGGGCGGGCCGTCGGGGGTCACCGTGCGGGTCGGCCACGGGGGCGGCACGGTGTCGACGACGTCGTCCTCGGAGCAGGCAGCCGCGAGCGTGATGGTGCCGGTGATGGCGACGACCGCGAGGGCCCGCAGCCAGGTGCTGCGAGAGGGCGCGCTCACTTGTCCACGTCCCCGACGACGAAGAACATCGAGCCGAGGATCGCGACCATGTCGGCGATGAGGTGTCCGGGCAGCATCTCGCTCAGCACCGAGACGTTGTTGAACGACGCCGACCGCAGCTTGAGGCGCCACGGAGTCTTGTCGCCCCGGGAGACGAGGAAGTAGCCGTTGAAGCCGAGCGGGTTCTCCGTCGCGCAGTAGATCTCGCCCTCGGGGACCTTGAGCACCTTGGGCAGCTTGACGTTGATCGGCCCGCTCGGCAGCCCCGCCAGGCGCTCGAGCGCGGCCTCGGCGAGGTCGAGGCTGACGTGGGTCTGCTCGAGGAGCACCTCGAGGCGGGAGAGGCAGTCGCCCGCTGTCCGGGTGACGACCCGGCCCGGTCCGCCCGGCGCGAAGAGCTCGCCGTAGCCGAGGTAGGGGGTGTCGCGTCGCAGGTCGACGTCGAGGCCGCTCGCGCGGGCGATCGGCCCGGAGACACCGTGGGCCCTGACGGTCGTGAGCGGGAGCACGCCGACGCCGCGGGTGCGGGCCTCGAGGATCTCGTTGCCGACGATGAGCCGCTCGAGGTCGGGCAGCCGGCGGCGGACGTTGGCGATGGCGGTGGCCACCCGCCCGTGCCAGCCCGCCGGGAGGTCCTCCTTGAGGCCGCCGACCCGGTTGAACATGTAGTGCATCCGGCCGCCGGAGACCTCCTCCATGACCGCCTGGAGCTCCTCGCGCTCGCGGAAGGCATGGAAGACCGGCGTGATCGCCCCGAGCTCGAGCGGGTAGGAGCCGAGGAACATCAGGTGGTTCAGCACCCGGTTGAGCTCGGCGAGCGCGGTGCGGGCCCAGACGGCGCGCTCGGGGACCTCCATCCCCAGCATCGACTCGACGCCGAGCACGACACCGAGCTCGTTGGAGAAGGCCGAGAGCCAGTCGTGCCGGTTCGCGAGCACGATGATCTGCCGGTAGTCGCGCACCTCGAAGAGCTTCTCGGCCCCGCGGTGCATGTAGCCGATGATCGGCTCGGCGCTGATGATCCGCTCGCCGTCGACGACGATCCGCAGGCGCAGGACGCCGTGCGTGGCCGGGTGCTGGGGTCCGATGTTGAGCACCATGTCGGCGGTCGCGAGGCCACCGGCGCCGACCCCGACGGTGAGCTCCCGTCCCCGCGCGGGCGGGGCGGGGGTGCTCGGGGTGGGGGCGTGGGCCATGTCCCCGAGTATGCCGTGTGCCCCGGCCGGTCACGGATGGCATCCTCTGGGGGTGTTCTCCCTCTCGGACCCCACCTTCGTCACCGACCCCTACCCGGGCCTGGCCGCCGCCCGCGAGCGCGGACCGGTGCTCTGGCACGACGAGCTCGGCCTCTGGGTCACGACGACCCACGCGGCCGCCAACGACGTCCTGCGCGACCGTCGGCTCGGCCGGATCTACCGGGAGCGGTCGACAGCGGTCGAGGACGACCCGTGGACGACCTTCGACTGGCTGCACGCCGACTCGATCCTCGACTCGGAGCCGCCCAAGCACTCCCGCCTCAAGCGGCTCGTCGCCGGAGCCTTCGCGCGCGGCCACATCACCCGGCTCCGCCCCCGCGTCGAGCAGATCGCCCGCGGCCTCGTCGCCGACGTCGTGGACCGGCTCGACGCCGACGGCCGCGTCGACGTCATCGAGACGTATGCCGAGCCGCTGCCCGTCCTCGTCATCTGCGAGCTGCTGGGCGCGCCGGTCGCCGACTGGAAGCAGCTGCGGGACTGGAGCCAGGCGATCGTCGCGATGTACGAGGTCGCGCCGGGGTCCGCCGCCGAGGAGACCGCGCAGCAGGCCTGTGCCGAGTTCGCCGCCTACGTCGAGGCGCTCGCCACCGAGCGTGCCGACCACCCCGGCGACGACCTGCTCACCTCCCTCGTGCAGGCGCGCGACGGCAGCGACCGGCTCTCACCGCGGGAGCTCGTCGCCACCGTGGTCCTGCTGCTCAACGCCGGGCACGAGGCGAGCGTCAACGGGTTCGGCAACGGGTTGGGGTCGCTGCTCGCCGCCCGGTCGGCGGATCCTGACCAGCTGGCCGGCCTGCTCGCCGCCCTCGACGACGAGGCCGCGGTCGAGCGTCTCGTCGAGGAGATGCTCCGGCACGACTCGCCGCTGCACCTCTTCGAGCGCACCGCGACGACCGACGTCGACGTCCACGGAGTGACCGTCCGGGAGGGCCAGAAGGTCGCGGCCCTGCTCGGGGCGGCCAACCGCGACCCCGCCGTCTTCGCCGAGCCGGACCGGTTCGACGCGACCCGCGACCCCAACCCGCACCTCGCCTTCGGGGCCGGCCTGCACTTCTGCCTCGGGGCGCCGCTGGCCCGGATGGAGCTGCAGATCTCGGTGCGCGAGCTGCTTCGCGGCCTAGGCGGGCAGTCCGACCTCACCGGGCTCACCGTCGTCGAGTCGAGCCGCCGACCGACCTTCGTGCTCCGCGGCTACGAGCGGCTCGTCATCGGTCGTTGACCCTGTCGTGACCGTGACGCCGGGTCTCAGTCCTCGTCGTCGGTGCGGGTCCGCAGGACGATGAAGCCGGTGATGGCGAGCAGCATCGTCGCGCCGACGATCGTCAGCATGATCGGCACGAAGAGGGCGCTGCTGCCGGTGTCCTGCGCGCTGGCCGGCTCCGCGCGGGGGGTCGGGCCGCGGCGGGCCGGGGACCCGTCGCGCCCGTGGGCGGCGTAGAAGGCGAAGCTCCCCGTGACCGGGTGGCCGTCGTCGGCGGTGACGCGGTAGGTCACGGTGTAGTCGCCCCCGGGGGCCGTGGCGCTGATGGCCTGGCGGACGACGCCGCCGTCGATCGACGTGACGCCCTCGGAGACGGTGCCGGCGGGGCCGGTGACGATGACCTGCGTGCCCATCGCGAGCGGCGGCTCGGAGAAGGTGAGGTTCACCGAGGCAGGCAGCGTCGCGACCGTCGCGCCGTCGCCGGGGTCCGTCGCCTGGAGCACGTCGTGGGCGCTCGCCGCGGCGGGGAGCGCGAGGGCGAGGCCGAGCGCGCAGGCGAGACCGAGCAGGAGGGAGAGGGCGCGACGCATGCACCTAGGTTAGGTCGCCCGCGTCGACCCGTTTCACCGCCCACCGGAAGGCCCCGAAACCGTCGGGGTGGAGCAGCTGCCCCTCCGCCCCTGCCCGGGCAAGCAGGGCGAGGTAGCGCTGCGGGTCGGTCCGGGCGAGCGCGTGGTCGGGCGCACGGCCCCACACACCCAGCGCCTGCAGCGCCCCCCGCTGGGTGCTCACGCCGTCGGCGTCGAGGCTGTCGACCGCCACGTGCGCCGTGACGTCGCACGAGCCGTCAGGCACCGGCCGGACCTGTCGACCCGAGACGTATGCCGTGAGCGTCCCGCCGTCGGGTCGGCCCGACGCGAGGTGGCCGTAGTCGACCGCGACGAGGGTGCCCGACCGGACCCGGCCCACGAGACCGGCCCAGGCCTCGTCCCGGGCTCGCCCGACCTCGACACGCGACCCCGGGCGCCCGCCCTGCCAGTGCTGCTGCGCCCACGCCAGGTCAGGGCCTGCGAGGGCCCCGCCCGCGCACTCCTCTCCCGTCGCGGGGTCGACGAGCACCTCCCGGAGGGTGCCCGACCGGTCGACCTCGGCCACGACGCAGGGCACGACATCGAGCCACTCGTGGGCGATGACGAGGGCGTCGCCGAGCGGGTCGGCGACACCACCGAGGTCGGCCGGGAGGTCGGCCCCGCCGGGGGAGCGCACCCACCCGACCCGCTCGTCGAGACCGTCCGGCCGCGCCACGACGTCCACCCCCACCACTCGAGTGCTCACTTTCCCTCGCGCCGGGGCGGGGGAAAGTGCCCACTCGACGGGGTCGTCGAGGACCGCCTGCAGGTGCGTCACGAGCTCGCCCCGGCCCGCGCCGACGTCGACGACGACCGCGGGGAGGGCTCCGTGGTGCCGGGCGAAGAGCCGGAGCAGGGCTGCGGCGAGGACCGCACCCGACGGACCGTGCGTGGCCGTCGTGAAGTGCGCCGCCGGCCCGCCGCCGGCGACGTAGAACCCGCGGTCAGCGGCATACAGCGCCGCGTGCCACGCCTCGCGCCAGGGAACGGGATCCACGATCCCCGACCGTAGGCGATAGCGTGCCGTGCGTGAGCGCACCGCACGAGAGACCGGCCCGCTTCGACGTCGGCATCGTCGGTGCCGGGAGGGTCGGCTCCGCCCTCGGGGCCGCGCTCCGCCAGGCCGGCCACCACGTCAAGGCCGTCTCGGCGGTGAGTGAGGCGAGCCTGGAACGCGCCGCGACGATGCTGCCCGGGGTGCCGGTGCTCCCGGTGCCCGACGTCGTGGCCGGGGCGCACCTCGTCGTGCTCGCCGTGCCCGACGACGCCCTCGAGGAGCTCGTCGCGGGGCTCGCCGCGACGCGGACCTTCACGCCCGGCCAGCTCGTGCTGCACACGTCGGGGGCTCACGGGATCTCCGTCTTCGCGTCCGCCGCCGAGAGCGAGATCGTGCCGCTCGCGCTGCACCCCGTGATGACCTTCACCGGCACCCCGGTCGACCTCGAGCGGCTGCTCGACGCCACCTTCGGCGTGACCACTGTCGACCTCGCCCGGCCCCTCGCGGAGGCCCTCGTGATCGAGATGGGCGGCGAGCCGCTCTGGGTCCCGGAGCAGGACCGGGTCACCTACCACGCGGCGCTCGCGCACGGCGCCAACCACCTCGTTACCCTCGTGGCCCAGTCGATGCAGCTGCTCACCGAGGCCGGCATCGAGGACCCAGCCCGGGTCCTCGAGCCGCTGCTGTCGGCGGCGCTCGCCACGACGCTGCAGCGGGGTGACGCCGCTCTCACCGGACCGGTCGCCCGCGGCGACGCCGGTACGGTGGCCGGGCACGTCGCGATGCTGCGCACGGTGGCCCCGGACATCACGCCGACCTACCTCGCGCTGGCCCGCGCGACGGCGCAGCGGGCCCTGCTCAGCGGACGACTGCGTCCCTCGAGCGCGGGGCCGCTGCTCGAGCTGCTGGCCCAGGACGAGGAGACCCCATGACGGACCCCCACCCCGGCGACCCTCCTGCGTCCGACGGGGCCCGTCCGGCCCCGGTCGTCGTGCGGTCCCGCGACGAGCTCCGGGCCGCGCGGGCCCGTCTCGACGACGGCGACGTCGCGGTCGTGATGACGATGGGCGCGCTCCACGAGGGGCACGCCACCCTGATCCGCCGGGCGCGCGAGCAGCACGCGCACGTCGTCGTCACGATCTTCCTCAACCCGCTCCAATTCGGGCCGAAGGAGGACCTGTCCCGCTACCCGCGCACCTTCGACGCCGACCTCGCGATCTGTGCCGATGCCGGTGTCGACCTCGTCTTCGCCCCGACCCCCGACGTCGTCTACCCCGACGGTGACCCCGGTGTGCGCGTCTCCGCTGGGCCGCTCGGCGACGTCCTCGAGGGCCAGTCGCGGCCGGGTCACTTCGACGGGATGCTCACCGTCGTCTGCAAGCTCATGCACCTCACCCGGTGTGACGCGGCGTGGTTCGGGCAGAAGGATGCCCAGCAGCTGCTCCTCATCCGGCGGATGTGCCGCGACCTCGACCTCGACGTCCGGGTCGTCGCCGCACCGACCGTCCGGGAGCCCGACGGGCTCGCGATGAGCAGCCGCAACACCTACCTCACCGACTCCGACCGTGACACCGCGCGCTGCCTCTCCGCGGCCCTGCGAGCCGGAGCCGAGGCCGCGCCCGAGGGTCCGTCGGCGGTGCGTCTCGCCGCGCGGGCCGTCCTCGTCCGGGAGCCGCTCGCGCTCGTCGACTACCTCGTCCTCGTCCACCCGGACACGCTCGTCGACGTGCCCGAGTCCTACCGCGGCGAGGCCCTGCTCGCCGTCGCGGGACGGGTCGGCACGACCCGCCTCATCGACAACCTGCCGGTGCTCGTCGGGCCCGGTGGACACGCTCTCGAGACGTTCACCGCATGAGCCGGCCCAGCGGCATACGGTCAGGGGCAGCGTCCACGCGAACCCACGGAAGGCGTCACCGATGACCAGCGGAACCACGATCCCGCGGCGGCTGCGGTCCCGCGCGCCCGGCTGGACCGCCACTGCCGACGTCATCGTCGTCGGGTCGGGCGTCGCGGGGCTGACGACGGCGCTGCGCCTGCGCCGCCGCGTCGACCGCGTCCTGCTCGTCACGAAGACGGTGCTCGACGAGGGCTCGACGGCGTGGGCCCAGGGCGGCATCGCCGCCGTCATGTCGCCCGAGGACAGTGCCGCCGAGCACGTCCACGACACGCTCGTCGCCGGCGTCGGCCTCTGTGACCCCGAGGCGGTCGAGGCTCTCGTCCGCGAGGGCACCGGCGCCGTCTGGGACCTCATCGCGCTCGGTGCCGAGTTCGACCGCGGCGACACCGGCAAGATCTCGCTGACCCGCGAGGGCGGCCACCACCGCGACCGGATCCTGCACGCGGGCGGGGACGCGACGGGCAAGGAGATCTCCCGGGCGCTCATCGCCGCGCTCGACCGGGTCCGTGACGACCCCGGCATCGAGGTCATCGAGCACGCGCTCGTCGTCGACCTGCTCACCGACGCCGACGCCCGGGTCTGCGGCGTCACCCTCCACGTCATCGGCGAGGGCCAGGTCGACGGGGTCGGCGCCGCCCACGCTCGGGCCGTCGTCCTCGCGACCGGTGGCCTCGGCCAGATCTACGCCTCGACGACCAACCCGCCCGTCGCGACGGGCGACGGGATGGCGGCGGCGCTCCGGGCCGGGGCCGAGCTGGCGGACCTCGAGTTCGTCCAGTTCCACCCGACGGTGCTGTGGCTCGGTGAGGGCTCCCGCGGGCAGCAGCCGCTCATCTCCGAGGCCGTGCGTGGTGAGGGCGCTTTCCTCGTCGACGGGTCGGGCGACCGCTTCATGCAGGGACGTCACCCGATGGCCGACCTCGCCCCGCGCGACGTCGTGTCCCGCGCGATCATCGACCGGATGCGCGAGACGGGCAGCGACCACGTCTTCCTCGACTGCCGCCACCTCGGCGCGGAGTTCCTCGACAAGCGCTTCCCGTCGATCGTCCAGCGCTGCCGCGAGCTCGGTTTCGACCCAGCGACCGAGCTGCTCCCCGTCGCGCCCGCCCAGCACTACGCGAGCGGGGGCGTGCGCACCGACCTGCGCGGGCGCACCTCGCTCGAGGGGCTGTATGCCTGTGGTGAGACCTCGTGCACCGGGGTCCACGGGGCCAACCGCCTCGCGAGCAACTCGCTCCTCGAGGGGCTCGTCTTCGCCCGACGGATCGCCGACGACCTCACCGATCGGCTCGGCGCCGGCGAGCTCGTCGAGACCAGCCCCGTCGACGCCCACGACGTGCCCGGCCTGGTCCGCGGACGGCGACGCCTCGACGTGCAGCGCACGATGACGGCCGGCTCCGGCACGGTCCGCTCGGCCGCGTCGCTCGCCGCGACCGAGGCCGAGCTCGAGCGGATCGCGGGTCTCGGCGCGCACGACGACGCCGGCAAGAAGGGCGGCCCCAAGAGCTGGGAGGCGACCAACCTGCTCCACCTCGGTCGCGCCCTGACGTATGCCGCCGTGCTCCGCGAGGAGACCCGAGGCGGTCACGTGCGTGAGGACTTCCCGGATCGGGACGACGCCCACTTCCTGCACCACACCGTGCTGCGCCGCGCTGCTGACGGGAGCCTCGTGGCCCGCCAGGACGAGGTGCCCCGGGCCAACCTCGAGGGTCTCGACAGCGTCGGCCAGACCGACCACAGAGCAACCGACGATGCGGAGTGACCCCCAGATGGACGGTGTGACCGACGGCCTGACCGGCTTCCCCGAGGTGCACGCCCGCCGACTGGTCGAGGTGGCCCTGCTCGAGGACCTCGGGCCGGACGGTCTCGACGTGACGACCCTCGCCACGATCCCGGCCGACCAGGAGCGGGTGGCCGAGATCGTCGCCCGCGCGCCGGGCGTCGTCGCCGGGGTGCCGGTCATCGCGATCGTCCTCGAGGCGGTGGCGCGGACCATCGGCGGACGGGTGCCGGCGATCGAGGTCGTGTCCGACGACGGCGCCCGCCTCGAGCGGGGCGACGTCGTGGCCCGCCTCTCCGGGGAGGTCCGGGTCATCCTCGTCGCGGAGCGCACGATCCTCAACATCATGAGCCGGCTCTCCGGGGTCGCGACCCACACCCGTCGCTGGGCGGATGCCCTCGAGGGCAGCGGGACGATGGTCCTCGACACCCGCAAGACGACGCCGGGGATGCGCTGGCTGGAGAAGTACGCCGTGCGCGCCGGCGGGGGGACCAACAAGCGGATGGGCCTCTACGACGTCGCGATGATCAAGGACAACCACAAGCTCGCAGCCGGCTCCGTCGCCGGCGCCTACCGCCGCGTCCACGACCGCTTCCCCGAGGTGCCCATAGAGGTCGAGGTGACGACCCCGGCCGAGGCGCAGGAGGCCTACGACGCCGGCGCGCGCTTCATCATGTGCGACAACATGAGCGTCGAGATGCTCGCCGAGACGGTCGGGCTGCTCCGCGCCGCAGGCGAACCCGTCGAGATCGAGGCCACCGGAGGGTTGACGCTCGAGGTCGTGGCCGACTATGCCCGCACGGGCGTCGACTTCGTCAGCGTCGGCGGGCTCACGCACTCCTCACCCATCGTCGACATCGCGCTCGACCTCGTCGACTGACCCCACCCTCAGTCGAGTGCCCACTTTCCCACGCCCACTGGT